>JAFKHV010000124.1 GCA_017306715.1 Legionella sp. | reverse complement strand
GCAAGCAATACCCGCCCCAGTCCGTTAATAGCGTCAACATCTTGTGGATTATTGTGCAGGGCTTGTTGATATAAAGTTAACGCTTGCTTTAAATCCCCTTGTGCGGTGACGGTTCGCGCCAGACCTAAAAGTGCAGGGCGTGATTGAGGTTCTTTAGCTAGAAGCTGGGTATAGAGCGCCTGGGCCGCTGCCGGTTGCTGTGCCCATTCATAGGTAACAGCCAATTCTAAAATTGGAATATTATTATTACTAGCCGCTACTTTTTGCGCTTGCTGCAACCAGCTGATGGCTTGCTCATACTTCTGGGTGCTTTTGGCCTCTTGACGCGCTACTAATCCATGCAACAACAAAGTTTGTACGGAATTGGGATTGTTGCGATCGCAAGCCTGCAGAATAAGATGGATTTCAGCAAGGGGCAGCGGATTATTTTGTAATAAACTCAAACCCTTATTCGCGTCACAAGGAACAGATAAGGCTAAAGCTTGATTAAAGAAACACAGCAAAACCAGTAAGATACGCCCGTTAATCTTCATGATATTCCGTAATAGGTGTATAAAAAGGACAACATCAAGAGCGCCCCTAATAAGATAATTTCACATCCCAAGATCCGTAACTCTTCTTTTTTATCCAGAGCTAAGGCTTCACTGAAATTATAACGGGGTCGATTATGCGTTCGAATCGGTTTGACTTTGCCCCGTTTAATAGTTTTCTCCCATTTTAATTCATGCTGGGTTAATTGAGTGATATAGGCAATTAGCGTTACAACACATAGTAACGGACCAAATCCCACCAGGAGTAGGAGAAAATTGCTTAGCTTCGACGGTATACGTGCGCGGTCCAGGCGATAAACGCACCAGGCGAAAAGCATACATAATGAGATCCAGCTATTGAGCCAAATAAGCAAATAACTGTTATCAACAGTCCACCCGTGAATATTAAATAAAAATGCAACCAGGTGCTCTACTTGATTCGGTAAAACCGCGATAAACATATTAAATAAAGACAATACCCCGGGGAACATAAACCCTGCAAACCAGACGCGTTTGGCGGTTTGCGGATCAATACAGAGGGCAAAAATTGTTGTGAACAAATAAGAAATCATACTGATAAGCGTAAACATACGAAATAATTCCCACGAAAGCCCTCCTTGAAGAAAAAATAATATATTCA
>JAFKHV010000123.1 GCA_017306715.1 Legionella sp. | reverse complement strand
GACATGCATGGACAAATGCATGCGGATGTTCGTCCATTGGTTAGCGTGAATGTGAGCGTTATTGTTGAAGATAAGGGTCGTCGTGAATCTGCTCGAAGTGGCGGCGGCGGGCGGGTGGCTTATTCTTATTTCACCGAAAAGGAAAGAGCGCTTGGCTATGCGCGAGAAGCCGTTCGTGAGGCATTAGTAAATCTTGATGCACGGCCTGCCCCTGCTGGTACTATGCCGGTAGTTCTTGGTCCAGGTTGGCCAGGGGTATTATTACATGAAGCCGTGGGTCATGGCTTAGAGGGAGATTTCAACCGTAAAGGTCTGTCCGCATTTTCTGGAAAACTCGGGCAGCAGGTTGCCGCTTCTGGGGTTACAGTGGTGGATGACGGAACATTAGAAAATCGCCGCGGGTCATTGACTATTGATGATGAAGGTACTCCAGCACAGTGCACCACTTTGATTGAAGATGGGATCTTGGTGAATTACATGCAAGATAAATTAAATGCCAAGCTTATGGGTATGAAACCCACTGGAAATTGTCGTCGTGAATCCTATTCACATGTGCCTATGCCACGTATGACCAATACTTATATGCTTGCTGGAACTCAAGATCCTGCTGAAATTATTCGTTCAGTTAAAAAGGGGCTCTATGCTGTAAATTTTGGTGGTGGCCAAGTGGATATTACCTCAGGCCAGTTTGTCTTCTCTGCCAGTGAAGCGTACCTAATTGAAGATGGAAAAATCACCGCCCCAGTTAAAGGCGCAACCTTAATTGGGAATGGTCCTGAGGTAATGAAAAAGATCAGTATGATTGGTAATGATTTATCGCTCGATGCTGGAATTGGGGTCTGCGGTAAAGATGGTCAATCTGTTCCTGTTGGTGTCGGTCAACCAACATTAAAAATCGATGCACTCACGGTTGGCGGCACGAATTAGGTTAAACCTCCTTATTAAGATAGCGTTATAATCACAAATCATAGTGGTTATAACGCGTCCATATCAAATTACTGAAATCATCACTATACACCCGGTCATCCAGAGCCTGATATATCGTCACAAAAATTAGAAACCAGCATTAAAAGCTAGATGCGCAGCGCAATTCATGATCTAATGATTTCGCCAAAAAACATAAGAGGAATTGTGATGCGCAAAGAAAGTTTATTACAAAATCATTTCAAA
>JAFKHV010000093.1 GCA_017306715.1 Legionella sp. | reverse complement strand
GCAATAAAACACGTTGTACAAGCTTGATTGGATATTTTTTATAAATTGAGTCCACAAAAAAAATCCTTCCTCTTGGAATTTTTTTAATGACTTTTTCAATTTGATGCTATCGTGTTCATGTCCTTTACCTGCATTTTTAAGTCTTTCAAATATCATTAACCATAAATGCTGCATTTTAATCAGTGTCCCTAAATAAGATTTGCATGAATTTTGTATTGATATATATTTTTTCTCTTCCAATTTCTATTTCTTTCAAAATACCTTCACTAACAAACTTCTGCAGATATTCGGCAGCGGTTTGTCTTTTTACTATCCCTGCATCTACTACATTCGAAATTCTGCAGTAAGGTTGTACAAAAAGAAGTTCTACTAATTCTCTTGAATATATTTTAGGTTGTTTATTTTTTACATACTCCACGGTTTCTTCCATTAGGCCAATAATGTTCTTAATCTTATTGCAAGTCCATTGAGATGTGTTTGCGACAGCATTTAACATGTAAATAATCCAGGACTCCCAATCATCTTTTAAAGTGACATTTAAGAGATTTTGGTAATATTCTTTCTTATGCTTGATGATATAACGGCTCAAATAAAGAACAGGTATAGTTAATAGTTCTTGCTCGATTAAATACAATATATTTAAAATTCTTCCCGTTCGGCCATTTCCATCCGTAAATGGGTGGATTGCTTCAAATTGATAATGCCCTATAGCCATTTTTATTAATGGGTCAATATCATTCTGATCATGTAAAAACACTTCCCAATTATGAAGCTTTTTCCTTAAAAGCGCCTCGCCCTCAGGAGGAGTATAAATTATTTCTCCCGTTGCTTGATTGGAGAGAGTGGTTCCTGGAACCTTTCTTACTGTCATTTCAACGCCATGCAAGGTTGAACATAAACTTTCTGCTAAGACCGTATTTAATGGTCGAGATTTAATAGATTCAAAGCCTTCTCTCAAAGCAGTTCTGTAACGTAAAGCTTCTTTTGTAGCTGGATCTATATTCGTTTCGGAACTGCTATTGGCGTATTGAAATAACTTATCTGTTGTAGTCATTATGTTTTCAATCTCTGAACTTGCTTGTGCTTCTAGCAAAGGCAAAGAGTTTATTAGAACGCTTTGGTTTGGTAACATTTCTGCCGCTTTTCTCAACTCTGCTAGTGACGCACGTGCTTCAATACATACTTTCAGTATTTTTTTAGTTTCAATATCCTGTTTGGGAGGCAGTGCAGGCAATTCATTGTATGCTTTCGTTACATCAATTTTCATAATGTTTAAATTTTCCAATTTTATCGACATGTTTTAAGGATATGTCGATGCAATAGACATGTCAAAGAAATGTGTCGATATTTTCTTATTTTGTCGACATGTTTTTAGAATATGTCGATGGTGTAAACATATACGGACGATATGTCGAAAATTTAACATTATATCTACATGTCATTATAATAAATTAGAGATAGAGAATGTTGTAGGGGGTATAAATGGGGGTATATTTAAATTCATACAAAATAAATATTTTATAAATCAAATGATTATATATTAAGTTAAATAGCCGCCGCCCCAATTTATCATCCAAAACACTCCAGTATCATCCATAATCCCTTTTAAACACTGGCCTTAAGTCCTATCAAACGTCCACTATTGTCCAATAGATACCCCCTACAACTACCTCATAGTGGGGAATTACCAATTTACCGAAACTTGCATAGAAGTTTTAAATACAAGGTAATCAAATGATAATTTGGTACCGCCAATCCAGGGTATCATGCTTTAATTAACGAACCATAAATGCCCCATCTTAACAAGTACTGGCATCGCCCGATAGGATGGGTCTTGTTACTTTATAAACAAAGGGCATCCAAATAAATTTTTTTAAACTTGCCAAAAAGAAATATTATTATACAATTTGATTTTTATATAAGACTGGAGATGGCTAATGTTTGAAAATTTAGACAACCATAAACAAAGAAGATTAAATGACTTCATGTGTTCAGGAGATTATCAAAATAGCTTTTTTAAGCCATTCACTTCATTTTCTGATGCCAAAAAAAATGTAAAAGCAATTGCTGCCTTACCGCTCATTAATCTGGGCTTAGCGTTAAATTTAACTCTAGAAGCATTAATGACATCCACTTTCGGTGTAGCTAATATTGTTATCGGTGCTGAAACTTTTGATTTAGATGAGATAAAATGCGGTGGTACTAATATCACCCTAGGAGCTATGAGCTTCTTGTGCGCCCTCTATTATGGAGCTTCTATGATTTTGGATACATTAGATACATTTATTCGTTTAGTAACACATAGTTTAGCGACAATAGGCTTAGGACTTAGTAAAACAGCTATTGCTATAGCCGAATGTTGTAATCCTTCAGCGGAGCCTGAACTTAATTTTTGAACAATGTTCAGAAATAAGATTTAAGTACAAGAAAATGGTTATGGTAGTAAACCTTCAAATTCCATCATGCCGGGAAGTTCTCGGTCTCGGCTGGTGATTAAAAACTAATGAGACACTCTTATTTTAGCTTGTATCCAACTACTTCAAGGAAACCTATAGACTCTAATAAAACTAAAGGAATATCCTCATTTGCAGAGCACTCTTACATTAAAGCGAACGTCTAATACTCCTAATCTTTAAACTGTATGAAACAAATTATTATCGAAAATACACGGTGAATGCTTCGTACGGAATAATTTTTGCGATAAAAATCAAATCTGTGTATCATCAATTATATAATACATTGTCACAGACCTACGTTACTTTGATTAATCCTGTCTACAGTAACTCTAATCGGACCGTGACTTTCAATACCAGTAGTCCACTCAATAGCAATAGTAGTTATCAAATTATTATCCCTAACCCTGGAAATATTACCAACGCTCAAGGCGTTCCACTAAGCGGAGGGGGGTTAATCAGTAATTTTACAACCGCTGCTTCAGGTTTCCTCTGCAACCAAACATGGGTGTTAAATGCGGGTAATAATACCCTAAGTAACTGTTCATCCGATTCTGTAAGTGGGGCAATAGTTGCGTGTTCTGGTGAAAGCACCGCGGTTCTAGGAGCACCATTAGATAATCCCACGGCCATGGTATGGAGTGGTTTACTACTGTCGATAACGAATGCTAGTGGCAGTAATCCCTTAATCGTCATTGATACAATTACAAATCCAACGCCGCCTTTTACTGCTACCGCAATCACCAGTAGTGCGGCCACAAACCCGATAGGTCTGGCTGTCTTAAATGGTAAGGGATGGATTGCAAATAATAATGGCACATTAACTTATTGCACGACAGCGCAAACCGGCACGGGCAGTAGTTCTTGGAGTGGGTGCAGTGTTAGTACGCCGGTTAATTATCCAACAACCGCAACTTCTATTAATGTTCTTAGACCAACCTCCTCCAATGCGGGCGCTCTTTTTACTACCAATACAACAACCAATTCAATCAGTACTTGTCCTATTAGTAACGTCATTACCATCGCAAGTTGTACTGATGCTGGAGGAAGTGGTTTTAACCAACCGAGTTTTATAGTGGGTTCTGGACCATCAAATCCGAATCATTATGCATTAATTACCAATAAAGGAAACAGCACTGTATCGCGATGTGATGTCGATCCTACTACATTTCTGTTAAGTAATTGCGTCACTACGGGATCAAACTTTAATCAGCCTGTTTCTATATATGAGTCGGATAGTGGATACACTTATATTACCAATCAAGTGGATAATTCAATAACTGTCTGTACTGACACGAATGGGATTTTAACTAATTGCACCAGTATGAGTGGAAACTTCAATGCACCTATTGCAGCTGTTGTAGGTAGTTGTGGTTAAAATAGATCATTAATGAACACGTTAACCACCGCGAGCCGGTGGTTAACACTAAAAATTCCAAGGTTAATTGAACTTTATGGTTTAATAGCATTCGTTATCATAAATTTTAAAAAACTGCTTTAAATGCTAATTAAAAATAGTACGACAAAAGCGAAATAATATTAATTGCTGACAGATAAGATATTAGTAGTAGACTTACTAAAAATTTTTCGGTACTAAGGTTAAGAAAGTGAAATCAGTTTGTGTTTACTTGGGAGCAAAATTTGGTAACTCAGCACTATTCCAAGATGTGGTGGCTCAGCTAGGAGCCCAAATAGCCCTGCGAAATATGCGTTTGGTTTATGGTGGTTCAAGTCTGGGACTAATGGGGGTGCTTGCCACAAGCGCACTTGAGCAAGGGGGTAAGGTCACCGGAATAATCCCTGAGAGTCTCATCGCTTCGGAGAAGCCCATTAACGCATTAGATGAATTGATTGTCACCCAAACCATGCAGGAACGAAAATTACTGATGCAGCAAAAGTCGGATGCATTTATTGTAGTACCTGGTGGTTTAGGCACGTTGGAAGAGGCTTTTGACACATGGAATGCCATTAAACTCGGGCTTTTAAATAAGCCTATGGGTTTTCTAAACATTGATAACTATTTTAATGATTTATTTGCTCTGATATCCAAAGCGTTAGCTCATGGTTTTATCGCTTCATCTCAAGCAGAAATACCTAAAATTGGCTCCTGTCCCGTCGCTCTTATGACGGAGTTAGGACTGAGTTGAAGCACTAATAATTATATTTTGCGCTTACAATTTGCTCTTGCAAAAACCTTAATGTATAATTTAAATACGAAATGGTCAATGCAAGGAGTGCAAGACGTGCGTCATCTAATTCCAACCTTGGCAATGAGTGCAATAATCTGGAGCGCAGCACCCCAAGCTGCGCCTATACAAGACTTAACTGCGCAAATAGCTAATATTAATTCGTTCACCTCCAGCGATACACCTCATTACTCTACATACTGGCATTATCGTCACTGGCATCGGCACTGGGGGCATCATTGGCACCACTGGCGATATTGGCATCGTTGGTAGACAGGTTACTGCAGATAAGGAAGAACTATGAAACGATTAACTATTGCCTTAAGTTTAAGTATTGTCGTACTTTTGGGTGGCTGTGCTACGGAGACTGTATATTACACGCCTGCTTATAAAACATATTATAAGCCAGTCTACAAAACAAGAACTGTTTATTCCGTGGGTTATTATGGTGCACCATACTGGAACAATGCCTATTATTATGGTTATGATGACATCCAAAATGTCGGATATTGGGGTATGTACGATGCTTATACGGTGTATTAATCTGCAGATATCAAAACATTAATGAGTATCTGCAGCTGCGCTAAGATTATTCTTTAGCTCGGGATACATATTCACCTTTACGCGTATCGACTTTGATGAGTTCCCCGGTTTGAACGAAAAGAGGTACGCGCACTACTGCACCTGTATCTAATTTAGCAGGCTTGCCACCGCCACCGGAAGTATCACCACGAACGCCAGGATCGGTTTCAACAATTTCAAGAACTACGAAGTTAGGCGGAAGCACTTGAATAGGCTCATTGTTCCATAAAGTGACCATACACACATCTTGTTCTTTTAACCATTGCTGAGAGTCACCCAAAACCTCTGATGTGATTGCATATTGTTCGAAATTATCGGGTACCATAAAGTGCCATAATTCGCCATCGTTATACAAATATTGCATTTCCATATCCGCAACATCAGCTGATTCGATGCTTTCATTAGATTTAAGGGTGCGCTCAACAACACGACCGGTTTTCAGATTGCGAATTTTAATGCGCGTAAATGCTTGACCTTTTCCAGGTTTAACAAAGTCACATTCAAGAATGGTGCAGGGGGCATCGTCCACCATGACTTTAAGACCATTTTTTACATCATTGCTGCCATAAGTTGCCATCAGTTCTCCAGTTGAGATTTCTTCGCGTTTTCGTTAAAGTGCGCACAGTTTATCAAGTCTATATCATTAATGCGAGATTCAACCATCAGTTGGCAAAAAAAATTAGCACAGGGTTTTTCAACCGTTGCGAGCCTTTTAGAGTATTTAGAATTACCCCAAACGCTTGGTGAGGCCCTTGCGGAAAAGGCATTTCCCACCCGTGTGCCTTTAAGTTATGCGCAGCGGATGCAGAAAAATAACCCACGCGATCCACTTTTATTACAGGTTTTATCTACAGCCTCGGAGCTGAGCTCGGTCCAGGGTTATGTAACCGATCCTTTGGAGGAGAAAAAAAGTAATCCTCAAAAAGGCATTATCCACAAGTACGAAGGGCGGCTTTTAATTACCCTCACCGGAGCATGTGCGGTTAACTGTCGCTTTTGTTTTCGCCGTCATTTCCCGTATCAGGACAATAATATTGGCCGCAATGGCCTGTACGACTTAGCGGGTTATATACGTAATGATCCCTCGATAACCGAAGTTATTTTAAGTGGGGGGGACCCGTTGTTGGCTGCAGACGCTGTGTTTATAGAATTACTACAGCTTTTAGAACAGATTGAGCATGTGCATACTCTACGGATGCATAGCCGGATACCGGTGGTCTTTCCTGCAAGAATTGATGAACGTTTTTTAAAGATTTTCTCAGAAACACGGTTAAAAAAAGTTTTGGTTTTACACATCAATCATCCTCAGGAATTAGCAGATGCAGAGGTGAAGAGCGTTTTAACCTCTTTAGCCGCGCAGGACTTTTTTTTATTAAATCAGAGTGTTTTGTTGGCAGGTATTAACGATGATGCAAGCATATTGGCTGAGTTAAGCCAAAGGCTATTTCAACACCGGATCCTTCCCTATTATCTCCATATTCTGGATAAAGTTCAGGGCGCTGCTCATTTCGATATGGATTTATCTCAAGCCAAAGAGATTTTCTACACACTCCAGAAATTAGTACCCGGTTATCTGTTGCCGCGATTGGTGAAAGAAGAGCCTGGAAAATTGAGTAAAACTCTTATATTGTAGCGTGAAAAACTCGTTACATAGAATTATGACTAAACTACCCATACTGCAAAGCAATGATTTGATTGATTTAGTAGCCCCTGCATCGCGTTGTTCGGATAGACAATTAGAAGCCTTAAAAGACATGCTCTGTTCCTGGGGATTGCGTGTCCGTATTCACCCAGCCATATTTGGTGACGATCTTTTGTGTGCAAATCATGATATTGAACGTTTTCAGCAATTGCGTGATGCGCTTTATGCTGCGGATAGCAAGGCAATAATCTGTGTTCGTGGAGGCTACGGAGCCACGCGCATTATCCCCTATTTAGAACAAATACCAGCTCCAGAGAAGCCAAAATTATTTGTGGGGATGAGCGATATTACCTGTTTGCATTTGTATATGCAGCAAGCTTGGCAATGGTCCACCTTACATTCAGGAGTTGCACCTGATAAGTTTTCTCCAGAGTCACTCGCGCAACTGCGTAAAATTTTACTAGGGGAATTAAATTTTCTTTCCTACCCGCTTATACCCATGAATAACCTTGCTAAAAAAGCAGCCGCATTGCAGGGGAAAATAGTCGGTGGCAATTTGACCTTAGTCCAAGCCAGTATAGGTACTTCATGGGTCTTACACGGGAGAGGGCAGTTTATATTTTTAGAAGAAGTTTCTGAGCGTGGTTATCGTCTGGATCGAATGCTGGAGCATTTACGCCAGGCCGGTTTATTTTCAGGGGCGCAAGCCATTATTTTGGGAGATTTTACGGGCGGCTTAGAACCTGATGGCTCCTCACTCGTTGACGAGGTGCTTTTGCGCTTTGCCCACAATATCCCCATACCCGTACTTCGATTACGCGGCGTTGGTCATGATTACATTAGCCATCCCTTGCCGCTGAATATGCGAACCCAGTTAAATTTGGGGGAGGGGTCTGCAATAAAAATTGAATTAGCTAACTAGTCTAAATATCGCTCTCCTCATCCCGATAGAGCTGAATCAGTTTTTCCTGGGCGCAGTTAGCGCCCTGAGTCGGTGGCTTATACTGCCCATCACTTTGCATTTCCCAGGTGTTGCTGTTATCACGTAAATAATTTTTAATAATCTCACGTTTAATCCGTTTCTTACATTGCTCATCTAAGATCGGGAACATAATTTCAATACGATGGTAGAGATTACGCTCCATTAAATCAGCACTAGAACAAAAGTAATGCTCTTCTTCATGAATGCGGAAATAAAAAACGCGATGATGTTCCAGAAAACGTCCCGGCCTGTTGAAAAATATGAAAAAACTTTACTCAAAGAGTCGATAATGATCTAATCCGATATTTTCAATAAGTTATGTTGTTTGTATGCAAGGAATATTAACTAATAGAGCGTTGTCAGATTCCATTTTTGAAGAATTGATACCTTCAG
>JAFKHV010000092.1 GCA_017306715.1 Legionella sp. | reverse complement strand
GCTTTAAAAAATGGCATAAGTATTGCTGCAGGTATTAAATTAACGCGTGATTTAGCAAATCTTCCGGCCAATATTTGCACCCCTACCTATTTGGGCGAACAGGCTGAAGCCTTAGCAGCTGAATATAATTCTACGGTACACAGCAAAGTTTACGGCGTTCAAGAAATCCAAGATATGGGAATGAATACACTCCTTGCGGTAGCACAAGGCTCCTCACAACCCCCTCGTTTAATCGATATCCAATACCGCGGCGCAGGTGACGCTGCTCCCATCATTTTAGTAGGTAAAGGGATTACTTTTGATTCCGGTGGCATGTCGATTAAACCGGCAAATGCAATGGATGAAATGAAATACGATATGTGTGGTGCAGCGAGTGTTTTAGGTGTGATTAAAGCCTGTGCCGAATTAAAGCTTCCGATTAATATTACTGGCATCATCCCAAGTTGCGAAAATATGATAAATGGGGAAGCAGTAAAACCGGGAGATATTGTTACTACCTTGTCAGGTCAAACGGTAGAAATATTAAATACCGATGCCGAAGGCCGTTTAATTTTAGCAGATGCCCTAACCTATGCAGAACGCTATAATCCACGCTTTGTTATTGATGTAGCCACGCTTACCGGTGGGGTTATCATTGCATTAGGAACCGTAGCGAGTGGCCTTATGACTCAAGATGAGGAATTAGCCGATCTCATTATGCGGGCCAGTAAGGAGAGTGGCGACAAAGTTTGGCGATTACCACTTGATGAGGAATATCAAGAAGCGCTGGAAAGTCCTCTAGCCGACATGATTAACGCAAGTTTTGACCGCAGCGCAAGCAGTGTTACCGCAGCATGTTTCTTATCCCGATTCACGGAAAAATTTCGCTGGGCACACTTGGACATCGCAGGGGTTGCCTGGGTTTTTGGCAAAAAACGTAATGCTACGGGCCGTCCTGTTCCTTTACTCATTCAGTTGATTCGTGATGCCCTCTTTACGCATTGATTTTTATTTATTAGAACAAAATGATCCGCAGGCACGCTGGTTAATTGCGTGTCGACTCATTGAAAAAGCCTACATTCGCGGCCATACGGTTTATGTTCACTGTGATCATCAAAAAGATGCAGAGACCATCGACGAGCTGTTATGGACTTTTAAAGAAGAAAGTTTCATCCCGCATAATTTGCAAGGTGAGGGCCCCAAGCCCCCACCTCCTGTACAAATTGGCTATGGTGCTGAACCTAAAGGTTTTAATGATATTTTGTTAAATTTAAGCCGTGCGATTCCAGAATTTCATCAACGATTTAAACGCGTGATTGAAATTGTATCCGGGGATGAGCAAGCTAAAAATTTAAGTCGTGAGCATTATCGTCAATATCGAGCTCAAGGATATGAGCTTTTTACCCATCCCATTAAGTAAACTACAAATCATCGGGGCTTTTATATTTCCGATGATTTTTTCATAGAGTACAGAAGTACAAGAAGGATGGGTACCTTTACTAAATATTAAACATCCCACAGAATATCACAATCTTTTTTAATGGCTGCTTGTATTAAATTAATTAAAGGAACCGCTCTTTTTGCTAATCCAACGGCATTATCATCCTCTGCATCAGCTGCCTTGGAGTTCTGCAATTCATGGCGAAGACTGTCTAATGCTGCTGGTAGATCCTGAGCCTTAATAGCACCGGGAATTGCGCCACTGTGTCCCATCATGTGAATCAATGTTTTAGCAATTTCACCAAAATAAGTTATATCTTCATAAGCTTTTGAATAAAAAGTTACAAGCATGTAAATCTCCTTATTGATAACGACTTAGAAGAAAATGCATCATCGCCCGTAAACCCATGGCCTCACCCCCTTCAGGTTTTCCTGGCTTATTGCGTTCACTCCAAGCCATGATATCAAAATGCACCCAAGATACATCAGGTCTTAGAAAACGTTTTAAAAATAAACTCGCTATAATTGCCCCGGCATAAGGATGATCACTACAATTAGCCATATCAGCTACATTTGACTTTAAATATTCATCATAGGGCTGATAAAGCGGCAGCCTCCAAATGGGATCCGAAGTTTCGTGCCCTGCCGCGATGATTGCATGCGCAATCTCGTCGTCATTAGTAAATAAAGCAGAAATCTCAGTACCTACAGAAGTACGCGCAGCACCTGTTAATGTTGCAAAATCAATGATTAAATCTGGATTCTGTTCATCAGCAAGCGACAAAGCATCAGCCAATATCAATCTTCCTTCAGCATCCGTATTGTGTATCTCCACTGTTAAACCATTACGCATGGTGAGGATATCGCCCGGCCGGAAAGAGTTTGGGCCGATTGCATTCTCTACGGCTGGCACTAAAACCTGTAAGCAAACGGGTAAATTCTGCTGCATAATCCACATTGCCAAACCCAACGCATGGGCCGCGCCTCCCATATCTTTTTTCATGATCCGCATGCCATAAGCAGATTTGATATCTAAGCCACCTGAATCAAAGCACACGCCTTTACCCACTAAAGCGATCTTGGGATGACCAGGTACGCCCCAGCTTAACGATAATAAACGAGGAACTTGCGCTGCCGCACGGCCTACTGCATGAATAGCGGGGAAGTTATTGTCTAATAAATCATCACCCACCCACTCTTTAAATTCAGCATTGAAATTTTGAGCCATCTGGCTCATTGTTTGGGCTAATTGCTCTGGCCCCATATCTGCAGCTGGGGTATTAATTAAATCACGAACTAAAAAATGAGCAGTTGTACTGTTTAGAAGGGATTTATATAAATCCTCGGGCACAAGTAATTGCCGGGGTTTGTGCGCATGGGTCTTGTACCGTTCAAACTTGTACTGTGCCAAAGCCCAAAACAATGCAACACTTTCGGTCAACTCCCCTTGATATTGATAAATACCTGCAGGTAGAGTAAGTGCTGCCATAGCGATGATTTGAGCAGGATTTGTGGTTGGCGCACACCCGATATAAATCTTGTCGATCAAACCATCTTCATTTTGAATAATGCATAGCTCATTATTCTTGCAAGTAAATTCTTGCAAACTTACCTGATTCCGTACTTTTGCTGAAAATTCAGTACTTAGTTGCGCCCACTGCTCGTCAGTAATTAAATAGATGGGTACGGCATGGGTTTGACCCATTACAAAGAATTGTTCTGCTTGCATATTAATCCTTCATTTGTCCTCGAAAATGCGCGGGTCTTAAGCCGGTTATACCGAGTACGAGTAGATAAATTATCACAACTGCACCGACATGGGCTGATAGTAAAGCCAGGCGTAGAGACGGAGAATGCGCTAACCAGTATTCTACGGTGCCACGAACAGCCAGTAAATAAAGAGCGGCCACAGTATTTGCACATATTAATTGTACACTATATTTAAACCACCCTGGCGATGGTGAGTATACTTTTGTTCTTATTAACAAGAACAGTAAGATACCACAATTAACATAGCCTGCCAGAGCTGAGGCGAGCGTTAAGCCCGCGTGTGCTAAAAATTTAATAAAAATTGCACAGAGGATGGTATTCACGAGCATGGCCCATGCCCCAATTTTAACGGGCGTTTTAATATCTTGACGCGCATAGAATCCAGAGGCTAAAACTTTAACGAGCATAAAGGCAGGCACGCCGATACTCAGTGTTATTAAACTTTTTTGGGTCTGCAGCACATCATTTAGGTGAAATTTTCCGTAAGCAAAACAACTGACGATAAGCGGCATGGAAAAAACACACAACCCAATACTTGCCGGAATGCCTATAAGTAAAATGGTTCTGATTCCCCAATCCAGGGCTTGTGAATAGTGCTCTTGACTTTGCTCAGCATGGCGTCTTGATAAATGCGGCAAGATCACGGTGGCAATAGCAACACCAAATACACCAAGAGGAAAATCAGTTAACCTATCCGTATAATAAAGCCAGGATACACTGCCCACCTGCAAGAACGATGCAAAAATACTGTCAACCATTAAATTTAATTGCGCTATGGAAACACCAAACAGTGCCGGGATCATCAGTTTCATTACCCGTGCGACGCCTTCGTCTTTACGCGTAAATTGCGGCTTCACCAACAAACTGCGTCGATGTAAAAACGGGAGCTGGAATAATAACTGCACAATTCCGGCAATAAGCACTCCCCAAGCCAAACCGACCACAGGTACCGGTAAATTAGGACAAATATAAAATGCAGCGAGGATCATACTGATATTCAATAAAACCGGTGTGAATGCCGGAATAGCAAAATACCCATAAGTATTTAAAATGGCACCAAACATTGCGGTTAGAGAAACCAGCATTAAGAAAGGAAAGGTGATACGCAGCATTTCTGTCGTCAATAAGGCCCGGGTGCCGTCGTGGCTAAAACCGGGGGCAAACAGCATGACAATAACGGGTGCCGCAATAATCCCTATGACCGTTATGAACGATAAGACAACGCTTAGATAACCCATAACCCGCGCGATAAAAACACGTACATCTTCAGGATTACGGTTTTTTTGATATTCGGCAAGCACGGGGACAAAAGCTTGTGAAAAAGCCCCTTCCGCAAATAAACGCCGCATAAAATTTGGGATACGAAAAGCAACAAAAAAAGCATCCATTCCCGCTTGAGCACCAAAAAAATTGGCCAAAACCATATCCCGAATAAAACCCATAATTCGTGAAATAAAGGTCATCAATGAAACTAATGAGGTGGATCGGAGTAAGCTTTGACGTTTTACAATCATTTCATTCTTCAGTGCAGTCATTATAATAGAACTTTGGATACATTGCGGGTAATGATATACCTAAATTCTTGCTGAACCCACCCTTTAAGTTAAGAATTGTATTGACAATACGGTACTGATAATGCGGTGATAATACTGTAGTGATAGATTTGTATTGACAAAATCTCACTCATTGTGCAAGATTACCCTTTTTTTGTACCGTCTGAATGATTGGAGATTTTTAAGTGGCAAATATTAAATCGGTGATTAAACGCGCCCGCCAAAACGTAAAACTGCGTAAACACAATGCCAGCGCACGTTCTATGTTACGTACTTTCGTTAAAAACGTTTTAAAAGCAGTAGACACTGGTGATAAAGCTGCAGCAACCGCTGCTTATGCTAAAGCACAACCCATTATCGATAAAGCTGTGGGTAAAGGGCTGATTCACCAGAACAAAGCAGCGCGTCTGAAAAGCCGTCTTTCTGCACGTGTAAAAGCAATGGCAGCCTAAAATCGTTTAATGATCCTGCGATAAATAAATTAAATCTAATTTTTTGCAGGATTATCCAGCTCTTTATTGTATAAAGTATAAACAAGACATCGCGCTAAAGGATGTTCTGCCGGTATATCCGGGTTTAAAAAACTTTGTTCTTCTTTCATCATCCCCAACTTTTCCATCACTTTAAATGATTTTTTATTTCCCTCTGAAGCGAAAGCAACTACTTTAGGTATTCTTTGTTCTTTAAATAAATAATCAATGACTGCTTGTGCGGCCTCAACTGCATACCCATGCCCCCAGGATTCGGGGATAAAACGCCAGCCAATTTCGATGCATGGACAAAAAAACGCCTGCCATGGGGGGGAATCTGCACCGATAAAGCCAATAGGTGTATGTAGCTGCCTCTCTTCTACAAGCCAGATCTGCAAACTCTCTTTCGCTCGCTGCTGCATCATATGCAACCAACCTCGGACATATTCCTCGCTCCAGTCACCATATAAGTATTCGGTGATGAGCGGGTTTAGATGCATATCCATAATAAATTGATGATCTGCATCAGTAACTTCGCGCAAGATTAATCTTTGGGTGAAAATTTCTCTCGTCATAATAGAATCCAATGAATTTCTATAGTCTAAGAATAGATCAACATTCAAAAATAGTGCACTTCTAAAATAGCAATGCAATATTTGTGCCTATAGTCTAATATTTAAACATCATTCTAGTCTGGTTTTTAAAACTTAGTTGAGTTGAAATGGTTGTACTTGTTGTATTTGTATTCGTGTCGCTTCTTTTCTGAACCTATTTTTTTAAAAAAATCTCCGTAAATTGATGTTTCAGATTTCGAATTCAATCCCCAAGACTGGCTTATCTGAAAACTATCATCCCAACAAAAATTTCAAGAAGCAAAGTTCCTATAACCGTGCCTTTCAATACCAATTGCAGGCGGTTCAAATAATTTTAATGCTGAAAATTCTGATTTTATATGTAGCAAGAGGTAATCAATGGAAACAATAAATAATTTTGTTGGTCAATCACCTCAACGATTTATTAAAATGGAATCATTTAAAGCAGATGGTAGGGATGCCAAACTAATTGTTGTCAGTGGCACCTATTATGATATGGGTTATTTGCTTGGACGAGAATTGGGGAAACAACTAGTTGACGAGGTCACCCAAGGTTATAAAAGCATTAAACGAAAAGTCGCCATTTTTTTGCGCAAAGATAAAAACTTTGATGAGGAATTAGAAACTTCTTTACACAAATTCTTACCGCAAATACCCTATGAATGCCGTATGGAGTTTGCCGGTATCTATGCAGGATGTCAAGAAGCTGGATGTAATTTTAGCGATCCACAACTTTTAGAGAAATTTCTCATTCTCATTGAATTGGGAGAACAAGAGTGCACACTTTTTGCAGCCCAACCCCCGTTCACTCTGGGTGATACCTATCAAATGCGAGACCTGGACTACTATAAAAATATCTCCATGGGTTATATCCCTACCCTATTAATTCGTATCCCACAAAATGCGCACGGGCAGCCGATTGATAATGCGTATGCATCGATTGATTTTTTAAGCAACATCACCGGTGGCGTGACTACTGGAATTAATGAACATGGTGTTGCGTTTAGTCAAAGTCGTGGTCCTTTTTTGAAGCGTTTTAGTTATCAAGGTATGCCCATTAAAAGTCTTATCCAGCAAGTACTAAGTAAAACCGATAACGCTGTAGCCGCCAGGTCTTTTATACAAAAAAATCCTCCAGCTACTGCTTATTTTGTCATTATTTCCGACCCCAAACAGCGTAAAGATTCATTACAACTTTTGTTTACGGGACCTGCGATTCATCATGCCTATGAGTATGACGAGCAACCCGATTTATCGCTCATTCATTATGAGGATCCACAACTTAGATTTTATAAACCCATGGATGGTATTGTTTATTGGACCGATATGGTCGATAGACGAGTAAACAACGCACCTGCAGATTTTTTTATGAAAGACTTTCATCAGTTGTTAACTCAGAATGCAGGGAAATTTTCTGCAGAGAATGGTCTCAATATTGCACAAACCGTAGGTAATGATATTACCTTCATTACAGCGCTTTATAATACAAGCAAAATGGAAGCCTGGATTGCCTATGCCACACGTAAGACGCCAGCCCACAACAATGCATTTTTACACTTTAATTTAAACAAGTATTTCGCCTACAAGAAAGCGTTACTTTAAATAAGTTCCGTGTTTTTCATAAAACAGACCCCGGTGCTCAGCGAACACAGGGGTGTTATGCTAATCGTTACTCATTTTTAAATCTTTTGCATGGCGATTGTTCTGTGACAACATCTTGAGTCTCTTCGCGCTGTTTTCGTTTTTTACTATCGCTATTATTGTTGTTCTTATAAAGACCAATAGCGGTTAATGAGATACTTTGAGGTGGCAATTTTTCTGGTGTTGAATCATTGGTTTCATTAGACTGAGTGCTTGGAGCAAGATAAGTCTGATGAAAATCACTATTATCATAAGATGAGTCGGAGTATAGTCATTACTCAGTATTTTCCTTATAATGCAATTATTAAATCGCTCCCCAAAGAACCTTTCTGCTCTAAAAATAGCTTAATGTCATTAAATTTCCATATAAGAGTATCCAAATCGTTAGGGAACAATGATTGAACTTTGAGTCAAGCGTGTAATTCCCTTCCTTGAGCCATTTAGTTAATTTCGTAATCATTTTGTTTTAATATTTCAATTAAGTCTTTCATACGCCCTATTTGAACAAATAAAAACCATATTACACATAAATTAGGTAAAATAGATTTTGATAAAACCAAAAGATTAAAATTTACACTTTTACTGCTTTTTAGCTTAAGAGAAAATTCGCAGGACAAAGGTTGAAATAATTTTATTTTGATCAAAATGTGCTATCGTTGCGCTTTATGGTTTTTTTGTGTTTTAGGCTTAGTATGCAGTTATCAAAAGATAGAAGTCAAATTATATCCGTCAGCAACGATGATATCAAAGAGGGTTACTTTATAATTCCAGATACCGTAACTTATATTGAATATGAGGCATTTCGAGGGTGTACAGAACTTAGAACGTTATGTTTACCTCGTAAGGATATAACTATAAGTTGTCATGCATTTATAGGGTGCACCAATCTCACTACAATACAACTTCCTGAAGGTGCGACGATTGGGCAAGATAAATTT
>JAFKHV010000091.1 GCA_017306715.1 Legionella sp. | reverse complement strand
ACCTGAAGATTTTCAGGAGGGACATCCGGCGTAATCCCATGCCCAAGATTAAATATATGTCCTGAACCCTCGCCATAAGCCTCTAAAACTTTAGATACTTCCGCGCGAATAACATTGGGTTTGGCCAGTAAAACCGCTGGATGAAGATTCCCTTGTAAGGCCACGCACCCACCGACACGTTGTCTTGCTTCCGAAAGATTACATGTCCAATCCAGACCTAAAGCGTCACAGCCAGAGCTTGCCATACTCTCCAACCATTGCCCGCCATTTTTAGTAAACAGAATAACCGGTATATCCGGATTGGATTGCTTTAATTCCTGAACAATCAATTTCATATAATGTAATGAAAAAGCATGGTAATGCTCCGGGGTTAGGATACCGCCCCACGTATCAAAAATCATCACAGCATTAACACCCGCTTTTATCTGCTCACGTAAGTAATCAACCACACTTAAGGCCAGAACATGCAATAAGTGATTCAATGACTCAGGTTCATTATAAAGAAGGGTTAGTATTTGTTTAAACTCGCGACTACTCCCTCCCTCAACCATGTAGCAAGCCAAAGTCCATGGGCTTCCTGAAAAACCAATTAAAGGCAAATTTTTAGGCATTTCTTGGCGAATCAAATGGGCGGCTTGCATGACGTAGGACAAGCTATCGGCGCTACGAATCGGATTTAAGCGTTCAATTTCACTTCGTTTACGTAGTGGATTATGGAATTTTGGCCCCTCCCCTTCCGCAAAATAAAGACCTAATCCCATAGCATCAGGTATGGTTAAAATATCAGAAAAGATAATGGCCGCATCAAGAGCGTAGCGACGTAAAGGCTGGAGTGTGACCTCACAGGCTAAATCGCGATTTTTGCATAAACTTAAAAAATCACCCGCCTGGGCTCTGGTTTGACGGTATTCAGGGAGATAACGGCCCGCCTGGCGCATAATCCAAACCGGAGTACGCTCAACGGATTGACGTTTTAGAGCACGTATAAACAAAGAGTTTTTTAAATCAACCATAGGTAAGATGCCAAAAATTTCGATGAGGTTATAGTATCATAAAACTCATCATGCGAATAAAACCGTTATCCCATCTATTCCTAACAGCAAGACCCAACTGCCTCCTCTCAACCTTCAAGAGAGCATAGCGAAGCTTGATCTAGAGGGATATTGCAAAGACATTTATCGTTCATCTCGCCCGATGGGGTCTTCACATCTTTCGAGAAAATAATTCCCAAAAATAAGTGATGTCCATTAGCATCGCTAATAACCATGTAATAAAAATCTGCTTTGATGTGAAAATATGGGTTATTAGTCTAAAAATCGTGACTAAATTCTAAATGATTCTCTTTTTATATTAGAATCGCTAATAAATCATCCTCAAAGTTTGCATTTACCAAGATTGGGCTCATACTTTTAGATGTTATGAGATAGAAGCCACTTTAAAACTATTAAGTTTTTACAATTACGGCTTAGGTTCATCAAAAATTCTAAATGAGAATTTAATGAATAATGAAAGCTTTAACCTAGAAAATCAATTGAAATACAGAATATTTGCTGACCGAGTGCACTTACTCAATGATAATTTAATTTTTAGCATTCCCGCCAATTTTACCTGCTTGGTCATCGTATTTATTGGATTACATAATAATTTAAACCATAGATACCTTATTTTATGGTTTTCAGTGGCAATGATTGCCCTAATTTTGCATATAGGTATGTATATTCTAAACCACCTATTTATATTTACGATTGAATATTATTCTAAATTGTTAATAGGGATCACACTCGTTTATGGAGCTCTTTGGGGACTAACGGGATCTGTGCTCATGCCCACCGATCACATACTCCAGCAAATGTTGATTATTGTCCTATGTATCGGGGTAGCATCTGGAGGATTGCACACTCTGCAACCCAATTTAACCCTGAGCATTTCTTTTTTTATATTAATCATTTTACCCCTCGCCATTTGGTTATTTTTACAGCAAGGGGAGACTTACCTTCTGCTAGGAATGGCGCTGACTACCTATTTAGGCTTTATTATTATGGTATCGGCCATGGGCTATAAACTTCTCCGTACTAATTTTGAATTACGATATGATAATTTAGACCTGGTAAACAAATTAGTCGTGAGCAATAAAATTTTGGAAGAGAGTGAGACTCGTTTTCGCTCTGCATTTGATTCCGCAGCAATTGGCATGGCCCTCGTATCGCTTGATGGTCAATGGCTAAAAGTAAATCAATCACTGTGCGAAATTGTTGGTTATACCGAAGAAGAATTATTAGCAATTGATTTCCAAACCATTACCCATCCGGATGATTTAGAGTCAGATCTAAACTACTTAAAGCAACTATTGGCCGGTGTGATCAATTCCTATAATATGGAAAAACGTTATATCCATAAAGATGGGCGCATCATCTGGATCTTACTCAGTGGTTCACTAATTCGGAGCCCTGAAAAAAAACCACTTTATTTTATTGCACAAATACAAAATATTGATGCCCAAAAAATTGCTGAACAGGAGCTCAAATACATCGCGCATCATGATGCCCTTACTGGATTAGGTAATCGAAAAGAGCTGGAAACAGCTTTCGTCCAAGCCTTGGATTATGCACAACAGCACAGCCGAGAAATCAGTATCTTATTTTTAGATTTAGACCATTTTAAAGAAATTAATGACACTTTGGGTCATAAGGTTGGAGACCTTTTGCTCATAGAAATAGGTAAACGATTAAAGGATATTGTTCCAGTAGCAACAATTCTCATTCGCCAAGGTGGCGATGAATTCATCATTGCACTTACGGAGTTTGCCAGTACTGTTGAAGTAAACCAATTAGCGGGGAACATTCTCAAGAATATTGCAAGACCTATAACAATAAATGCACATAAGATTTTGATCACCGCAAGTATTGGAATCAGTCTTTACCCGAAGGATGGACAAGACCTCAATAGACTCATTCAACAAGCCGATAAAGCGCTCTATGAAGTTAAAGCAGACGGGCGAAATAACTTTAAATGGGTCTGAAATACTCTTAGAATATTAACTAATCAGGCAGGATCTACTCTTTCTTTTCATTTACATTAAGTAGTTGCCGGATATCATCCCAAAACCTCCATTAGTTTACTTAATTGCAAAGCAGGTCAAAAATTAACCTAAATGTTGATAAAATAGTAAATTCAAAGTATTCTAAGCAAAATTTATAAACCTTACACAAAAAATGCCTAATTTTTTTATTGTTAAGTAAGAAAAACCTAAGAAATTCATTTTGCTTTAAATAGTGATCATACTTGTGCCGTATTTCTAGATTGTGCAACTGAAGTTCAGTTTCATTTTAGGTCTATTTCTACATAACAGCGAAGATTTATGGCAATCTAGTGTGAAGCTCGCATACTGTAGCAAGATACGCCAATAAAAATAACCTCTCCTTATTTCCCTGCTTAAATTATCGCAACCGTTTACTTAATTTATTACATAGTATATTATTACATCATAGTGTTTATATTGAGACCATGAATGAACTATTTATTTGATGCCAATGCTCAACAAGTTTCACTCACCTATCGCATATTCGGATGGCCGGACAGAGAAGATTTCGAGGTGAACGCGAATAGTTCTGCTAGTAAAATAAAAGTAACTGATTCTTGGCATCAACAATTACAAATTGAAAACATTAGTGTTTTCAATCATGTCAGGCTAGGAGTTGGTCAGGAGCGGTTTTGTAACAATCCCTTTCACCAGCTCACGGAAAAAAATATTGTATGCTTTGTTGATTTATCGAATGAGGAAAATTTTAAAAAGTCTTTATCCATCATTGAATCTTTTCTTCCCCTTATTAAAAAAGGAAGACGCGAGGGACGTGTTCCCGATGAAAACCATCAAAAAGTTATCATAGCTGGATATAATTTTGCAGGAGGGGCAGGCATATCCATGGTTCAAGTAGAGGAGCGTGTGAATGCTCTTGGTGTCTCCATTCCGGTAATTTACGAACCCAAGGTAATAAGTCATAGATGGGGTGCTTACGAATTTTTAGAGACCCATGCTAAACAGTCATTAAAAGCGGACCTTCCACAGATTAAGGAACAAGTGGAGCAAAAGAAAGGAATAACTGAGCTCATCCAAACTTTGAGTACAATCTGTATGAGTGAAGATTTATGGCAATCTAAAGTTCGAAATCAACCAAAATTTGCTGATAAAATGCCAGAAGGTATTCGTCAGATAAAAAATATACTCATGAATACTAAAAATCTATCAACTGAGGCTCTTTTGGAAAATATAGTTGCTTTAGCAAAACATAAGCATAGTGAGCATTTCTTTTGGGCGCATTCTCTTTGCCGTGGTAGAGACAAACAAACGAATCAGTTATACAAATTACTAAGCAGTTTAGATGTGTCGAAACTTAGCGAGAGCAGTAAGTATACAAAGGAATATATTAGCCAATTGAATGAAATGTTTGGAGCTCTTCCATCTAATGATTCTAATGAGCGTCTATTACCCAGAAATAATAACTAACCGCAGATGGGAGGTGCATGGCCTCAAAATTCCCGTTAAGTCTTTAGGGCTAAGCTTTAATGACCGCGGTGTAGCAACTTCCCATTTTTAATCGAGCGAAAAGAAACAAAGGAAGTAATTAAATCAACTAAGATTATATCTTACACAGGTTTATATTTAGGATACTGACTTAAATCCTGCCAAGGAGGGTACTTTATTGTTTTTACTTCATCCAACAGAAACGAACCAAGGGAATGATTATGATATCGAGTTTGGGTATCCTGTAAAAAATCATTTATGATTCCGATTATTTAATCTTTAGAACTCGATGGCGATTCTATTTTGGCTCTCAATTCTTCAGCTTTTTCTCGCCCCTTAGCCCCATGTCTAAATCGGGTAAAAAACCCATTTGGCCCGCGTAGGTAGTTATCTATAGCTCTTAGAGCTGGGTAATAATCTTATTCTTCTCCGCATTATCTCGTTGCACTTCAATATCGTTTATTTGAGCTCGTTTCTCTTTCAACAGTTTTATACATGCACTATTAATTCATTTATTTCAAGTCGATTTAAGAGTGTTTTATAACACATAGACGCTAGTTTATTTAATGAAGCCAGACTAAATATAAGGATAGGTGGGAGCATTTTTTTGAATTACTTCTCTCATAAACAAAGATTTATAACTCATTGAGGCATACACTAAATAATAAATTCCACAGTAATTTTTTAGTTGGTATTTTTGATATCCCGATAAAAATTTTCATGAGTTACTAATTTCAATAGGGTCAATCTGATTTCATTTTCTTCATACATATAGCCCAATAAAACTTCTTGATTTAACAATTTGAATTTATGAACCCTTAAAAAATCCAAGTCGCCTTTTTTACGTTCTCCGAGATCAGGATTATTTATTAATTTCCTAACTTCCTCATCGAGGATGACTTTATGGTTTTTCGGAAGTTTTTTTACAGTTTTCTTAAATGAGTTAGATTGCTTAATGGTCAAATTCATAGTCATCAACCAATCCATTATCTATTTCTGCTTTTGCCAGCAAACTGTCTCTAATAAACTCATACGATAAATCAGGATTTTCTTCTGCAATTTTTCCTATTTTTGCCCAGTGTTCAATTTGTCCTGCCCCAGAGCGAGACATTACTTCACCAATAGCTTTGGCTTGTTTAACTAATGTATCTGATAACCTAACCGATTGTGCCATATTTACTCTCCACCATTGTACATTAAGTAATTATAGCGTATGACGACAAAAGATCGCAAATTGCGATTAATTGTTCGAAAATAAAGAGCCACACTCCTTATTCAATTAGATCCGTTGGTATCGCTTGAGATAGATAACGTACCTGCCTGTTGTAAAAGATGGTCAGTCATCTATCATAAGATGTAATTTAATTGAAAACAAAAGAAAATTAGCGAGCCTTTTGATATTAATGGTAATAGGAATGCGCCGGAAGATGAGCCTTTATTTATTAGGCGATACGAAACCCGTTTACAGACGCTGGATGTATACCAAATTTACCAGCGCGTATTAAAAAAACGGCTTTTTTTTAGAAATGCATTTTCTTCTGCAAGTCGAGCACATTCACGACGCAAGCGAGACATTTCAGCCTACTGGAGCTTTTGATTTTCAAGGGTATCTCCGCCTTGGCGTTTCTTCGTCCTCCAGCCATACAACATGGTCTCGGGAATTCCAAGATCTTGAGCAACCTATCTTACACCATCTTTTTCAGCGCGCTCTACGGCTTGATCTTTAAATTGAGGGCTATACTTCTTTCGTTCCCCTTTTTCTTCTGTTTTATTATTGTTCATTTCACCTCTGATTAAGATTTTACTTTCTTAACAAAGTGTCCTTCAATTCAAGGCAAGATCAGTAAATGAATACTATGCGGATATAGAATGCCGGCCTAAACCTTTTGCCAATAATTTTCTGAATTAAAACGTTCTAATAAAAAATCAATAAATACCCTGACCTTATAAGGTAGATAGCGTTGGCTTGGATACGCAGCATGAATATTAATGTCCTGCTCACAATAATTATTTAAAATACTATACAATTTACCCGTCTTTATTTCCTCAGTGACCATGAAACTCGATAATTTAATTAAACCAGTACCCGCAATTGCGGCTTTAACCAAACCTTGGTTGCTGTTTATTCGTAGATTTCCTGACACCGGAATGGAAAATTTTTCTTTATTTCTACAAAAGCGCCATTCGTGCTTTTGACCAATACCTAATGAATTCCCTGGTTCAGTTTGATAAATAAGACAATTATGATTCATTAAATCTTCTGGAATATTGGGCATGCCGAATTGTTCAAAATAATTAGGAGAACCATAAACCCCACTACCGCGAATCGCAATTTTTCGAGATTTTAATAGAGAAGTATTAGGTAAATCATTTATGAAAATTGTAAGATCCAACCCTTTATAAATAAAATTGGCGTATTGACTTCCGAGTATCAATTCCATTTTTATTTCTGGATACAAGAGTAGAAAATCATTAATCGCAGGTATAAGGTGCACCTGACCAAAGCTCATGGGCGCGTTAACACGGAGGAGGCCTGAAGGAGTTTGATGTTGCTGTAACACTTTATCAGCCGTATCGTTTATTTCCGATTTAATTCGTTTGCAATGTTCATAAAAAAGAGCTCCGCTTTCTGTCAAAGACATAGTTCGTGTGGTTCTTTGAATCAACTGCACGCGAAGTTGGTTTTCCAAACGCGTGATTCGCTTACTGACAGCTGACGGAGAGAGAAATAGTTTTTTAGCTGCTGAAGCAAAGCCTCCCTCTTCTGCCACACTTATAAATACCAAAGCGTCACTAATTATAAAATCTGTCATGCAATCGCCCCTTCAATTGATGAATTTTTTGCATCAATGTGATGCCAAAATAGGACATTGTTAATTATTTTATATCAATTTACTATGCGCACCAAATGGTTATTCAGCTTTCATTATGTAAATAGAAAGCTCATCTACTAATCGATGGTGAGGTTTATAAATGGGTCTAATAGTAAGAAATAAAGAACAACTCAATTATAGAGCACGTTATGTTGAATTAGCTCGGCCCATGGCGGGTGCTTTAGCGGTAGCCATTTATTCACTGCTAAAAGATGAAATGAGCGATCCGGATGTTGAAATAAAGCTGAGTAATAGCATAGCTATTTTTATTTGTTGGATAATAGGAGAACACATAATTCACCCTACTTGTGTTTATTTTAATTTATACACGAAACCCCATTCAAAAAATCCTCTCTATCGCAATTTAAAAACACTCTCAAGCTTAGGATCTGCTTTAGGCATGCTTTTAGCCTCACTAATCAGCTCCTGGTTTAAGAGAAAATTATCCTTGTCCCTGTATAGTTTACTGATGGGCTCCATCATTGCCCTATACGCCTTTATCATTCGACCATTTAATGGGAGTGAGAATAATCAAGTGGGCACAGAGGGCTGGTCGAAATATGCCAAAACAGCCCTTGTCTTTGGCTCATCTATTGGGCAGTTTTTAGGGGGGGTAGTCTCGTACATAAACAAATGTGATCCGAGCACCAGCGTAAATAATATCACCTTCTACAGCACAATTACTTCCGTAATGAGTTTTTGTATCGTGATGCTATTTGTTCCGCTTGTGAATTATTTGACACGTAATAAAAAGCAAATAAAAACAAAAGGGCTATTCATTACAGAAGATCGTGATGTTTTTAATAATAATTACGTACGCTCAGGGATAACACTAGGGGTGGCGATAGGAACGATTCTAGGAGCGTTTTTAGGACCGATAATTCTTTCTGGACTCAGTGCGGCGGTTGCAATAGCCATTGGTGGAAGTGCTTTTTCAATTATTTTTGGGATAGGTCTAGGGGCCTATGGTCACAAATTATCTCTTTATTTTGAAAAATTTTGGCGTGTCTCGCACAATACTGACAACAGCTGGTCTTATGC
>JAFKHV010000090.1 GCA_017306715.1 Legionella sp. | reverse complement strand
GCGGCATGAGGCGCATGCTCCAAGGCTATGTCGCCGGAGAGAACAAGAACGGCTACTCCCGACTCAGCAAGCGCGGTCTGCATGGCAATATGCAGCATTCGCGGTATTTGTTCGGCACTAGTTACTACCTCACAGAAACAACTGCATTCTTTAAAGAGAATGTTGGGATGGGTTTCCTGAAAATAATCGGTACCTACTTCAGGGCTTGGAATATGGGCAGCGATCGCAAGGACCGGTGCACCACTGCGATGACAATCATAAAGCCCATTAATAAGATGCAAATTACCTGGACCACAACTGCCCGCACAAACCGCAAGCTGCCCCGTTAACTGCGCTTCAGCACCAGCGGCGAATGCACCCACTTCTTCATGACGCACATGAATCCATTGCATATCGGGATAAGACTGTAACGCATTGGTAATTCCGTTTAATGAGTCACCGACAATGCCATAAATGCGCTTGATTCCCGCAGCATTTAATGTTTCGACGAATACCTCCGCAACGTTGGCCATGATTACCTCCCTGTTTTTTAGAGCGTCATTAAATTCTAGAGTGCTGAATTTAACCCGTTTATGATCAGAGTGTAGTACACAAATGGAGACGGTCGAAAGCGAAGAAGGGCAGCCTCAGTAAACTGAGGCCAGGCCCGATTATTGAATAACAGGCAACTGTGGTGCAGCTTTACGCGAAGGTCCAGGATTTAATTGTTCGGAAGGATCTTTTGTGGCATAAGTTTTTTGTACGGGCTTTTTCTTATACACTTTTGCGTGTTGAACCTGTTGCTGTTGCGCTTTAGAAATGTGTTGATGTGTTTGTACTTGCTCAGAACGCTGGCTGTTCCACATATCGCATGATGCCAATCCCAAGACACATGAAGCCAATGCCAACCAACGAGCAGATGTATTCTTTATCATTGTTATTCTCCCTGCACAGTTATTAAGTAACCTATTAACTATATGATATAAAATTTAAAATCACCACTGTGTCTGCGATTTAATTTTATCCCAATTCACGGTATGCTGTCTTAAGCTTAACATCAAGGATTTATGATGATTTATTCAAACATACTGGGCACTATAGGAAATACCCCAACCGTTAAAATCAACCGTCTCGGCGCAGAGCTCTCTTGTCAACTTTATGCTAAATGTGAATTTTTTAATCCGGGCGGTTCGGTCAAAGACCGCATTGGTTATGAAATGGTCATACAAGCTCAACGGGAGGGGCGTATAAAACCTGGTGATACGTTAATAGAACCTACTTCAGGAAATACGGGGATTGGCATCGCATTAGCAGGCGCCGTCCTGGGATACCAAATTATCATCACCATGCCCGAAAAAATGAGTCAGGAAAAACAATCCGTCCTGGAGTTGCTCGGTGCTAAAATCTACCGTACCCCTACTGAAGCAGCTTACGATTCTCCAGAAAGTCATATATCGCTTGCAAAAAAACTTCAAGCGCAGCTTCCTAATGCGCATATATTGGACCAATATACTAATCCTCATAACCCCAATGCTCATTACCAAGGTACTGCTGAGGAAATTATTGCGGATTTTGGTGAAAACTTGCATATGGTGGTTATGGGTGTAGGGACTGGGGGCACGATCACTGGTGTTGCGAAAAGACTTAAAGAGTATAATCCAGCGATTAAAATTGTTGGTGTTGACCCCGAAGGCTCGATACTTGGCGGTGGGACTGAAGTTAAATCGTACTTAGTAGAAGGTATCGGTTATGATTTTTTCCCCGATGTTCTGGATAATCGCTTAATTGATCAGTATATTAAAACGAATGATGCGGACTCCTTCCGAGTAGCGCGACAGCTGATTCATGATGAGGGTTTACTCGTCGGCGGATCCTCAGGAGCTGCTATGTGGGGGGCATTACAGGCCGCGAAAACTTTAGAAGCCGGTCAGAATTGTTTAGTGTTGCTGCCCGATTCCATCCGCAATTATATGTCTAAATTTGCTACTAACACCTGGATGAAAGAACAAGGCTTTAGTTGATGCAGGACACTTTGTTCCTGCAATCAATGGCCTGGGGCAGGAGTTGGCACCGCATCAAGACGATTGAATAACCGCTCTTCTAGCTGCTCGTCATTGACCGCGCCTACAGTCATCCAACTCGCAAGTGCCTTTATCATCATTTGCGGAACTTTTACCACCAGAGCGTCCCCATTTCCTGTTTGTGGATGCATTTTTTCTTCAAGAACACGGAGATAAGCGGCTTCTTGTTCATTATAAGGAAATAAGTGGATATAGCTTTCACGCAAATCATGATAACTGAGCTCTTGTGCCTTCATCATGCTGTCTAATTGATGATAATGTTGTTGATACGTTTGGAGTAACTGCATATCGCTTTCATGAATTTGTTGTAATACCTGGGCCAAGGTACCCTCATGTTCTGCTGCAATGGGTTGAGGTTTTACAGTGATATTCAATTGCCCAACATAATTAAACTCTTGAACATGTCGTACAGCAGGATAAAAACGGCCACTTTGAATAGATATTTTCAATGCAGGACTGTTCAAAGAATTTGAGGCTTCATATTTTCGTAAGTCTTTTCCAGACTCGGTATACGATAAAATCAGCGGCATATTTAGCTGCTTAGCCAGTGCTTTTAATGCACATGAAGGCAGCGGCGTGGTGTTTTCCCGCAGAAAGTCTTTAGGAGTTTGAGGACTTAACTCAGCAAAAGCCTCGCGATAAGCCAGATTTTTCGGCTCTGCATACAATTCATCTACCGCCACTTGGCGAAACACATAGGCTAGATGTTCTACAAGTTCTGCCTTACGCGCATGATGTAAAAGTTGACTTAATCGCTCTTTAGGAGTGGAAAGATGCCCACTGCGAACATATTCTGGAAAGTACTGATAGAAACGGCCTAATATTTTTTTAATCGTTGCTTCCTGTACCGGATGACCATTCTCAACGTAGTCAATGAAGGCAACCGCAAAAGCATGGAACGGCTTTCCACCGACCTGAATCACCTGATAATGATCTTGATGCTGATTCGAGGCAGCAGTAGTCTTAAAAAAGCCACTGGGCGCTATCATAACTTTTCCCCTATATGTCTCATTTTGTCTCCATTTTAATGAATCTAAATTAAGGAAATATTAACAGGCATAAAGGGCTAACTTTTTAACAGTTTCATCGCGTCTACGCTCAGGATCAATCCCTTACCAAAATCCCTAGCGCTTAAAGCATGGTTTGTTCCCTATTCATTACGGCTACCCATGCCATCCTGCTCTATCTCTTGTGCGCATAAAGCATGTCGTCTCCTAATTCTAGACCAAATGCACAAATAATACCCAGCCGCAGTGTTTACTCCTCAGTGTGTTAGACAATATAAAAAACCTTATTGGCTTGTTTTCCCATGATAGAAACGATTTAATAACCCATCATAACAGTCAAGATTGACTATGCTGCATCTGATAATTTGCCTCTTTATCCTCATCTCCATAAAACTGGGTTGGACCTATTGGCGACGTCAGCGCCAACTAAAACCGGTGCGTGATTGGTATGGTCAATTGAATCTTGCTGCGCACGAATCTGCGTTTTATGATCTGTATCAAACGGTGAATGGTTTTCAGATTTCACACGCTGCACGAAAAGCGCAGGATGCATTTGCATATACTTACGGTGAAATTGAATTTCGTCACTTCGTAGCGCTGCTTTCCTTAGCACACCCGAATACACAAACAGTCTTTTATGATTTAGGCTCGGGTATCGGCAAAGCAGTGTTTGCGTGCGCGATGGTTTTTCCGGTACAAAAAAGTGTGGGCGTTGAAATTTTATTGCCGCTCCATTTAACTGCGTGTCAGCAAAAAAATCGGTTACGGCACCTTCCTCAATATGCGGCTATCGCCGATAAGATTGAACTGCGCCATGCTGATTTTTTAGAGACCGGACTTGAGGATGCCACTCTGATTTTTATCAATGCTACCGCATTTTTCAGTCCACTCTGGGAGGAGCTAGGCGCACGACTCCATCAACTCACGTCATTACAAACAGTCATCACCACCAGTAGGTCGCTTACCATCCCCTCATTCCACATCCAGATACAGACACAAGTACAAATGAGCTGGGGTATTGTTACCGCTTTTGTTCATCAACGAAATTAAGCACTCATTTATTCACACACTATGATTAATACTTGCTAAAATACTAACAGTCTTGAAAACATTGAATAAATTTTTACCCGAACTATACTTACTAAACAAGGGACTTATCCGTGCGCTTTGACGGAGCACAGATTGAGATAATTGATCACAATAATGAGGTGAGTATGATTAAATCAGAGCTCATAGAGGAAATTGCTGCCCGCATGACCCATCTGACAGAAAAACAGGTAGCTGATGGTGTAAATCGCATTCTTGATTTAATGACCGACGCTCTTGTTAGCAATAAACGTATTGAAATTCGCGGTTTCGGAAGTTTTTCTCTTCATCATCGCCCACCTCGTAATGCGCATAATCCCAAAACAGGTGAAAAAGTGGTGACGAGTGAAAAATACAGTCCTCATTTTCGGCCAGGTAAAGAACTACGTGAGCGCGTAGATAGCTCACGAGAAAAATACCCACTACCGAACGACAAGGACTAGCAGGCTATGGAAAGTACTAGGCACGTGGCAGCGTAACACCCGTTTGCCCCTGATATTTTCCTTTCCGATCTCGGTAAGAAACAGCGCATACCTCTGCAGCTTCAAGAAATAGCATTTGTGCGACCCCTTCGTTGGCATATATCTTAGCCGGTAAAGTTGTTGTATTGGAAAATTCTAAAGTAACATGCCCTTCCCATTCCGGCTCCAAGGGAGTCACATTTACAATAATTCCGCAGCGTGCATAAGTTGATTTACCTAAACAAATGGTGAGAATGTTGCGCGGTATTCGAAAATACTCTACGGTACGCGCCAGCGCGAATGAGTTCGGTGGAATAATACAGACATCAGAAACCACATCAACAAAGCTATTCTCATCGAATGCTTTCGGATCCACAACTGCTGAATTGATGTTGGTAAATATTTTAAATTCATTCGCGCATCGGACATCATAGCCATAGCTGGAAACCCCATAGGAAATGATGCGGCCGTTTTCGTTCTCTCGCACTTGACTGGAATGAAAGGGCTCTATCATTCCTTCCTCATGCGCCATTTTTTCTATCCATCTATCCGCTTTAATTGACACGGTAACCTCATTTTTTGCAAAAGAACTGTTCTATCATAAATGAATCTAAAAGAAAATATTTTGCACTGAAAAGAACGCCGGCCATCTCATTTAATAAGACGATGTCTTATCCGTAGATGAAATGCCTTACTCATGAAAATACAACGACTTTTTCAAAAAAAACAATGTTTTCCGAGCTTAGCGAAGAATTGTATATTAGGTCACGTATAATGTAGAACAATACCTTTAGAACATCCGGTCTCACGCTATTAACCCGTGTCCTGTGCAGGAGAACCCTCGTACAACTCGGGTTGACGTGCTAGGAGGCTGAATAACCATAAGGAGAACCCGCTACGACTCGGTTTGATGTACTGCGAGGATGAAGAAACAATCAGGAGAACCCTCGTACAACTCGGGTTGACGTGCTGCGAGGATGAAGAACAACCAGGGAAATCCTCGTACAACTCGGGTTGACGTGCTGCGAGGATGAAGAACAACCAGGAAAATCCTCGTACAACTTGGGTTGATGTGCTGCGAGGGTGAAGAACCATGACGTGGAGTGAAGTTAAAAATCGATCGTGTGGCCTGGCTCCTGGTTCACCGACTTGATTCAAATCCCTTCCCTACGTCATCCCGAGCCTATGGCGAGGGATCCCCTGCCCTGTGGTACTATTTCGATTAATGGGACAAACGTGCAAATATAATTTAAAATTCTGCTTAGGATTTATCTTTTGCCTTCATACTCATGAGAAATTCTCCCAACTCCATGGGCATGGGAAAAACAATGGTCGAGCTGTTTTGCTCCGCGATATTCGCCAGGGTCTGCAGATAACGCAACTGCATCGCTTGCGGTTGCTGTGCAAGTACCTGCGACGCTTGTAATAATTTTGTAGATGCCTGAAGCTCCCCTTCTGCATGAATCACCTTAGCACGTCGTTCTCGTTCCGCCTCGGCCTGTTTTGCAATTGCACGGATCATACTTTCATCAAGATCCACATGCTTAATTTCCACATTCGATACTTTAATCCCCCAACTGTCTGTTTGCGCATCCAGAATTTTTTGAATATCGCTATTTAAGCGCTCCCGCTCTGAAAGCATTTCATCTAACTCATGCTGTCCCAGAACCGAGCGCAAGGTAGTTTGCGCAAGCTGGCTCGTTGCTTCATAATAATTTTCTACCTGAATAATGGCATATTCCGGATTCACCACGCGAAAGTAAACAACAGCATTCACGCGCACCGAAATATTGTCCTTCGAAATTACATCTTGACTGGGCACATCCATCACAATAGTACGCAAATCTACGCGCACCACTTGTTGCACCAAAGGGATAATAATGACAAGTCCAGGGCCTTTAATTCGCCAAAACCGCCCTAAAAGAAATACCACGCCTCGCTCATATTCACGAAATACTTTAACGGCAGAGACCAATAAGAGCACCATAAAAGCACCCAGGACACCTATAAATGAGATCATTGTTTCCTCCTTTAAATTTTTGCCGCTACCGTTAACGTGAGCCCATCAAAATCCAGAACCTTGATGGTGGTATCAGCGGCAATCGGCGCGCTGGAACGCACATTCCAAATTTCTCCACGGATGATTGCTTGTCCTTGTTCATGGATGGGGCCCAGAGCTCGCCCTTCCATCCCTAAGAGCAAATGAAGACCATGGCGCAGTTGAAGTTGTCGTGATTTGATAGCCATACGAATTAAAACGAATAATAAGGTCAGGTTGAATAAGGTCATTGCACCGATAATCCAAAGCGATAATTCACCACTGAGCGGATTTAAAGGAAAAAGTAGCAATGACCCCAAAACAAACGTAATGGTGCCGCTTAAACCTAAAGCACCATAACTAAGCCAAAGACCTTCCGCAAACATAAGCACTAACCCGATAAACAATAATAGTAACCCAGAATAGCTAATGACCAGATGTTGCATGAAATAAAAGGCTATTATCAGGAGCAGTACGCCAATCATACCTGGGAGAATAATGCCGGGACTCAAGAATTCTAAAAAAAGGAAATAAATACCAAATACCAGGAGTAAATATACTCCAGTGGGCGAGATTCTCTCTGGATGATGCTGAACACCATGCACCTTCGTTGCTGAAGCATCTATCGTTTTTGTAGTAACAGAACTTTGTCGCGTTGATGAGGCTTCTTCTGATAAGGCATGGGCTTGTTGATTAGAAAAAAGGACGAATAAACCCAAGACGGCGGCAACTAAGATAAAGTACAGATACCGAAAGTTACGTGCTGCATCCATCCGCCCTCCCAATATATATCGATATATATTAAAGATAGCAGAGTTCAATCGCAGTTGCGTTGAACTCTATGTGCCTTAGAAATAGACACCAATTTGCGCAGAGACTGTATCTGCAGAATGTCCGGTTCCTAAAGTTGGTTCGTTAATAACACCTGGTGGCGCGCTACCATTGGCATATTGGGTGCGTGCATAGTCAATATCGTGCCGGTATTCCAAACTTTCTACCGTATCTTTCCAAATGGAAATATTAAACACACCGGTAATTCTTTGTTCGGGAAGATTAAGTGCCAGTGCGTCACGGGTCCATTGATATCCGACACCAATCGATGCAGGTTTGTTAAAGACTTTAAAGGTCATATCAAACTCGGTTTGCCCCGCTTGAGGGTGTGCACCACGTCCATTAAAACTTAAATCTTGAGCTCTAAAGGACTCTATAGCACTGGTCCACTCTGCCGCGAAATTGAAACGATCGTAAGCAACGTTACCGTAGAAATCGATAGCCTGAGTCTTTCGCACATATTCACTACCATTTAACAAAGAACCAAATCCGCCAAAGGTATTAGGTAATCCGGCGGTACGTTGCATCCCCGCAGAATCATTCATGGAGCTTATGTAACTGGTACCCAATTCTCCATGCCAATCATTATATCCAAAGACATAACCAAAGTTAGCCCCACCAACGCCGGAGCGACCCAAAGTGGTATCACTGCGATAAATATACGTTGCAGCAAATGGACCTGTATCTCCTTGAGATTTATAACCCAAAATAAAAGGACGGGTTTTTGTTCGCGCTAAATTCATTGTGAGCGGCGCACTAATCATAGAGCTGGAATAGCGCCCAAACGGTACGAACAATTGACCGGCGGTGAAATATATTGGGGTCTTGTCCAAATTACCGATATTCACAAAACCCAGATTTAGACTGAAGTTAGAATTTGTAGTTCGTGGCCCGATCTCGGGTGGACTGCCATCGTAGGCAATCGACATATAGGCTTCAACATTTTGGTTTAATGCCGCTGCGATGTCTAATTCATTTGCCCCTAAATCAATATCATTGGTGGTT
>JAFKHV010000122.1 GCA_017306715.1 Legionella sp. | reverse complement strand
TTATCCAAAGTCAGTAATTGTTCACGTAGGAAACGATAACCGCTGCCATCAAGCGCATGGAAGTTTCGTGGATTGGCCATACAAAAAGCACCAATTAACGAACGCGCCTTATTGGGATTTTTAATACTAAAGGCAGGATGTTTCATGAGAAGATGCACCTCTTCCAGAACATTGGGCCGGTCACTGCTGGCTTGAATAGCAAACCATTTATCGAGCACTAAATCATTTTGTGCCCATTGTTGATAAAAATCATCAATGGCGGTACGACGCCTCAGAATGTCTTTGCTGTTCACCAAACAGGAAAAACTAGCAATCTGGTCGGTCATCGTTCGCGCTGAGACAAACTGTTGTCGACACATATCTATAGCTTGTGCCTCATTTGCTTTCATCATATAACCAAGGCATAAATTTCTTAACTTTCGGCGTCCATAAGCAAAACCGTTCATTGAATGATCTTCAGTTTCCCACAGTTGCTGATATATGCGCTGCAAATGTTCATATAATTCTTGTCCCATTAATGTCCGGAAATGAGTACGCACCTCTTCAACAGCGGCAACATCGATGGCGTGCAACGGAGCACTTATCTCTTCAAAGCCAGGAGGACACAAAAGCTCTGCCCGTAAGTCCATATCTAAACGGTTATCATTTAGCACATAATCGAATGCGTCTTTTAACGTCTCCGGTAAAATCCAATTAGCTTTTGGCTCTTGGAGCCACTGATGCACTGTATTCAGCACCAGACGTTGCGCTGCATCCCACTTAGCATAACCATCCTGCTCATGCTTCAGTAGAAAAATTAAATCATCAGAAGATTGCGGGAATTGCAGTTTAATCGGTGCTGAAAACTCGCGTAACAGAGAGACGACTGGCTTTTCACCCAGATTAGGAAATTCAAAATCTTTTTGTTCTTCTTGCAACTCCAACAAAGTATCAGCTGGAACTAAATTTTGCCCCTGAGTATTAAAAAGAGCCAAACGAAGCGGAATGTGAAAGGGTAACTTTTCTTTACATTCTGGTGTCGGAGGACAGGTTTGGTGCAACGACAAGATTAAGGTACCTTGATTATAACTTGATGTAACCTGAACTTCGGGTGTACCCGCCTGGCTGTACCAGCGTTTAAATTGCGTTAAATCAACTTGGTTGGCATCTTCCATCGCCGCAACAAAATCGTCAATAGTAACTGCCTGGCCATCATGACGCTTAAAGTATAAATCCATCCCTTGACGATAACGTACAGGCCCCAATAG
>JAFKHV010000089.1 GCA_017306715.1 Legionella sp. | reverse complement strand
TCAACGACTGCGTATACCACTTTTTTACGTAGCTCTAATAATACTTCTACTGATAATTCCCTGTTACTCATCTCAGACAAATTGAATAATTCAAAAGCACATACAATATCACATAAAATCAATAATTTTTAGACGCCAAGGTAATATTTGTTTTTCACTCAATGGCATGATGAAAATTAATGACAGCATCGGACATCACGCAGCAACGACAATAATTAATCGTATCTCACAGCGACTGTCCACCTTACTGCAAAAGAATAAAAAATATTTTCTGTCTTTATCCAGACAAGACGTATTCATCATCCTCGTAGAGCAAATTAACAATCAAGCAGAGATAGAAAATCTCACTCAAGAACTTTTTTTAATTCTAAATAATCCTGTTTACGTAGCAAAACAATCCATAAAGTTGACTGGAAGCGTGGGTGTAAGTATTTTTCCTGAAAATGGTCGTGATGTGGATACCTTAATTACCAATGCCGAGGCTGCCCGCGCATTAGCGACGCGACGAGGGGGTAATAGCTTCTGTATTTATCACACGGTGATTAATGCCGAGGCTGCAAAACAATTACGTATTGAGAATCTTTTATATCAAGCCATCGAAAATAATGAACTGATCTTGAATTATCAACCGTTTATTGACGTCAGCACCGGCAAAGTTTGCGGCGCTGAAGCACTGGTGCGCTGGCAAAACCCCACTCTTGGTTTTGTGTCTCCATTGGATTTTATCCCTCTGGCCGAAATGAATGGCATGATCATTCCAATTGGGGAATGGGTCTTGAAAACTGCTTGCCAGCAATTAAAAAAATGGCAAAATAGTGGGTATAAGGATTTTAAAATCTCCGTCAATTTATCCGCAAAACAGCTTGAACATCAAAATCTCATTAAAAACATAACGCGAATCCTGCATGAGTGTAAATTAGAGCCTCAGTTTCTGGAATTAGAATTAACGGAATCTAATGCTTTTCAGAAAGAGGCCATTCCCATTATGAATCGCTTACATGAAATGGGTATTTCATTGGCCATTGACGATTTTGGCACCGGCTATTCGGAGTTTAGTAGCCTTAAGCTGTTTAAAATCAATAAAATTAAAATTGACAAAACGTTCATTCAAGATATTCATGCCAGTATTGACAGTCGTAACATCGTCTCTAATACCATTACCTTGGCTAATCGCATGAATATTGAGTGCCTGGCTGAAGGAGTGGAGACCATAGAACAATTACAATTTTTAAAAGAAAATAATTGCAAATTGATGCAAGGTTATTATTTCAGCATGCCTCTAAATGCGAAAGAATTTATGGCCTATCTTAAAAAAATAAATAAAAAGAAAGCGTTAACTTAATTTGAACCAGATATTAAGAGGGTTTATGGAAGAATTTTTTGGCTTTACCAAACTCAATGATTATGGATTATATCTGCGTGGCATTCTAATCACTTTGTACGCTATTTTTATTTTTCGTGTGAATCTTTCCCGTATTTATGGCAATCACAGTCCTTTGGATTTTATAATTTACATCATTCTTGGAGCAATTTTAGGTGAGGCTATTGTCAACAATATACCCCTGTTACCCTCCATTGTCGTCAGCACCCTGATTATTTGCATTTATCGTTTTCTAACTTGGTTAACCTACAAAAATCATATAATTGGGAAATACATTAAAGGTGAAAAAATTACGTTAATTCGTGATGGAGACTTCATCCAGAAAAATATGGAGCGTTCACGAGTTACGAAGCACGATGTTTTACAAGCGCTGCGCTTACAGCACGGGACAGAAGACTTAAAAAAGATTCATTTAGCAATACTGGAGCGCGGTGGGCAAATTTCTTTTCAGCTACAATCAGTATCTTAAGCTTATTTGTTATATAATGGCACTAATTTTCTGAAATAAAGATCAAATCATGAGCATGGTAGCCATATGTTCTTATGAGCATAAAGAATTAAACAATGATTACAAAAAAAAACCTCTACTCATTGCGTGCAGTGGCGGTGGTGGACATATTTCAGCAATTGCAGGGATTTGCAGCTATTTGCAACATCATCATCCCGAACAACTGATATTACCGAACTACACTCCCGTCTTATTAGAATATAAAGGAACCTCCATGAGTCGTACCCATATTCGCAATGGGGTTAAACTTATGTCGGCTCCAGTTTTAGGTGAAGCGCTTCGTAAAGCCGTCGCCGTTACCGCTCTTCCGGTACTGCCTGATGAAAAGGATATTAAAGAGGAATTGAATAAACTCTCAAGCCTCGAAGCCCGCAGGATGAAACGCAAATATATCGATATGCTCCTTGATGTTTATCCGGATGGTTATGAAAGTGCAGCAGTTTGGAATGTACTCCAACGTTATGACCAAACACGCGAACTCAATAAACTCATTAGCTTTCAACATCTTTCAGATAAAGCCAACTATGAAAATGTTTATCATTACTATCTCCATTTATTACAGCAGGCAGCACAAATAAATGAACCGTATACTGAGGTTATCAGTACGCAGGCTATGGCTATTCCTGCGCTGTGCGACGCAGTAAACGATTATAATAAATGGTTAATAAAATCTGGGCTGGGGTGTCCTGTTATCGGTATTCATCAATATATGACAGACATGCCTACCTTAGGTGCGGTCAATTTCTTTAAATCGCTTACCGGCCTAAGTACTAAGCAACAACAACAATTACGTATATATGGTGTTGGATTATCGGAGGAAGTGATGCACCATTTCTTTCCCAAAGGAGAACATTTTGCAGCGATATATGCTATTCCTCCTGAAAATAATCCTATGGTCCGACCAGGATTTACGATGGCACAGTATGATAATAGTGCGAATTTTGACAAAAATACTGCCTTGACATTGCAGGGTGAAGAGATGTTTCATTTAAATCCTGGAGAAAAAATTGCCACAATTATGCTAGGCAGCCAAGCCGGGCAAAGCACTCTTGATTACTTGCAGTACTTGCTCCACGAGGACTTTGACAAGATTTTTATTTTCGGGGCTAAAAATAACTCCTTTTTAAGCCAAAAAATTGAGGCGTTAGTTCAGGACTTATCCAAACACAAACATCGCGTAGTCCCTCTTGAAAACCAACAAGATGATGCAATTTCTGCTTTGATGACCCGAAGTAATTTAGTCATTATTCGTGGAGGAGGATTAAGTATCATGGAGCAATTAGCCATGAACCATCATCCTGATCAAACGATTTTAATCCATCACTCCGAAGAAACTCATGCCTCTGAACTTACCTCAGGGATTCCATGGGAAGATGCGAATGTGGAGGAACTGATTAAAACGCTCTACAAACGAGGGGTTTATTGCAATAAAACTTCCGTAAATAAAATTTCTCGCCATTTAATGGAAGTAGAATTATTGCATTTGATCACTAAAGGTTCACCAGAGATTATCCGTGCTGATGTAATTCACCATCTACAACTGTTACCAGAAGCACAGGTATATCAATTCCTTAGGGAAGTACAAAATAAGGATAATCGTAACGCGGCAAGTTTACCGAAAGATCTGGAACTTTATTTGTTGCAGTGTGAGCGTCAGGCACAAGAGTTTGCCGACACCATAAACGAAACCCTCGACGTGTGTTTACACAAATTACAAATTGAACTCACGAAAAAAGTTAAATCTATTAATTTAAGTTCATTGCTTCCGCTTCATTCGAATACGCAAGCACCTAGCAGTCTTGATAAGTATGATATCTTGCATATCGTGAACAATAGCGATGATGAGTTATTCAAGAATTTACCTACTTCTTTTTTTAGCACCGCTCGTGCCTATAAAATCTTTTATAACTTGCAAACTATTTTAAATGATGAAACCCATAACTCTTTCCATCAGAAACTTTATCATTTTAAAGAGGAATATCAACGCGCAAGCATCCAACTTTCAACACTGAGTAAAGCCCTTCAGCGGATGGTCAATAAAATTCTGTTGTTACTGGTACAATACTTTCCAGCACTTATCGAAAAGCTGCCACCTCATTTAGAGTTTCATATTGTTTTTAACCAATTAAATTCTCCATCAAGGAATCGGGCTGGATTTTTTAGTGGTCACCGTGTTGAAGAGTCGGAAACTATCGATGCATCCTTAGAAAACGCATTCGTCTCTTCATAAAATCAAATATGTTATAATTATTCTTTTAATAATTAAAAGAGTTTATGAAGATCTGGATTGATGGTGACGCCTGCCCAAAAGCAATACGGCAAATAATATTTCGAGCCGCTGTTAATCGACAAATCGTGGTCACCATCGTCGCCAATAATCTACCCATAACTCCGCCCTCCACCCTAATTCATCGTGTACTCGTTGAAAAAGGTTTTGACAAAGCGGATTTATATATTGAAGAGCAAGTGCAGAATAATGACCTCGTGATTACCGCTGATATCCTTCTTGCAGAAAAAATCATTCATAAAAAAGCCTATGCTTTAAATCCTCGGGGTATGTTGTACACCGAGGAAAATATCAAGCAAGTTGTCAGCGTGCGCGATTTAAATGAATTTTTCCGCGAGGGCGGGCTCATCAAAGGTGGTCAAGATACTCTGGGGGCAAAAGAAGTGCAAAAATTTGCCAACCAACTAGATAAATTGATAAGCCAATATCATCGCCCTAAGGGTTAGGGCGCAACGAATTGTCACTAAAGTTTGGTGGCTGATAAACATTCCCAGACTTATCCTTGAGTATTTTCTGAATATTTTCTTGGCAATAATTCAGTATAACTTGTGCCTCTTGCTCATTATAAATATCCAAACGGTATTTTAAAATAAAATCAATTCCCTGATTTTTAGTTTCATTAATCTTAAAACTTAAATGTCTTGGATTTGCTCCCCAAAGCTCTACAATAGGCTGATTAAATGCTAATACCTCCAACGGTAATCCATTTAATTTAAGTTTTGAATAATCCGCCACTTCGTAATCAAAGGAAATTTTAGAGATATTCAAACCAAAATCTTTCAGTTTAAAAGAAGGCATGTATTGATAAAAATCCATCTCGCTAAGCTGAGTACTTATTGAGCGCGCGACATCAACTACGGATTCTTCATGAAGTTGCTGACACCGGATCATAGGATGTTGCACTAGCGTTCCCAGAATATCTTTTTGGAAGTCATGTACCCTTCCTGAAGAAAAAACAACGACACAGGTATCTTTTTTCCCTGTTACTTGGGCCAGGGTGATGTGAACCATTGCTTGCATCAAGGAAGCTAATGTTATTTCATAGCGTGCACAATATTCTTTAAGATTTTTTAACGCCTCTTCGTCAAGATGAAAACTCTTTTTTGCTCCTTTTAAAGGATAAGATTGCTTATCTAAAACTACATCGTGTATCTGTCTTTTGAATAAATGATGGTATTCATAGCCTTGAAGCCTCATCTGCCAAAAATCTTTAACTTCTTTATTTAAATTAGGATAAACTTTTTCTAATAACCAATGCACATAAGTCTGGAATTGATTACGTTGACACGCATCATCTTGAGTATTCTGTCCGTAAGATGATAGCAGCTCTTCCATAAATTCAGTCAAAGCCGTACCATCAGTGATTACATGATGGAAAACAATTGCGATAATTGAATAACGATTTTCCACCTCAAACAAGGCGCAGCGAAACAAGGGTGCTGTCTCCAGGTCAAACGGTTTCGCTTGAAACGCTTTAAGCGTTGCCTCTAGATCAGCTTCTGCGACAGAGAGCACCTGAGTGGTATACGTGAGCTGTTCGGGTATCGCGAAAAAATATTGCTCATATACAGTGAGCACAGAAGCCCTTAATAATTCATTTTTTTGCATTATTTTGTTTAAGGCTTTATCCCATTTTAAAGGATCGATAGTGCCATGAATTTTTAAAAAAACAGGTAAATGATAAACAGTGCTGTAAGGATAGTTGGTGAGATATTGCACCATTTCTGCTTGATGAGGCACTAATGAAATCGATGATCTAGACTGCACTGATGGCATGACCATATTGTTCCTGTTCATGGGAGTCATGGTATTCAGTTCGGTATGTAAGACAGCCACAAGTTCATTCAATGTTTTATTGTCAAATAACAATAATTGCGGAGTGATACTCAAATGGGGTAGTCGTTTACGCAGGTAAATACTGAGCTCGGTCGCTAATATTGAATCCATACCTAAGGCCAGCAAAGTTTTATCTGCTAATTCATGGATATTTTCCAAACGTAAACGAATGCCTACCTCTTTAAATAGAAACGCTTTAAGCTCTTTCTCACATTCTTGGGGGGGCATCTCGTATAATTGCGTATACAAATCAGAAGATATGTTGACTGGTGGGGCATGAAAAGGAGCCTGCGATAAGCTATTGTCGAATAACTGCCGCATAATAGCGGGTGCCTGTTGGAGATGATTGTGGGATATCTGATGAGGAAGATAAATGAGATTCGCATTTTGCATCCCTAGTGCAAGATGCAAAGCACTTAACCCCTGTTGTGGGGGGATGGGATGAATACCATAATTAAGCCAACCAGGCGTTAATCCTTCGGTCATTCCTGTTTCTTCCCAAGGTCCAAAATTAATCGATAAAGCAGGAAGATTTAATTGATGACGATATTGTATTAAAGCATCCATAAACCCATTTGCTGCCGCATAATGAGTCTGCCCGGCCACACCTACCAAGGAACTCACTGAGGATAAAACAACAAAGTGCTCTAACGCTAAATTCTCTTCTAAACTCAGACGATGAAGATTCCAACTCCCCTTTATTTTGGGTTGACACACTTCGGTGAATATAAGCTCAGTCATATGTGGGCTTAGCGTATCCTGTAAGACTCCTGCAGCATGAAAAAAAGCATCGACAGTCGGCATAGCCTGCTGTATTTTTTTAAATGCTTGATGTAATTGCTCATAGTCTCCAACGTCTGCTTGAAAATAGGCTACATTTCCCAAGCTATTCCAATGAGTGAGTTGTTTTTGCTTTAATTGATCTAAGGGACTACGACCTATTAATGCAATGGATTGAGCCCCTTGTTGTAATAAATAGTCCACAAGAAGTAAGCCGATTCCCCCGAAACCGCCGGTTATTAAAAAGGTTTTATTTAGATTGGGTGGGGCCGATGTTTGTTCTGGGGCATTGAGCATTGGCCGTAATTTAGGAATGCAATACTCTTTATCGTTGAGGGTAACCCAGGCAGCCTTTTCATCATCATTGATAAATGGTGCTAACCGTTGGATGCATGCCTGCGCGTCTGTATTGATAAAGTTCAGAAAGTGAAAATTTATCTGTACAAACTCATGACTTAAGCTCTTAGCGGTTGCCGTTAGCGCTTGTGTGATTAAATTATGGGATGCAATTTTACTATCACAGGTGACGAGATAGCATAAAGAGCATTTTGCCTGGGCTGCCTGCACCAGATGCACCAGTCCTAACGATTTTTCCACGATGCTTTTTTGCATGGCTTCGGCAGAGGGCTCCGCCACATGAGGCGCACATAAGTAAATAATTCCGGTAAACGGTACGGCATCGGCGAGAAAGGCGTCAAAGTCATTCGGTACTAATGGATTTACATAAATACCTGTTGGAGCGTTTACATATTTTGCTCCTTTTCTCACCACAGTGGCGTTACTAAAACAGGAGGTAATCGCTTCCATGAGACTTGAATCATCGTCTTCTACATCAACATATATGAGCCATTCTCCCCTAATTTTCTCTGGGTTCGAAACGGGCAAGGGTATTTTTTCCCAATCGATCTGGAGTAAAGCCTGGCTTGCTACGGGATTAACCGGCTGTTCCTTTTTTGCTGTTGGAAGCCAGTAGCGCCGGTGTTGAAACGCATACGGAGGTAAGTTGCCACTATAAGGTAAAATGCGAAATGGCTTGTCAAATGCCTGCCAATTTACCGTTCTCCCTAGTCTGTATAAATGGGCCAAGGTATGAGTTAATGAATCCCAATTTGTTTTGTCACGCTGCAATGAGGGTAATAGATTCAACCCTTGAGAGGACTTTATTAAATTAAGTAACCACGGTTGAGGCCCCACTTCAAGGAAAATCTCAAATCCAGAATCCAGAATATAATTGACACTCTGACCAAATTTTATTGTTGTGCGCAGGTGTTTTATCCAATAGCTAGAACTTATTTGCGAAATCGGAGTGCCATCAATCGTAGAAATCAAGTTTAGATGCGGGGTGTTATACGTTATTTTTTGCGTTACCGCGGCAAATTCAGTTAATTGTTCTTCAGTTATTAAGGTTACAATTCCAGCTGGGGTAGAAAGATCATAGACGCTTATTTGCATCTCCTGACCGCGGGATTTTAATCGCGCAATACTCATTGCATCGCCCGCCATCTGCAACTGGGTAGGACTATCTTGAGCGATTACTGTGAGTCGAATATTATCTTCAAGTAATAACTCATCTAATAAGCTCATAATAACCTTGATATCACCATGCAGCTGAACCAGAACATTTTCTTGTCGCTGCATAAGCTTTGCGCGTGCAACCACTAATTGCAGGCCTTCTGCTAAAGAGTGGACACCTGCAACAGTTGCTGCCACATAAGCCCCCATACCATGACCCAGAACCGCCTCAGGGGTTATTCCGAAACTCAGCCATAAACGGGCTAAAGCATACTCAATGATAAATAACGCAGGCTGACCATATTGGCTTTCATGAAGAAGCGATGCCTTATCCTCATGAAAGAGAATATCGGTAAACGATTCGGTATAATATTCTTTTAA
>JAFKHV010000006.1 GCA_017306715.1 Legionella sp. | reverse complement strand
TAGAAAGGTATTTTCTTATTTTACGTTAGGAAAGTTAATTATTGAACATGATGGATTGAGGCATATTAAATTCCATGATGAACCACTGGCTCAAATCATTCAAAATGAATTGAGCAGAGATTGGTAATTTTCGTGGGGATCATTCAGATTCGGAGCATTGGTTGGGCCAATTATTTTTGGTCACGGAGCAAGACACGGATTTTCCTTTACTCGCCCAGCAAATTCATACAGTATCCCCTGAGGAAAAAAAGGAACGACTGCAAACTCGTTTCTCAGCTGCATTATGTGCATACATTACCCCGCAACAATGGCTTCAAGAATCATTAAGCCGATTGCAAGCGCGATTACGCTTATTACAGCGTAGTCCGGAAGCCTCCAGTGACGATGCTTGGCTAGGGCTTGAGCATATTAAACCTCGTTGGGATGAAAGTGCCGACGCGCAGAGCGTCATTGCACGTCGAAAGGCAGCATTGGAAGCGATTTGGGCCACTAGTCCTTATGCGTGTATTGTTGGATTAACTGGCGGAGGTAAAACCACCTTTATTTCCAAAATCATCGCGGATGAACACACCAAAGTGTATTACGGTGAAGAACAACAGGAAGCTTGGGCACAGGCAACTGGTTCGCAGCGTCAGGTCCTCTGTCTGGATGAGGGAAATCTAAGCATCCGTCAGCGCAGTGAGCTGGAAGGTTTATGTCTTGGGGTTTTGGGTATGCCTTGGGGATCTCATTACTATCCTTTGACTGCGCGTCATCGAGTGGTGGTACTGATGAATCCGCAAGCTGAAGGGGGCTTGCGTCAGCTTCCCTCCTTATTCTTACGTCATGGCAATACCTTGGTCTTTGACCCGCTACCTCCTGCTTTTATTGCAGAGGAAGTCATCAAGCCTCTTGTGGGCACGGTGCCGGAAGTAGCCGCAGCCTTTCTTGCCGTTTATCGTTTTGCATGTTTACACTCAACGACCCGCATTTTGATGACGCCACGGGATATTGTCATGATGGCGGCTTTGTATTTGAGTTATAAACCCCGTCCTGAGGAGCGGCTGCAGGTGGCACAATATGTTGCATATCAGATTGGAAAAGCGGTCTTGCCGCCCACACTGCATGCCGATTTGTTGGGACAATTTTCTACGGTACCGCAGTCTCTAGGCTTAGACTATTTAGCTGGAAATCGTTTGACTGAATATGGCTTTACGCTGACGCCTTCTCGGTTACCTCTGGTTGTCCATTTAGAGGAATTGTTTGCTATACGTGAGTTAAGGCGACAACATCCCACTTGGCAGTCTCGCGGTCTAGGTGGGTTGGTGGTGGAAAGCGCACCGGGTTTAGGTAAGAGCGAACTTATGCGTGCATTTGTGCGTAGTCAAGGGTTGGTTCTGTGGCAGCCTCAAGTCTTGAGTATCCCCCCTGAAAACGCATATGTAATTCTTCCGGCCTCATTACCGCCTGCGGAGAAAAAATCGTGGTTATTGCAGGCTTTTCATGCGGGTGCGGTGGTGCTTATGGATGAGTTAAACAGTGGTCCGGTGGTTGAAGACCTCCTGAATGCGCTGTTAAGTGGTGAAACCCTCGATAAAGAGCCGCCCAAACGAGCTGGATTTTTACTCTTAGCCACACAAAATCCACCTACCATGGCGGGTCGGGTTCGTCATACCTCGGCAATTGAGCGACGATTGCTGCATGCAAAACTTGAGGAATATCCACAGCAGGAAGTGGAGCATATTTTGCGCATGCAAGGGTTATCCCTAGAAAAGGCTAAAGCTTTAAGTACAGCTTTTGTGCGCAAACGTCAGGAGGGTACAAGTAAGGGCTATGCCACCTTACCTACCTTACGTGATGTTATGAATATAGCGCAAGAGCCCCATGCGCATAAGCGGTTAGCGGAGGCTGCCCCCGAAAATGAGCCTTTACCTAAGCGGAGTAGACAATATGGATTTTTTGGTGAATCTGAGCCGGAAGAGGGAATGAAGGGTTCTGAGTCATTGAGTAAGCAACTTAATATATAAATTTGTCATAATAATCTTATTGCGCGCTTAACAACATCTGCTTTATGCGCGCAATCACAGTTTGGCGAACATAAATCTGTAGTAGTTTGGGGTTGGATACAAAACAAGTCGTTGTAATAAGCTTGATCTGCTCGTATTGTGTCCAAATATGGTACAATGTGGCATCATAAATTAGGGTGCCCCACCGATGAGCCGAACCTTCTATCAATTTTCCTTCCTCTATCAAACTAAGAAAAATGAACACGAGATTTATACAGATAATCCCAGTGGTAGTTTTGATTTACAGCGACTGATTGCAGGAAAACCGGCATGGAAGCAGATTCGCTATGCGAATCATTTAGTAAAAAAAAGATTGGTCATTTACGATTGGACCTTTTTTAATTATACAGAAATTCAGGCAGAAGATTTTTATCAGTTAATTGACGATTTAATGACTGAGCAATTTGAAATTTATTTTTGGACTTCTAAATCAATAGAGTTAATTACTTCAAAGAATTGGTATGTGTATCGCGGAGACCCTAATAAAAAAATACTTAAATGGTCGCAAGATTACGCTCATTTAGCTGAGGTAAAAAAATGCATAGTAAACGATTGTTCATGGACTGAGGATGAATTCTTTATTCTTGATGACTATTGGCTTCAGGTATTACAAAATACGAGTTATGAATTACCTCAGCGACAGCTGTTTATTTCAAATTTAGCCCCACATCCGCAAGCAGAAAAAATCCTTTTAGGAGCATCGAGCCTTATACCGAAAGTAGAGCGGGTTGTTGCAGACGAAATATCTTCTAATGCAATAAATTTTTTTTCCAAAATGGAACGATTTATCAAATCATTAAATTTGAAAATAGCAATTCATTATCAAAAATTAAAATTAGACACTTCCGACCTGAATAATCTACTTAACAATGATATTTTGCCTATCGCAGATCGCATAATCACTAAACTGGATTTAGCAGATATTGAAGCGATTGATTTTAATAAGATGGATAATGCTTATCTGGATACTAATGAATTAAATAAATTATTTGCCTTAACCCCTCATTTAAAGCGAATTAACAATTTAACGTATGCAGAAAATGGTGTGCTTTTAAATCCAGTACCCGATCTGGAGAGTTTAAACATTAGTTGCGGAGAGTTGCCTTATAAATTATGGGGGGACGCGCTTAAAATGCGCTATTTAAAAAGTATCTTTGGTTTTGGCTCAGAAGTATTAAGTGATTTAAAGAACATCAACAGTTTAATAGCAATGGAAGATTATGACCTCTCTTTACCCGACCTCTCACATCTAAATAAATTAAAAGCTTTAGAATATCTCTGTGAATATCCAGCAAACTTACCAAAAGATTTAGTTCGCTTAGAACTTAGTTACGTAGATTTTAACGTAATAAAGTCCTTAAGAAATTTAAAAGAATTAATGGTACTGGAAAATGTACCATTACCACGGCAGCACGATCAAATTCCATCGTTAGAGATTCTTCGTCTTACTCTATTGAAGTTATCTGAAGTTGCTGAAGTAGATAGGGTTTTTCCGAATTTAAAAATACTAGAGATGGGTCAGATAATTTCTGACTCCGATGTCAAAAATCTAAATATAACGTTAAATAACATTGAATCTCTCATAATTTCTGATAAATCACTTTCAAAAGATATAGTATGCCTGATCCAAAACGCACCGAAATTGAAAAAACTTTCTTGTCATTCTTTAAACTATTCTCCAGAAGAATTTGCGAATAGGTCTGTTTACCTCCCTCAATTGCAGCATTTTACCTATAGTGGTGATAAAGATCTTTTTTATTCAATCTTAGAAAATGCACCCAAATTAAAATTTGTTAAACTTGAACACTTTAATAAAGGTTTGAATAATGTATTTAGCCCTCCCTCTAAGACTATATGGACCACGAAATTCTTTATTAAAGATAAATTATCTAATGACCTGCTTTATGAATTGCTTGATATTATTAAAGCAAAGCACTTATCGATAACCCTTGAGTATCAATGTAATTTTTTACTCGAAAACTTGCCGTTAGCTTCTGAATTGCAAAGCCTTGAAATAATCGGTTGGGTAAGCAACAAATTATTAAATCGATTACTCTATCAAACCCCCAGGCTTAAAAAGCTGAAAATCTCACATACTCAAAGCAGCGATTCGATTAAATTAGCCTCAAACCTGTTTTTGCCCAATTTAGAAGAAGTTATTTTGTACAAAACCCCTTTCTCGCTCGAGAATTTGGATTTCTTAGCAAAAGTGGCTCCAAATATTAAGACACTGAGTATTTCAACATTGCCACTAGGCGTTATGGTTCTGCATTCATCGTTAAATAAATTGGAACAACTCACTATTGAGGGTGCTTATCTTACTGTTCAAAATATTCAAACGCTCCTGATTATGTGCCCGAACTTGGTCAAATTGTCCCTAATAGGATTGCAACTTGCTGACGCACGAATAATCGATAATGTCTATGAATCGATGGTAAGCAATCTTAACCTGACCGGGTCATCGATTAATAATACGCAATTAATTCAACTCCTGAGTTTATTCCCAAAATTAAATAATTTATCCCTGATACATTGTAAAAAAGTTGTTTTGAATTCAATAAGTCCTTTTCTTAAAAAAATACCCATAGTGGATTTAAAGGGTATTCATTCGCTACCATTTCGCCCTCAAAAAAAGGAGGATGTTCAGTGGTGTGATTTTAATACGGCATTACCCAAAGAAAAATTATCTGCAAAGCGTTATTTCTATTCCTTGTCCCCAGGAATTGATGATCCGGAAATTAAATTTTATCGGCTCAAGGTATTTCACGAGCTAAAGATACATGCAAATGGAACAGATCCCAATCATCTAGTGGAGCTCATTAAAAGCAATGATCCGCAATGGCGAATGCTCGATAATTTAAAACAACATCGGATCGAGGGTTTTATCAATTATGCGAAACAGCAAGCCGAAATGGATCGAGAACATTATCATTATTATGGACAAGTTAATTTTGAATTAACATCCGCTTGGCAGAAATTACCTTCAATATCACCGTTAGAAAAGTTAACCGACCTGGCTTTTGCAGTAGAAATACCTTTTGAAGTTCGTTATTCCGATCGTGATAATTTGTATTATCTTCGTGCTTTAGAGGGCACGGCAACTTCGCATATCCATTATATTGTTCGTGTTCCTCGAGTTTACCCAAAGTTAACTATGGCCCAAAAATTTCAGCAAGATATTAACTATTTGCTGCAATTTCAAGCCAGTGGCTTTAACAACATTCCGCAAAACTTAACCGGCGAGGGTTATCTTAATTTACTCTGGATGCTGCAAGTGGGTGCTTGCCGGCATCGCAGTATGCTTTTCTTATGGCGTCATGCTCAAGACGTACGGGTCATTTACAATGATTGCCACGCGTTCATTGAAGTAAAGGTACAAGGTCGTTGGTTGAAGGTGGATTTGGGCGGCTATCCAGCGGCATTAGAAATAATTGAGGAATTTATTTCTCCAGCAGTATCTCAAAATTTAAATCAAGCACCGCAACCGCAACTCGTTGCAGACACACATATGGCAAAATACGCATCGCGTTTGGAACCATGGCGAACTCAGTCCAAAAATTGGAGCAGTTGGGAGGAGTTGCGGGATGATGTATTGCATCAAGGGCAAAAGATATTATTTGAAGTCAATTCTCCAGCAGAAGTCAATGCAGTGTGGGCAAACTTATCTCATTATTGCCACCAGGCTAATCGACATTATTTCTTCATTGACAATCCGGATGATTTACATTGTACCTTGCCCTATCTTGCGGCACGAAGTAATTCATATCAGATTCAACCGGGACCAGGAGGTCTCTTATTCGATTTTTTTCAAACTTGTACAAATACCGCCTTACCCGCATTGTTGATCATCAATTACGAACGATTTGGGGTGGAGGATTTAATCCGTACCAATTCTATCCTTGATCCGGAACGCCAAATCGAGGGTGTGTTGTTGCCACCGTCATTAAGTATTGTAGGAATAAGAAACAGGATGCGTTCTGATGTTTATGAGGGGGCGGATTTTATTTCGCGCTGGCAGCGGCGCGTGCACATACCAGCGAATCTAACGGTAACTACAGTGCACCTAAAGACCACAAACCAATCCGCATCGTGTACACTGGATCTTTGGGATGATGCTGAAGCTTACGAGCTGCTGCTGGGGCGTTGGCGTATGATGGGCGCTGGATTTATTTATGAAGAGGGTTTATTGGTATCGGCGGTGGCTGCAGGCCATCGTGTCATTGCATTACGGCAAGCCCCCTTGGAAGTGCGAACGCTTTGTCACCAAATCAGTACTCTCGGTTGGATTGCACATCATGGTAAACGTTTAGAGTTCCCTCAGGGACTCCAATTCCAATGGACTTGGGGCTATGATTGGCAGCGATTACGAAATGCAATCACTTGGCTTACTGCCCCCAAGCCCCGAGCATACGTGTTAAATCCAGGACATTTGCCAACGTTTTTTAGTCGGTATATCGACGACCCGATGAAACAAAATATACAGGCTACATCAGGCTGGGTAAAAGACGCTGCAGGTCAGCTGTTGCCAGTTACCTTAAGTCGCAGTTTAACGGAGGGGCAGTGGGCACAATTGCTTCATTATTGTTTACTGCATGAAGTCAAGTTAGAAGTATTTTGCCCACAATCGGTGTCCGTTCCTGAGGTTTTGGGTCTCCGGCCAGAATCCCAAGAGCCTGAATTGATTCCCAACCTTAGGGTTATCGTTTCTACAGAGCGGGATAGTACGGTACTGAACTTACTGGAGCAGCATCCGCAGGCGCGTTTTGCCGATATCACTGAATGCACCTCGAGTGATTTATGGCAGCATTGGCATACTCGCTTAGACACTGAAGAATATCGTTTTCGTATTTGGCATCAGCCGGGATGGTTGCAGCAGGCGCTTATGGGCGGAGAAACCGTCATTTTAACTGGAACGTTTAGCGCTGATTTGCAAGATGCATTGCAAACAGTGTGGTGCGGCCCTAATCAGGCAGCTTGGTCAGGTCAATTGTTTTTGGTCACCGAGCATGATAACGATTTTCCCTTATTCGCACACCAGCAGCACTTGGTGGTTGTTGAAGAGAAGAAAGTACGTTTATTGACCCGATTTTCTGCAACCTTATGCGCTCACCTTACCGCAGAACAATGGAGCCAAGAATCATTAAGCCAATTGCAAGCACGATTACGCTTTTTACAACGCGTCCCACAAGGGGACAGTCATGACGCCTGGCATGGTTTGCAGAGCCTAAAGCCTAAGTGGGATGACGATGCACAGGCAGATACAGTTTTGGCGCAACGTAAAGCCGCTTTAGAAGCTGTTTGGGCAACAAGCCCCTATGTGTGTATCGTAGGCTTAACGGGCGGAGGTAAAACTACCTTTATATCCAAAATACTGGCTAATGCGCAAAATATTGTGTACTACGGTGAAGCCCAGCAAGCAGCATGGGCGCAGGCAACCGGGATGCAACGCCATATCCTATGCCTTGACGAAGGTAACTTAAGTACACGCCAACGCAGTGAGTTGGAAGGATTATGTTTCGGAGCATTGGGTATGCCTTGGGGGCCAAACTATTATACCTTAACCTCACGGCATAAGGTTGTCGTGCTGATGAATCCTCAAGCGGAAGGGGGGCTGCGTCAACTTCCCTCACTATTTTTACGTCATGGGAACACCTTAATATTTGACCCTCTACCACCTGCTTTTGTGGCAAAGGAGGTGATCACCCCACTTTTGGGCGAAGTACCGGAAGTGGCTGCAGCCTTTCTTGTGGTTTATCGCTTTGCCTGTCAGCATTCAACCACGCGAATCTTAATGACCCCGCGCGATATCGCGATGATGGCGGCTTTATATTTGGCCTATAGTCCGCGTCCTCATGAACGCCAGCTGGTAGCGCAGTATGTGGCTTATCAAATAGGGCGCTCGGTATTACCCAAAGCCCTTCACGACGATTTACTCAAGCAATTATCTCCATTACCCCATCCATTAGGTTTGGAGTATTTAGCAGGTAATGATTTGGCTGATTACGGGTTTATTCTTACGCCATCACGGTTACAATTGGTCGTGCAATTACAGGAGTTGTTTTTTATCCGGCACTTACGCCAACAGCAGCCTTCATGGCAATCTAAAGGCTTGGGGGGATTGTTGGTGGAGAGTGCACCTGGTTTAGGAAAAAGTGAACTCATACGCGCTTTTGTTCACAGTCAGGGCATGGTTTTGTGGAATCCACAAGAGCAGAACCAAGCTTCGGAAAATGCTTATATGATTATTCCGGCTTCCTTATCACCAATGGAGAAAAAAAACTGGCTGCTGCAAGCTTTTCATGCAGGTGCTGTGGTGATTATGGATGAAATAAACAGTGGCCCCGTAGTTGAAGACTTGCTTAACTCTCTATTATGTGGTGAAACCCCAGATAAAGAGCCGCCGAAACGTGCGGGATTTCTCTTATTAGCAACCCAAAACCCATCGTCGATGCCGGGGCGAGTTCGTCATACTTCCGCTATTGAGCGACGTTTGTTGCATGTCACGCTTGGAGAATATCCTAAGCATGAAGTGGAGCAGATTTTACGTGCGCAGGGTTTAAATGAAGAGCATGCTCAAGAATTGAGTATCATATTTCAACAAAAGCGTGAAGAAGGGCAGGCGCGCGGTTATGCCGCATTACCTACCCTGCGTGATGTCCTAATTTTAGCCCAAGAGACGCGCTCACGTAAGCGTTTGGCAGAAAGTGCTCCAGAAGAAGCTTGGCATTTGCGCAAGAAGAGCAGACAGTTTGGATTGTTTCATAAGGCAGAAGACCGGACGGAGCCTATACAAAGAAATTCAGGGTGCGGACTTAATAAAAATGTTTAAAAGGATAATTCATTGATAGTATTTGGCGGCGCTTAGACTCCCCAATAGCTCAGGGTAAATATTAATTACATCGAGGTAATTGTTGATGATTTATGATCTCTTTCTGCTCTTCAAGGTAATCTTTGAGCGCAATCAAATCGTTCACTCGTACTGTGTATAATGTCTGCATGGCAATTAAATCACGCGGTGCAGCCATTGTTGGTATCCATTCTATTGCTGAATGTGCCCGTTGAGCACAATCGCGGTTCCCTTTGCAGACTGCGAAATCAATGGATAACTGGGTGTCAACACCAAACCAATCTTCCTCTTGTTGGGATAATCTATTTTGTGTTTTTTTTGAGGAGATAGGCTTTGAGATAAACTCTGGAACCGGATGAAACGGGGTATTAGAGCAATACTCAGCCACCACATGCATTGGTAGCAGTTTTTGTGCGCCACCCACACCTTCGCGCCACTGCATGTTCATGATCTCTAAATCTGTGGTCCAGGGGGCCTGATTTGATGATACTTGAATTTGCAATTCTTTAATGAGCGTATTTTCAAAATCAAAATGCGTTTCGGTGATAACTTTTCCTTGAAAGGTATACGTTACTCCCTCGCTTTTTACATGATGGTAAAGAGCGAGTAATTGCGTGAATAAAGTTTTAGCATGTTCATTTTGGGGAATGCATGTAAGCATAGATACCCACATATGTTTATCCAGCGCCCATAGTGCATATTCAAAGCCACTGATGTGTGTAAACATCCGTCCCGAGCAATCGGTTACCTTGCTGCGCTGTGTTATAAGATAAGGGTTCTTTTCCAATATGGCTTGGACCGCTTCGTGCTCTCCACGGGTAACATAATGGAGAAATTGACGCAATACTAATAACGGCTGAAACAATCTAAGGTGTGCTTTAGTGGTCAAAGCGCAGCGAACCAAATCTCCGGTTAATAAATAGTCAATGCATTAACTTTTTAGCTCATTAGGTAATTGCGGAAATAGCTCGAAGGGGGACTGCATGGAAAGACCTATATTTTTTTCTGATACATCTGGGTATAAATTATACAGGTATCTATTGAAAAAATAAAGTGCTTTATGGGTTTTTATTAGACAATTTTAGAGGTTTAATAAAAAATTTGAATGGTAGAGATTACTAGGGGATCCCCTATATAGATTGAAGATATTACTTAAGGATACTGGCCGATAATTTGACGTAAGAAAAATACGTACACTTGCCCTTTTTTATCTTGCACACGTTTTAATAAAAAGAAGAGGGTTAAATTTTGTGAACTGCTATGTGTACGCGCTACAGCCAGGTAATATTTACTTTCCAAAGTAATTTGATCTTGCGCAATATTAAATTTTTGCAATAATTCATTTATTTTTGTCATCTGTTTAAATCCTTTTTGTCCTCGAGCTTCAATGATTTGTTGTGCGCGCGGTTCATCCATGATGTTACTTAAAGACATTAATGCTTCTTTTGAGGCGGTGTTGATATTTAAAGGAGTTGGTTCGGGTAAAGCGACTGTATAAGGCATAAGGTTTAGATAGGCCTTGGCGGTAATGCCCTGAATAAGTCTTAGTTCCGAAGTACTGGCAAATAATTGATGGGCTGTATGATAGGGTGGTTTTTGTTTCAGATAATAAGATAAATACTGATCCGTACCGGTTCCCAGATTGTAGGGCGATATCCAGTCTAATAACGCTAAAGCAATCGGTGCGCGTTCTGAGGCAGCAATATCTGGTGCATTTTGGCTAATAAAGTTAATAAAATTTAAGATGTACTTCTTATTGTTCAAATTATTCAGATTTACACGGGACTGAAGATCATAGAGTCCGCCAGTAATCTCAATACCCGTGATGAGTTGCTTCATTGTGTTTGGGTAGGGTGCAACTAGACCTTCGGGGGTGCTGTGAGTAAATCTTAATTTTTTTTGGTTTAACTCCGACATGGCCCAAAAGTTAACGGCTTGTGCGGCAAAATAAAGCTGATCATGTTCTATGATGAGGCGAGTACGGTAAATAGTGCTTTGAATTTTACCGCTGATTGCGGTGGCGACAATAGCTACCAAAGTCATGATAAACAGTGCGGTAAGTAAAGCACTTCCCCGATATTTAGGCAGCAGGTAATACATTAAAAGCCTCGGGTAATGGAAATAAAAGGTTTAATTCGTCTGCAGTGGCAAAAATAAGATTTATTTGTACCGCTTTGGGAGTTTGTTCTTTATTTTGAGTGTTATCCGTGGCGTCTGCACGCCACTCTGTAAATAGTTGTAATGCTTGATTGAGAAAGCCAAAATGACATTCCTGCAAACCATCAATTAAAATTCGGTCCACATATTTTTTACGTTGCGCGGTGTCGAGTGCATCCCAGGTGCGGCGTAGTAATTTACCTTGTTGGCAAACATAGGCTATACGGATAAGTGTGCTGCGCTGTTCACTTGCACCAGGGTTGATGTTGCCATCTCGAGTGAATTCTAAATAATTTCTCTGACCGGAAAATATTGGCAATAAACGCATGTCATCCACACGGATTGCCCGTTCGGTAAATTGGCTGAGATCTTGCTGTAGAAAACTCACACTGAGCTGTAATTTGCTTAGTCGTGTGCTTTGCTCATTAATTCGTTCACGCGTCCTAAAAGATTGATAAAGAATATTAGAGGTGATGGCTGCAAGAATTGCAAACACGGTTAAAGCAATTAATATTTCAATTAAGGTAAACCCTCTAACTTTGCTCATACTTTGTTCCAGAATACTTAAAGCCTACGAGTGCTTCATTAAAGGGGCCGTTTTTATTTGCGCTTACCAAAATAGTGATTCGTTGAAACCCTTTTTGCGGGGTGGTTCCCAGTTGTGCACGCCAATACCAATGTTCACCGAGCATAAGCGTATCTTGGGTGGTTTCCTGGTTTGGACTTATCTGTAATAGACCTAATTGCACCATAGCGATTCCTTGCATCGCTACCCAGTGACTAATGTTTTTTTCCTTAACCCGGTTCATGGTGGTAATGTTTTGCCCCATTGCCTTGATTAATGCAGTCAGAGCGATGGAGACGATAGCCAAAGCAATCAGAACTTCCATGAGGGTAAAACCCAATGCTTTATTTTTCATCGGCAGCGAGCCTTTTCAATTCCAGACTTCCATTATTTGAACCGATGATTATCGCTTGTGGAACACCTTTATTCGCGCTCAACGTCAGATTAAATGGCGTCATATTGCCTGAGGCATTAAAAATTATTTGTGGGCCAGAGGTTGTTGGCGCATTTAGTTGCAGTGAAGTATCCTCTGGCCATGCCGTGAGTTTAAACAGCGTATTTTTTTGCGGCACAGCCCAGACATTGTTGTCCAAACGCATAAATTGGTAATTGTTGGGAGTAATTTTTAAGCCGATTGTCTCGGTTAAAATCACTGCTTGTTGCTGCGCTAGCTGCATCTGATTTACCAACTGTTCCGCAGCAAAAAGGATTCGTTTACTTTTGCCAAAATCACCGAAGGCTATTAAGGCAAAACCTAAAGTAATGCCTATAATAACCACGACAATCATAATTTCAATAAGGGTAAAGCCCTTATTTTTCATCCCAATTACCGATTTCTGCATTGATTCCTGTACCGCCTGCCTGACCATCTGCACCATAGGTAAATACATCGACTTCACTGTGCTGACCAGGATTTAAGTAAAGATAATCACGCCCCCAGGGATCTTTTGGAATTGATTTAAGATATTGTTTCCAGTTGCGCGGAGCAGGGTTAGTATCGGGCTTCTCCACCAATGCGCCTAGACCTTGGTCCGTTGTCGGATAAACACCATTGTCCAACTTATAAAGATCTAAGGCATTTTGTATAGCTAATACATCTTGTTTTGCTTTAACACGTCGTGCCTCATCAGGACGCCCCATAATTTTTGGTACCACAATGGAAGCTAATATACCTAAGATTACGACGACCACCATAATTTCAATCAGAGAAAATCCACGCTGTCTGTTCATTTGCATTCCTTAAATAAAATTATCCGACCAATTGTTCCATGGAAAAGATAGGTAATAAAGTAGCTAATACAATAAATAATACAATAGCCCCCATAAATAAAATTACCATAGGTTCCAAAAGGGTCAGCGATGTTTCGATAAGTCGCTTTACTTCACTATCCAAATTATTTGCTGCTCGTTGCATCATAATAGAAATTTGCCCGCTCTTTTCACCGCTTGCAATCAAATGAATGGTCATCGGGCTGATGTAGCCGGTTTCTTTTAACGCTTCATGAATTCCTGAACCCTCGCGTACTTTAATCGTTGCCATATCAAAGGCCTGACGCATAATAACATTAGTGATAAGGCTTGCAGATACCCGCATCGTCTCCAGCACATTAACGCCTGCGGCAAACAAAATACCAAAGGTGTGAATATAACGCGCAACGTTAACTGTTTTGATTAAATAAGAAACGATAGGGATTTTTAAGAGCAGTCGATGCCATAGCGTTTTGATTTTAATATTTTTGAGACTTCGTTGAAAGGTCAAGAGCAAAAGTAAGCTTCCGCCTAACACATAAAGGCCATAATTTTTTACAAAATCACTGATGTGAATCAGTATGAGTGTCATATCCGGTAAGGTTTGTCCACTACCGGTAAATACCTCGATTATCTTAGGCACCACAAAGCTTAAAAGAAATGAAATAATGCCCATGGATACTAAGATCATAATGGCTGGGTAAATTAATGCTTGCTGAACTTTTTGACGGGTATGTTGCTGATTTTCTGTATAATCAGCTAATTTTTCCAAAACCTGGTCAAGGTTTCCTGTTTGCTCCCCAGAACCCACCGTAGCCCGATAAAGCTCAGGAAATGCCTGAGGATACTGGGTCATGGCTTGGGCCAGACCATAACCTTCTAGTACTTTAGCCCGAACGCCAATGATGAGTTCACGCACTTTGTCTTTTTCGGTTTGTTCACTCACGCCACGCAAAGACTCTTCAACGGGGATACCGGCAGCGAGTAACGTCGCGAGTTGTCGTGTAAATAAGGAGAGCTCGGCTGCTGAGATTTTTCCTTTCTTAGGTGAAGAAATCTTAGCCGTCCGCGTCTGGTTAAGCGCTTGTACCTGGGCTGGTATAAGACCTCGTTCACGCAACAATTGGCGTGCATGACGTTCAGAGTCGGCCTCTAAAACTCCTTTGGTGTTACTACCATTTTTTTTGAGTGCTTGATATTGGTAGGCGCCCATATTTTTACTTTAGAATAAAACTTAAGAGTCTAATCTATTGGGTTTAATAAGTCACTTAAGGTACACTAGTTTCTTCTTATCCTGGAGCATAATAAATGAGTAAAAATAAACTACTTGAGGCAATAAAGGAGCATGGTGCCAAGTTTATAGATTTGCGCTTTACGGACATCATTGGTAAAGAACAGCACATCACCATACCCGCCACAGCGATTGACGATGATTTTGTTGAAAATGGCAAAATGATTGATGGTTCTTCAGTCAAAGGCGGTCAAGAAATCCACCAGTCCGATTTAGCATTGTTGCCCGATTTGGAACAAATTAAACTCGATCCGTTCTTCCAGGATGAAACCTTGTTTGTACGTTGTAATATAGTCGACCCGCAAACCATGATGGGCTATGAACGTTGTCCTCGTTCACTAGCACAAAGAGCGGAGGCTTATTTGCAGTCTACAGGGATTGCGGATACTTTGTATGTCGGTCCAGAGCCTGAATTTTTTATCCTGGATGATATTCGCTGGAAAGTTTCTATGGAAGAAACCTTCTACAAAATCAATTCAGAAGAGGCGGCTTGGAATTCCTCGCAAGAAATTGAAGGAGGAAATATCGGTCATCGTCCCACAGTGAAAGGGGGCTATTTTCCAGTTCCACCCGTTGACTCATCCCATGACATCCGCTCCACCTTTTGTCTAACCCTACAATCTCTGGGAATTGAAGTTGAGGCCCACCATCATGAAGTAGCTACTGCCAATCAGTGTGAGGTTGCTACACGCTTTAATTCGCTGACAAATAAGGCAGATGAGATACAAATTTTAAAATATGTCATTCATAATGTTGCTCATAATTATGGCAAAACTGCTACGTTTATGCCCAAACCTTTAGTGGGTGATAATGGAAACGGTATGCACTGTCATCAATCATTAGCGAAAGATGGCGTTAATTTGTTTTCAGGGGATCAGTATGCCGGACTATCCGAGATGGCTCTGTATTACATTGGCGGGATCATTAAACATGCGCGTGCATTAAATGCGTTTACGAACCCGGCGACAAATAGCTATAAGAGATTGGTTCCAGGTTTTGAGGCGCCCGTATTGTTGGCCTACTCGGCTCGTAACCGCTCGGCGGCGATTCGTATTCCACATGTTAGTAACCCCAAAGCGCGTCGAATTGAAGTCCGTTTTCCTGACCCTATGGCCAATCCTTACTTGGCATTTTCTGCCATGATGATGGCAGGGCTTGACGGAATTCAAAAGAAAATTCATCCCGGTGATGCAATGGATAAAGATTTATACGATCTGCCACCTGAAGAATTGGTTGATGTACCCACCGTATGCTCCTCTTTGGAACAAGCTATTGAGTATCTACAAAAAGATCATGAATTTTTACTTCAAGGCGATGTATTTTCTACAAGTTTGATTAATAAATTTATCCAACTTAAAGAAGCTGAGGTGTCAAAACTGCGAAGTTTAACGCATCCAGTTGAATTCGAATGGTACTATAGTCTATAGAATCATCATTCTCCTGCTGAAAACATTAAGTATTTGGCAGGAATTGTTCTCAACTGTAAGGAACGACTATGATAATTTTGCTATCGCCAGCGAAAAAACTGCTCGATGTTAAAAAACCATATTCTGGTAAAACGACACGGCCGCAATTTCTTGCGCAAACGAATTCTTTAATTGAGATCATGAGAAGTAAATCGGTTGCAGAAATTGCAAAACTTATGGATCTCTCCGAGAGTTTAGCCCAACTCAATTTCACTCGTTATCAAGAATTTCAAGAAAATGGGGATAGCCCTAAAGCTTATCCAGCACTGTTTTACTTTCAAGGTGACGTCTACCAAGGATTGCAGGCAAAAACCTGGGATACGTCCACAGTTGACTATGCCCAGAATCATTTGCGTATGCTATCGGGACTTTATGGAATGTTGCGTCCCCTTGATTTAATGCAACCGTATCGTTTGGAGATGGGGACTCATCTGGAAAATTCTCATGGAAAAACACTTTATGATTTTTGGCAAAACAGGCTTACTGCTGCGATTAATGAGGAATTGGCAGAGCAAAAAAATCCATTGCTAATTAATTTAGCATCAACAGAGTATTTTAAGGCGATCGATCAAAAACAGCTGCAGTTCCCCATACTGACGATTGACTTTTACGAGCGTCGTGATGGCGAGTTAAAAATGATTGGTATTTATGCAAAAAAAGCCCGTGGATTGATGGCGAAATTTATTATGCAACAGCAAATAGATGAACCAGAGGGATTAAAAGGCTTTCAAGATGCAGGATACCTATTTGCATCCGATCATTCGTCAGCAACCCACCTTAGTTTTATACGTGGCAAGTGATGTGGGATGTAGTAAGTCGCATTCATGCCTTGCGTCATTTTCCTAATGAAGATGTGCGTTGTTATGTAAAACGCGATGATGAACTAGGATGTGGCATTAATGGAACAAAGCTTAGAAAATACAGCGCACTTATTCCTTACTGGCAAAAACACAGGATAGAGCACTTAATCATTATTGCTGGCGCACAATCCAATAATATGCTTGCGGCCTTGCAAATAGCCCGACAATTAGGTCTTGTTGTTCATGCTTTTATTCTCAAACCTTGGGAAGAAAAAGTGCAGGGAAATTTCAAACTAAGTAGTCTTTTTCTCGCTCCTGATGAAATATATTGGGTAGAGCGTCAAGATTGGCCTAAAGTGAATCAGCTTGCATATGCTTATCAGAAAAAACTTTCCGCACCTGCTTTCGTATTGGAAGAGGGCGGAAGTGTATTACCGGCGCTAAGTGGAGCGATGACTTTAGCTCAGGATATTATAAATAATGAAAAACAAATAGGCGTACAATTTGACTTTATTTTTATCGATGCAGGTACAGGTTTTTCAGCTGCCGGCTTATTACATGGCTTGAAGATTAATCACCATCCAGCGCAAGTATATGTATTATTACTTGCGGATAAAGAGCCGCTTTTTATAAAAAAAATGCAGCAATGGCTCGGTTATATTCCAGAAAATGGTCATTGTTTGTATCCAACTACGGCCAAAGCATTTGGGGCCACGAATCAAACGATAAAACAAGAGATTAGACGTATGGCCTATGAAGAGGGAATTTTGGTTGAGCCGATTTACTCAGCAAAGTTATTTTACGAAGCACGTCAATTCATTATTAGACATCAATTGAAAGGTAATATTTTAATTATCCATTCAGGGGGCGTGTTAACGCTGCCACATTTTGATATATAGCCCCTTGAAAAGTTGAAAATCAACCCTATATAGCATTCATATTATTGTGACTAAGGAGATTTAAAGGTGAACAAGCAACAGACTATGGGGTTTCAAACCGAAGTAAAACAAATGTTGCACTTAGTGGTGCACTCGCTCTACAGCAATAAAGAAATCTTTTTAAGGGAACTTATTTCCAATGCTTCGGATGCCCTGGACAAATTACGTTTCTTGACTTTGTCTGATAATGCTTTATTAGAGAATGATTCTGCTTTAAAAATCACCGTAGAACTCAACGAAAAAATGCGAACAATTACCATACGTGATAACGGTATAGGTATGAGTTACGATGAAGCCGTTGAAAACCTGGGTACTATTGCAAAATCAGGTACCAAAGAGTTTTTAAGTCAACTCAGTGGTGAAAATGCCAAAGACTCACAGCTAATTGGCCAGTTTGGGGTTGGTTTTTATTCAGCGTTTATCGTTGCGGATAAAGTAACTGTTAAGAGCCGTCGCGCAGGTTTAAAACCAGAAGAAGGTGTGGTTTGGGAATCAAAAGGAGATGGTGAATTTACCATTGCTTCAGAAACAATCGCCCAACGTGGTACGGAAATAACCTTACGTTTAAAGCAAGACGAGAGTGAATTTTTGAGTGACTGGCGTTTGCGCAGCATCATTACTAAATATTCGGATCACATTTGTTGGCCGATAGAAATGAAAAAGCGAACTGAAGAAGACAAAGAGTCCAATGAATTCGAAACAGTAAATAAAGCGACTGCACTATGGACTTTAAGCAAGTCAGAAATTAGTGATGAAGATTACAAACTATTATACAAGCATATATCTCATGATTTTCAGGAGCCATTAGCCTGGTCGCATAATCATGTTGAAGGTAAAAATGATTACATTTCCCTTCTGTATATTCCGGCACATGCGCCGTTTGATCTATGGCAACAAGAATCGAAACATGGTCTAAAACTTTATGTGAAGCGTGTCTTCATTATGGATGATGCCTCACAATTTTTGCCCCGTTACTTGCGCTTCGTAAAAGGGATAATTGATGCCAGTGACCTACCGCTTAATGTGTCTCGTGAAATTTTACAGGATAATAAGCAAGTAGAAAGCATTCGCTCTGCCTGCACCAAACGTATACTCTCCATGCTGGAGAAGATGGCCACTAACGATAAAGAAACTTATCAGAAATTCTGGAATGAATTTGGTCTGGTTTTAAAAGAGGGGCCCATCGAAGACATGACCAATAAAGAGGCGATTGCTAAATTATTGCGTTTTGCGACAACAAAATCTTCTTCAGAAATTCAAGATGTTACTCTTGAAGACTACATTAGCCGTATGCAAGAAGGACAAGATAAAATTTACTACATTACTGCTTCTAGCTACAATGCGGCCAAACATAGTCCCCATTTGGAAATCTTCAACAAAAAAGGCATTGAAGTACTCTTGCTTAGTGACCGCGTTGATGAGTGGTTGGTTAGTTACTTAAGTGAGTTCAACGGTAAGAAACTACAATCGATTTCTAAGGGTAAAGTTGAATTAGGTGATGAATCGGACGAGCAGTTCAAAGAGCAAGAAAAAACACTCGAGCCTATGTTAAAACATATTAAGGATGTGTTAAAAGAGAAGATTAAAGACGTTGTTTTAACCAACCGCTTAACCGACTCTCCTGCTTGCGTTGTCGCTGATGAAGAAGATATGAATTTAGAGATGCAGCGGATTCTTCAAGCAGCAGGGCAGCAAATTCCTATGAGTAAACCCATATTTGAGATTAATCCTGAACATAAGCTAATTAAGCGTCTACATGATATTCAAGATGATAATCTTTTTGAGCTATGGGTTACCATGTTGTTTGAACAAGCAGTTTTGGCTGAAGGCGGTCAATTAGATAACCCCGCTGATTTCATTAATCGCATAAACAAACTCTTGGTAATGTCCTAAAAGAAGGGCTGAAAAGCCCTTTATTGATTTTATTAAACTCCTTCGCGCTATTAAAGCGATAAGGGGGCTGTGTCGAATACAACTATTTTAGTGTTTTTATGTGAGATCAAATAACAATTGATGGCGTGTCTTAAATGGGATACTAATCTGCTGAAGTTAAAGGTAAAAATAAAGGCTCCTAGGAGCCTTTATTTTATTCATCAGTTAGACGGAAGTATTTGGTTCCAAAATAACGTTGAAGTTTTTTTCTAATGGTTCCGCGACTGATACCAAGCATTTTTGCAGCTTGCAATTGATTGCCGCGACGCTTTTCCATTACTGCTTGTAATAAGGGAGGCTCTACTTCGGAAAGGATCATATCGTAGAGATCATCGATGTTCTTATTTTTGTTTTCTGCAAGAAAACGGGTAACTAATTTATATACCAGATCTTGCAAACCTTGATCTTGCTTGATGGTTGATTGAGTATCAGGTGTATCAATGACATTCATCTTAACTTCCTTATTAATAATTAAATCAACAACAGTCCAATTGCTACCATGTACAATGAAAGCAAGATTAATTGTACATGAAGCCCAAATGATATTCTATATTTTCCTATGAAATTAATGCATTATTTTTTAGCAACATCTCTTCGATAAGATTATTTAAAGATCGCTCTGATTTTTTCAATGACAAAGAGTTGGATAAATGTTCGAGATCGCGTTGCATATGCTCTTGTAGGTTTTTATCATTAAAAAAACGAATAATGAATTTCACAAGTTCCTTGGTGTTGCAATCGTATTGTAAAAACTCAGGAACGATCATTTTATTGGATAATAGATTACATAAACCTAGAAATTTAACCTTAATTAGTTTTGAAGCCAGTAAATAAGTCAGAAATGAGGATTTATAGATAATACACATAGGTTTTTTAAGTAAAGCGCACTCCAAGGAAGCGGTACCTGAGGCGACAATGACAAAGTCAGCAGCGGCCATACAATGCAAAGCTTTGCCTTCGATGAAGTGAATATTTACTTTAGAATGTTGGAAATATTTTTTTATTTTTTTTGAATCAATAGTGCCTGCGATAGGAAGTATAAATTGTAACTCTGGATTATAAGATTGTAATTTATTGGCTGTATCATGAAGAACAGGCATATGCCGCTCAATTTCGTGACTACGACTTCCTGGGAGTAGGGCGATAATCTGTTTTTTAACGGATAAGCCTAGAAACTGCCGCTCTTGAACTTGAGTTCCCACCTGCGCAATTTTTCCTAACAAAGGATGACCGACAAAATCAACCGGAACCCGGGCTTGTTGGTATATAGCTTTCTCAAAAGGTAAAATAACAGCCATATGATCCACACATTCTTTAATAAGTTGAATCCGTTTGGCTTTCCAGGCCCAAATCTGTGGGCTAATATAATACAAAATTTTTATATTCAGTATCCGCTTTGCATATTTAGCCAGATTTAAGTTAAATCCGGGATAATCAACCAGGATGAGCAAATCTGGTTTTTCATGTTGTAAATGATGTTTAATATCTTTTAATGCCTTACGAATAACTAGAAGATGGCGTAACACTTCAGTTATGCCCGTAACACCGTACTGTGCCAGATCAGAAATTAAATGCACCCCTGCAGCTTTTAGGTGCTGACCACCAATGCCACTGATTTGCACCTGCGGATATTTTTCTTGAAGATGACGGGCCATTGCTGCTGCATGTAAATCACCAGACTCCTCACCAGCAACAATGACAATATGTTTTGGGCTATGCATAGCGTTCGAGCAAATGCTTGTTAATTAACGAGGTAATATGTTCCGCAGTCTCGAGCGCCACGAGTCCATCTTCTCCTGGGACTAATGGAACAGACTGATTAGCAATCGAATGTAAAAACGACTTAATTTCGGCTAAAAGAGCATCTCCTTGTTCAAATACTTTGCTTTCATGAACTATTTCAGGGATGCCCGGGAACATTTCACCTGGCCCTTTTTTAAATAAAGAGAGTTCTTTATTCTGATAGTCCAGAGATAAATAAGAATCGCCTTGTATGATACGTGTTTTACGTGAGGCACTTTGATTGACACGGCTTGCAGTTAAATTAGCGATACAATGGTTTGCAAATTGCAAACGTACATGCGCAATATCGATGTCTTTGGTTAGCACGGGTGTTCCATGAGCCTGAATGCCAGTGACTGGACTTTTAACCATGTTCAGGATCAAGTCAATATCATGGATCATTAAATCCAAAACGACATTAACATCTGCACCTCGTGGATTAAATGGAGCTAGCCGTTCAGCCTCAATAAACTGAGGATTAATTAAGTATTCATCAAGTGCCAAACGTACAGAATTAAATCGCTCAAGATGCCCTACCTGGAATTTTGCCTGATGCTGGTGGGCGAGTTGGATAAGTTCCTGGGCTTGAACCACGGTCTCTGTGATGGGCTTCTCTACCAAAACATGAATACCTCGCGCTAAAAATGCTTTGGCAATTTCATAGTGGGTTTGGGTTGTTGTCGCAATACTTACAGCATCCACTTTATCGAGTAGTTCTTGATGGTTTGTATAGGTGGCAACGTTTAATTCTTGCCCAACCCGATGTGCGTTTTCAATATTGCTATCGCATACGCCAACCAGGTCTGCTTCTGGGAGCAGTTGATATTTTTGTGCGTGGAATCGACCTAAATAGCCAACACCGATTACTGCACAGCGAATTTTAGACATGTGTATGATATGAGATTGTTAATTATTTGTGCGCCATGATCGCATTTCTTGGATGATAAATCAATTTCAAAAGGGTATGATAAGCGCCTTTCAACAATAAAAATAGCAAATGATGGATAATTTAGGATTAATAGCAGGGGTCGATGAAGTGGGAAGAGGGCCGCTCGCCGGTGCTGTAGTTACCGCCGCAGTAATACTTCGTCAGCCCATAGCGGGTTTAGCAGATTCCAAGAAACTTACTCCCAAACAGCGCAAACTGTTATCAGAGCAAATTAAGGCAGAGGCTTTGGCTTATGCATATGGACGCGCAGAGGTGGAGGAGGTTGATCGTTTAAATATACATCAAGCTACATTATTGGCGATGCGGCGAGCAATTCTTGCGTTGCCCGTACAACCGGAGATGGTTCTGGTTGATGGGATTCATCTGCCCCAGATTGACATTCCTGCGCGCGCTATTGTCCAAGGGGATGCCCTTGTTCCTGAAATCAGTGCTGCTTCGATACTTGCGAAGGTATTACGTGACGAAGAAATGATTGCGCTTGATTCAACGTACCCCGGTTATGGATTTGCCGAACATAAAGGTTATGGGACTGCCGCTCACCGTCGCGCCTTGTTAGAATTAGGTCCATGTGCCATACATCGACGCAGCTACGCGCCAATAGCCGCCTTAGTCAATGCAGCTGTTGTTTAGAAACTTAGAGCATTAATTTATTCTTCAAATGAGTATTGAATTACAGAACCCAATACTCGCTTTTAACGTAAATAGTTAAATAAAATCTTATGTGAGCTAATCGACATTAAAATTCCAAAGCTTGCAAGAAATGTCACCATGGCGGTTCCACCGTAGCTCACTAACGGTAGAGGGATGCCCACTACGGGGATAATACCCATCACCATGCCAATATTTACAAACCCTGAAATAAAGAATGACATAGCAAGGCTTGCAGCCAATAGCCGGGTGTAGGTTGTTTGCGCGTTCCTTGCGATATTTAGGCTCCGGAGTGAGATGAGCACCACTAAAACGATAATAGTAAATCCGCCAGCAAAACCGAACTCTTCACCGCTGACTGCAAAAATAAAATCGGTTGCATGTTCTGGTAAAAAATTTAAATGAGATTGGCTACCTTGTTGCCATCCCTTGCCCATAAGCCCTCCCGAGCCAATTGCAATCTTGGATTGGATAATATGATATCCAGAACCTAAGGGGTCTTGTTCGGGATCAAGAAGCATATACACCCGTTGTTTTTGATAATCATGCATGAAATGCCACACCACGGGAATGGCAGAGGCGATAGCAAGTGCCAGGATTAATAATATTTTAAAACGTATTCCTGCGAGAAACACCACAAAAAAACCAGCACCTGCAACCATAATCGCGGTACCTAAATCAGGTTGTTTGGCAATAAGTAGTGCCGGTACCCCAATGATCAGACCTGCAGTAAAAAGGGCTTTTAAATTTATGGGTTGTGTTTGGCGATCGAAATACCAGGCAGCCATCATTGGCACAGCTAATTTCATTATCTCTGAGGGCTGGAAACGAAAAAATCCAAGTTCTAACCATCTTTGCGCGCCTTTACCAATTTTACCCATGACCATCACCGCAATAAGCAGACTAAGCCCCATACTATAAATCCAGGGCGTCCATAATTTGTACTTATGCGGGGGGATAAACCCAAAAATGATCATAATCATCGTTGCCATAATCAAACGCATGGCCTGTCTTATAACCATATGAATGTTGGCATTTGAGGCGCTAAACAGAATTAATAAACCAAAACTAATGAGCAAAAGGAGTAAGCCAAATAGTGGTAAGTCAAAATGTAAGGCTTTTTCAGTAAAACGATATACGGGTTTATGATTTCGATTCATCATGGGGCTTCAAAGGGTTTAGTTTGTAATAAGTGTCGAGAATTTTTCGCGCAACGGTAGACGCGGCGACATCATTTTCGACCACTACGGCAATAGCAATTTCAGGTTTTTCTACGGGAGTAAAGGCAATAAATAGTGAATTATCGCGTAATGCCTCGGGGATGTCTTCGTAGCGTGTTTTTTCATATTGCCTGCCGCTAAAAACTTGCGCTGTACCTGTTTTTCCGGCAACAGGATAAGGGGGATTACGTCCAAAACGATAGCCTGTGCCCTCATTACTGGTGAGCACGCTCTGCATAGCTTCTTTAACAATATCCCAGTTGGCTTCATCATGTAAGTAAACTGGATATTCCTCTACTGCTTTATAATGCTTTATAGAATTATCATCGCTATTAACGGTTTTAATCAGAAGATGAGGTCGGAAGCGCTGACCATGCTGACTCAATGAGGCGGTTGCATTCGCTAACTGTAAGGGGGTCGCAAGCATAAACCCTTGACCGATAGCGGTAATTAAGGTATCACCAGGGTACCAGGTAACTCCTTTAGTTTGTTTCTTCCACCGTAAACTGGGCACGATACCCGAGGCCTCTTCATGTAAATCAATTTGGCTTAAGTGCCCAAGGCCAAATTTCACCAACATATCTTCTATATTGGTTATGCCCATTCTGTTTCCTAAATGATAGTAAAAAGTATCACAGGAAACAGTAATGGAGCGCTTGAAATTCATCATTCCATGGCCGGTTTTTTTCCAATCTCGATAAATATGACTTGAATTAGCAAGCTTAAACTTTCCCGGATCATAAATTGAGCTTTGGGTGTTGATAAATCCTTTATCAAGACCCGCAAGTCCTACAAATGGCTTAATCGTTGAAGCCGGTGGGTAGACACCGCGTACAGCGCGATTAAAAAGAGGCCTTTGCAGTGTGTTTGACAGCTTTTTATAATCCTCTGTGCTTACGCCACTCACAAATAAGTTTGGGTCAAAACTTGGAGAGCTTGCCATTGCCAATACTTCACCATTTTGTGAATTAATGACGACTGCAGCCCCGCGTTTATCTAATAATGCTTCATAGGCTGCTTTCTGAAGACGAACATCGAGACTTAAATAAAGCTTGGCACCGGATACAGGGTTAATTTTATTAACGACACGTAAAGTGCGCCCACTGACATCCGTTTCTGCTATTTGGTAACCCACTTTACCATGCAAGATATCCTCATAATATTTTTCGATACCGGATTTTCCAATGAAATTGGTCGCTCGATAATTTGCTGTGTCGACTGTCCGTAATTCTTGAATATTAATTCGACCTACATAACCTAAGGCATGGGCTGTTACCTCGCCTAAGGGATAATGGCGCATGAGTCGTGCTTTGATACTCACACCTGGAAAATGATATTGATTGATCGCAAATAATGCTACCTCTTCTTGAGTAAGCTTAAGTTTAATTGGGATCGGCATAAAGGAGCGATTTTGTTTTCGAGCACGTGTGAAATTGCTTACATCGTCGTCGCTAATGGATGGAATCAGCTCGCGCAATTGATTCAAGGTTTTTTCCATATCTTTAACATGCTCAGGTGTTATCTCTAGAACATACACTGGAATGTTTTCTGCTAATAGAACACCGTTACGATCTAAAATTACCCCTCGGGGCGGGGCGATAGGAGTGATGCTCATTTGATTTTTAAGCGATAGCGTGTGATATTTTTTAAACTCGGAGATTTGCAAATAAGCGAGACGTAAAATTAAAACGAGTGATAAAATGATAATAAAAGCGACAAGTAGATTGAGTCGAAAACTCTGGTGAACCGTTTCACTTTGATAATTTCTAAAGGATGAATTCAAACTCATCGTACATCAAACAATAATTACAAAAGGGTTCATGGTAACTGAAAATAATAAATTTGGCTATTTATCTCAATGAGAATTATCGGTTATTAAAAATTTCAAACTTTGGAATAGAAAATTATTTATGATAAGGATGGTTATTGATAATTGCACAAGCCCGATAAAGGGTTTCAATAAGAAAAATTCGTGCCAGAGGATGAGGAAGTGTCAGTTTTGACAAAGACCATTGTTCGTGACACGCGGCAAGAGTTTTCTCTGTTAGACCTTCGGGCCCACCAATCAGAAGACAAAGATGACTGTTTGCCTGTTGCAGTTGGCTAATTCTTGATGCGAGTTGTTCGCTGGAAAATGTCTTCCCGGCAATGGCGAGTGCGACCACATAAGATCCAGTTGGTATCGCATCTTTTATTAAATTTGCTTCTTTTTCCATTATGCGTTGAATATCGGCGGCTTTATGACGACGGATAAGTGGGAGTTCAATTAATTTTAATTGAACTCCATCTGTAAATCGTTTTGTATACTCTTCCGTGCCTTCTACGACCCAAGAAGGCATTTTATTTCCAAGGGATATTACTGTGAATTTAAGCATAAATTATTTAGGCTGGTCATCCCATAAGCCTTCAAGATTATAGTATTGACGGGTTTCTGCTTGCATAATATGGACAATGAAATCATTAAAATCGATAAGTATCCACTCACCATTCTCCATACCATTACTGTTTAATGCGGGGAAACCTGCAGCTTTCATTTCCTCTAATACTTTTTGCGCAATGGCTTTCACATGGCGAGAAGCCCGTCCAGAGGTAATAATCATATAATCAGTAATCGCGGTTTGATTACGTACATCAAGTATTTTAATGTCTACTGCCTGATTCTCATCAAGAATATGGAGCAATTTATCAAGCATAGGATGACGGTTTGACATATAAGCCTAAAGGTAAGTTCAAAAAACCAGCAATGATAACAGGATTTTTTTCATATAAAAAGGGTTAGCGCCAATCGCCGCGCATAAACAGTGCGGCGATGGGATTAAGCACTTAATTTGCTCGACTAACCTCAACATTTGTGAGCAGAAACTTAATTACAGCGAATAATACGATGCATGCTATAGTTGCGATAAACAAAATCCCCAATTGCTGGGTGAATGCAGCAGCATATAAAGCCTTAAGCGTTGGAATATCAGTTTCCCCCGCAGGAATTGCTGTAAGGTTTGCGAGTTTGCCTGAGAGAAAGCCGCCTATACCAAGCGAAACGAAGAAAATACCCATCATAGTGCTTACTTTATTCTTATCGGCTAAAAGGGTGATGGCTGATAATCCTACGGGCGATAACAATAGTTCTGCCAGCGAAAACATAAGATAGGCAGGGATAATCAAAATAGGACTAATCAGTGCCCAACGGTTCGTAAAATTACTCACAAGTGCAATTATTGCGTAGGCTGCGGTGATGATGAAAATTGCCCATAAAAATTTTCTACCGATACTTAACCCGCGTTCTACTAGAGAATATTGTGGATTCTTTTTGGCTAAAAAATATCCAAAAACAAGCATGCCGATACTTTGTATGGTTACGTAATACGGGGCAGGGAAGCGGATTCCACAAAACATGGGATGTACTACACGCGAAATAAATAAAGTGAGAGACATAAACATCTGGAAGTAAAACGACCAAAATACCACAGAGATAATACACAACGAACCAATAACGAGCGTTTGACGTGATTGATTGGTGTCCTCATCATTTACCGCATAGGCAATGTATCCAGCTGAAAAGAGAACAACTAATCCAAAGGTCACATTGGCTAAACGCGGGGATGTTAAAATATAAAAACAAAAAGTCCATAAAAGAAGCATTAAGAGAAAAGCAATGCCTATCTTTTTTATCGAAAAAAAGTAAGGGTTATAATCTTTAATACGATAAATTTTAATTCCTGCAGCAAAAATTATAAATGCGAAAATCATACCCAAAGCCGCACTGATGAAGGAAGCTTCCCAACCGTATCGTGCGTTTAGTAAGCTGGGTACTGTAGTTCCGAGTATAATACCGGTTGTTATTCCCATGTAAAAGATGGTGAAGCCACTTTCGCGTCGTGCCGAACCTTGTAAATATTCATTTCCTAACAATGAGGAAATATTCGGTTTTAATAATCCGGTACCGACAGCAATCCCTGCCAGTGAGGCAGTTAAAGCGTAGCTGCTGCTACCAAATGAAAGGAGAAGATAACTTGCGAGTAAAACTAGCGCACCCAATAATATCGCTCTTTTTTGTCCTATGAGCTTATCTGCTATCCAACCCCCGACTACCGGTGAGAGATAGGTTAACGCAGTAAAAGAACCCACTAAGGCATAGATTTTTTTATCGGGCCAATCAAAATGGAGGGCTAGATAAAGTGCAAGAAGAGATTGTACAACATAGAAACCATAACGTTCCCACATTTCTGTAGCAAAATAGATCCGCAAAGATTTGGGGTGCTTTTCAATATAATCTGTCACGTTTTAGTCAACATCTAATTCAAATTTTTCCAGTATAGCACCAGTAGGTGAATTAGAGAACAGCTAAGCGCTAAGCAAATATTCTGTGCTGAGACTTATTTGCTTCATGCTAAAATCTAGGCTCTTTAGACGGTCTGGTGTATTATTTGCTTCATTCACAACAGGGAGTGTTATATGTCTGAAATCACACGTCAAAATCTAATTAACGGCTTAACAGGGACTACACTGACAGCAAAAAGCTGGCTCACTGAAGCAGCACTAAGAATGCTTTATAATAATTTGCATCCAGATGTCGCTGAGAATCCAGATGAGCTGATTGTTTATGGGGGACTGGGTAAAGCTGCAAGAAACTGGGACTGCTTCCATAAAATCGTTGAGGTTTTAATTCAGCTCGATGCGGATGAAACACTACTAATCCAATCAGGGAAACCTGTGGGTGTGTTTAAAACACACGCTGATGCCCCACGGGTTCTTATTGCCAATTCGAATATAGTACCCCGATGGGCTACATGGGAATACTTTAACGAACTCGATAAAAAAGGACTCATGATGTATGGGCAAATGACTGCTGGTAGCTGGATATATATCGGCTCTCAGGGTATTGTCCAAGGAACCTATGAGACCTTTATGTCTGCTGCCAGAATTCATTACCAAGGGGATTTGCGGGGTCGCTGGATTCTTACTGGCGGCTTGGGGGGCATGGGGGGTGCTCAACCACTGGCAGGCACGATGGCTGGAGCAAGCGTTTTAGCTGTTGAATGCGACAAAACCCGCATTGAAAAAAGATTAAAAACACGTTATCTCGATCGATATACAACCAATTTGGAAGAAGCTTTAGGTTGGATTAAAGAGTCTTGTATGAAACAAGAGCCACTCTCAGTGGCACTTCTTGGCAATGCTGCGGAAATTTTTCCCAAGTTGGTCGCTCTAAATGCGCAGCCCGCCTTAGTTACGGACCAAACCAGCGCGCATGATCCGTTGAACGGGTATTTACCTGCAGGATGGACTTTGGAACAAGCCGCTGATATGCGTATCTCACAACCTCAAACAGTAATATCTGAAGCAAAAAAATCAATGCAGCAACAGGTACATGCGATGCTGCAATTTCAAAAAAGAGGCATCCCTGTGTTTGATTATGGCAACAATATTCGTCAAATGGCCTTTGAGGCAGGCGAAAGGGATGCATTTTCCTTCCCAGGATTTGTTCCTACCTACATTAGACCATTATTTTGTGAGGGCATTGGACCATTCCGCTGGGTTGCATTATCTGGAGATCCAGAAGATATCTATGCTACCGATACAAAAGTTAAAGAACTCCTTCCTGATAATAGGTCATTACATCAATGGCTTGATATGGCTCGGGAGAAAATATCATTTCAAGGGTTACCCGCTCGCATATGCTGGGTGGGACTAAAAGATCGCGCGCGCCTGGCCTTGGCTTTTAACGACATGGTTAAAAATGGCGAAGTAAAAGCGCCCATCGTAATCGGGCGGGATCATCTTGATTCGGGTTCAGTGGCCAGTCCGAATCGCGAGACTGAAGCAATGCTCGATGGTAGTGATGCTGTTTCTGATTGGCCACTTCTTAATGCATTGCTTAATTGCGCCAGTGGCGCTACTTGGGTGAGTATTCATCATGGTGGCGGTGTAGGCATGGGATTTTCGCAGCATGCTGGAGTAGTCATCGTGGCTGATGGCACAGAGGAGGCTGCTCGTCGTCTACAGCGAGTGCTTTTTAATGACCCGGCCACAGGAGTTATGCGCCATGCAGACGCAGGCTACACACAGGCTCAGGAATGTGCTCATGAGCATAAGCTGTGGTTACCCATGTGTGATGCTCCAGATTCGGAAGAAAACCAGCCTAGATAATCGTTGTTAACAAGGAGTTTTGATGTCTTCTCATTTTATTCTAAATCCAGGGCATCTAACCCTGGGTTGTTTGCAACAAATAATTCAGGAAAATGCTCACTGTGTACTTGCTGATTCAGCGTTGCCCGCTATTGCTGCTTCAGCACAAACGGTGCAAACGATTGTTGCTGAAAAAAGGACGGTGTATGGCATAAACACGGGTTTTGGTTCATTGGCTGATCAGATCATCTCCCCTGAGCATTTGTGTCAATTGCAACGGAATATTGTGTTATCCCATGCTTGCGGAGTTGGCCCCTTGCTTAGCGATGCTGTGGTCTCTTTGGTTTTATTACTTAAAGTAAATAATTTGGCTCAAGGATACTCTGGAATACGCTTAGAGATAATTGAAGCTTTGCTTGCCTTATTTAATCATGGGGTATACCCCTGTATACCCGCAAAAGGTTCAGTGGGTGCCTCAGGTGATTTAGCCCCTTTGGCTCACATGGCCTTGCCCTTATTGGGAATAGGGGAGGTGCGTTTTCAGGGGCAGATTATCCCTGCTGTTGAGGGACTTGCTATTGCGGGACTAAAACCCATGACGCTCCAGGCAAAAGAAGGGCTTGCATTACTTAATGGCTTACAGGTATCAACAGCAATCGCATTAATAGCCTTGTTCGATGCAGAAAAATTATTCAATACAGCGCTAATTGCCGGGGCTTTAACTGTAGATGCTGCATCAGGAAGTGATGTTCCTTTCGATGAGCGGATTCATAAGATTCGTAAACACAAAACACAGCAGGAAGTTGCAGCAGTTTATCGAAATCTTTTAGCCGGAAGTGAGATTAGGCAATCCCATATAAATTGTTCCAGAGTGCAGGATCCCTATTCATTAAGATGCCAGCCGCAAATTATGGGCGCGATTTTACATCAGATAAATTTTGTACGTGAAACGTTAGAGGTTGAAGCGAACGCGGTCTCTGATAATCCTTTAGTCTTTTCTGAAACAGGGGATATCGTCTCTGGAGGGAATTTCCACGGTGAAATTATCGCACTCGCCGCAGATAACCTCGCATTAGCGATTGCAGAGATTGGTGCTGCATCGGAGAGACGCATTGCTCTACTAATTGATAAATATTTTAGTTCACTACCCGGATTCTTAATCCGCGAAAGTGGGTTAAATTCTGGTTTTATGATTCCTCATGTCACCGCTGCAGCATGTGCCAGTGATAACAAAGCCCTTGCACACCCACACTCAGTAGATAGCTTGCCCACCTCTGCAAACCAGGAGGATCATGTTTCAATGGCTACTAATGCGGCGCGTCGTTTAGAAAACATGAATGATAATACGGCAACAATTTTGGCTATTGAGTTGCTTGCTGCGAGTCAGGGAATTGATTTAAGGCAACCGCTTAAAAGTTCGCAATTACTACAAAAAGTGCATAATCAAGTCCGAAAAGATGTTCCAGTATATGATGAAGATCGTTTTTTTGCTCCAGAGATTGAACGCATTAAAAAACAAGTCTACCATGGCGTTTTTGCGCAATTCATACCTCAAAAATGGGGTATGCTCGATGAATAGTTAGGAGTACCTTGAATATTCAAATTTACACTGACGGTGCTTGTAAAGGTAATCCTGGCCCTGGTGGCTGGGGGGTTTTGTTACGATATCAACAGCATGAAAAAACTTTGTATGGCAGCGAGGCGCATACGACGAACAATCGTATGGAACTTTTAGCCGCCATAAAAGGGCTTGAAGCTTTAACTCGCAATTGCACAGTTGATCTTTATACGGACTCACAGTATTTACGTCAGGGAATGAATGGCTGGCTAGCTAATTGGAAAGCTAATGGTTGGCGTAATGCCAAAAAAGAACCCGTAAAAAATGCGGATTTATGGGTTCGCCTTGATGAATTGGCTCAGAACCATAAAATCACCTGGCACTGGGTAAAGGGGCACTCAGGACACAAAGAAAATGATATAGTGGATGCTTTAGCAAATAAGGCGATTGATGAATTAAGAGGTCAATGATGCGACAAATCGTTTTAGATACAGAAACCACCGGCATCGGTCATGAGCATGGCCATCGTGTTATTGAAATTGGCTGCGTTGAGCTTATTGAAAGAAAACTGACCGGGCGACATTTTCATGTCTACTTAAACCCACAACGCGCAGTGGATGAGGGCGCTTTTCGTGTCCACGGAATTAGTGACGAATTTCTTAAAGATAAACCTTTTTTCCAGGATGTGGTTGCTGATTTTGTCGGATTTGTTGAGGGTGCCGAGCTAATTATCCATAATGCAGTATTCGATGTTGGATTCTTAAATTCTGAGTTTTCCCATGTGCGCTGGGGGAAAAAACTTGAGGAACACTGTACTGTTTTCGATACATTACTTTTTGCGCGGGAAAAATTTCCTGGACAACGCAACAGTCTGGATGCCTTATGTAAGCGGTTTAGTATCGATCATTTTAATCGAGAATTACATGGCGCTTTACTTGATGCGGAGATTTTAGCCTTAGTTTATCTTGCACTAACCGGTGGCCAGAGTAAATTGTTTGCTGAAGATGAACAGCACAATCAAAAAAAGGCTGCACAAGATCAGCGGTTTAAACATTTGAATCTACCCAATCCTGTTATTTTGGCAGCTGAGCCGGGAGAGCTCGCTGAACATCAACAGTTTATTGAGTTTCTGGTCAATAAATCAGGAGTAAACCATTGGGTCGAAGATAAGGAATTAGCGTAGTTTATGCCAAGTGTCTGTTCGGAACACTTGGCTCTGGGAATTTAACACAACGCTCATGATTATTGTTTTGGTATAAGATATTTCATCGCAAAATCTTTGCCAATACATTCACCTAGAGCTTTGCCCCATGTAGCTGCCTCTTCATTGGTGATTTTTTCAGGTATTTTATCTTCAAGTTGTCCACGGCATTTAGTAACACTTTCTGGTACCACACTGATGCACTGGTTATAGTCCATCTTTATGGTATCGAGGCGTGCCTTTAAATCTTGATCATTTAAAAATCCCTTACAAATTAAACCGGGTAACATAGGCACAATGGCATTGAGCCATTCAACTTTTGTTATGTCCGATGCATTATCTGTCGCAGGGGGTTGTGTTCCTGAAACAGGTGGTGTGCTGGGTGTTGGCGTTGGGGTGCTGACAGTCGTATCCGACCAACCTACGTTTGCAATGACTGCTAAAAATGCAGCTGTTAGAATCCTATTTTTCATTTTTTTATCCTTATTAAATTCCCACATGATAAAGCGTAGAACAGAAAGTTTCATTTTGCTTAATCGGATTTCGCTTTAGAAGTTATATATTTCATCAGGATACCTTGGCTAAAGCGCCAACGAAAGATCAGAGAGTCTTTTATATTATCTTTTTGATTTAATTATGTTTGTAATGATGTAAATTTAAACTAAAATTAGAGTGAGTTTACCATTACAAGGATTTATTATGGAAATACAGCATGCAACGCGGTTTTTGATGTTACCCTTAATATTGCTGTTCAGCCCCATTTCAATGACTCATGCTGGAACTTTTATTTTCAATCCCAACACCTTATCCTGGAAGGCCATTAACGATAACGGACAGGTTGTTCGTTCCGGTCGCGGCTCGGGTGGAAAAAGATACTGCGCCGATCTTGGCCGCTCTTGCAAAACACCCTCTGGTAGTTTTCGCGTTTGGAGTAAAGGAGGGCCTGGATGCCGCTCCAGTCGCTACCCGGTAGGAAGAGGTGGTGCTCCTATGCCTTACTGCATGTTTTTTAGTAAAAACTATGCTATTCACGGATCCTATGATTTACCCAATTATAATGCCAGTCATGGATGTGTGCGCATTCATCCTCAGGAAGCTCAATGGTTAAGTAAGAATTTTATTCGGATCGGAACTAAAGTAATCATTAAACCTTACTAATCTATGATTCAAGGCCTCACGGGGCTTTTATTCATCATCCATACTAAACGATGAGCCACAACCACACGTAGTTTTGGCATTGGGATTGCGAATTACAAATTGCTCCCCTTGGATGTCGCGGACATAATCAATTTCAGCGTCATTAAGGTATTGGTAACTCATAGAGTCTACAAGTAATTTCACTGAAGAGTGGTTATCGGAGCACTGTTGGACGATAACGGTATCGTCCTCATGTATTTCTTCATCAAAGCTGAAATTATACTGAAAACCGGAGCAACCACCTCCAGTAATGGAAACACGTAAGTTTAAATTGGGATTGTTTTCTTCTGCGAGTAATTCGGCAACGCGGTCGGCGGCACTTACCGAAAATTTTATGTCGCTTGGTGCAGGGGAGATGTCTATAGCGGCCATGTTTATTCCTAAAATGTTGGTTAATATTAATTTAGCATAGTACCCATTTCATTAAGAGTATCGAGCTAGCGAATTACCTCTTTGATAGTTGCCCCACCGAGACATTGATTTTTATCATAAAAAACAATGTATTGACCTGGTGTAATTGCTCTTTGGGGTGTGGTAAAGAGCACATAGTGTTGGTTTTCATCTGGAGGCGATATCATACATCCCTGTTCGAGTTGTCGATAACGTGTTTTAGCAAAACAGGTTAACGGTAATTGCTCTTCGCACTCGGCAAGCCAGTGAATTGGGCTACAGATTAATCCTTGCGCATAGAGCATGGGATGGTCACTTCCTTGGGCTACAAATAAGGTATTGGTTTTAATATCTTTATCGACCACATACCACGGGTCGCCTGCGCTGTGATTGCGGCCACCTATACCTAAACCTTGACGTTGTCCTATGGTGTAAAACATAAGTCCGTCGTGTTTACCTAACTCCATGCCGCAAGTACTTTTAATGATTCCAGGACGTGCCAGGATAAATTCGTTTAAAAAGGTTTTGAACCGTTTCTCGCCAATAAAGCAAATTCCGGTTGAATCCTTTTTAGCATGAGTGACCAAACCAAGCTTTTCAGCAAAATTACGTATTTCTGGTTTGGTGTAATCTCCCACAGGGAATAAGGTCTGTGCTAGAGCCTCCTGAGAGACAGCATGGAGGAAGTAGGTTTGATCTTTATTGCGATCTTTTGCTTTATACAAATAACCTTTATTATTCATTACCTTATTTTTGGCATAATGGCCAGTAGCAATATAATCAGCCCCCAAATTTAATGCATAGTTTAAAAAAGCATTAAATTTAATTTCTTTGTTGCACAAAACATCGGGATTGGGCGTTCTTCCTTGCTCGTATTCGTTAAGAAAATGCTGAAACACGCGGTCCCAGTATTCCTTGGAGAAGTTTACTGTATGTAACGGAATCATAAGTTGATTGCATACAGCCTGAGCATCGGCTAAATCTTGAGCTGCAGGGCAAAATGCCTCTTGATCGTCCTGTTCCCAGTTTTTCATGAACAGGCCTTCAACATCATAACCTTGCTCTTTGAGCAGCCAAGCGGCTACAGAGGAGTCGACCCCACCAGACATACCAATAATAACTTTTGCTTTCATAAATTTGAGATACCGCTTAAAATAGTGCCCCACGCGACAGATGTTTGTGGCGTAGCAGGGGCATATTATCGCATAAAGCTGCCTAAAAAGTAATTAAATAAGATGTGAATCAGAGGAATATTTAGTCATGCTGAATTTAAAAGAAGAAGTCAAAAAAGGCAATCAAACAACGAAGCTCAAAATTGATGCCAGACTTCCTCCTTTTATAGAAAAACCTGTGGAACTGGATGTAGATTTTACCGTTACACCTGCACAAAACTTCTACGTCATGGACCTGCGGGTCAAGGGTAGATTAGATGTACAGTGCCAGCGATGTCTGGAATATTTCGTTCATTCTTATGACAATGCAACGCGCATTGCTATTTGTAGTAACGATGAGCAAGCAGAAAAATTGCAGAATGAATACGAATGTGTTGTAGCCGATGGTTTTTTAATCGAGTTAGAAGAGTTAGTAGCGGATGAATTGCATCTTTATGCACCAACGTTTCATGAAACTGTAAGCCTGTGTTCCCAGGAGATTAATACTTTTTTAAGTGAAAAAAGTGCTGAAGATTGATATTTTATTTGCTTAAACACTTGGATTGCCGCAAAAATATCGGTAATATTCCCGCTTTATGAATGCAATTTGTTTAGGAGTAATACAATGGCCGTACAACAGAATAAAAAATCACGCTCTCGTCGTGATATGAGACGTTCTCATGACGCTTTAACCAAACCAACTTTATCGATTGATCCAGTTACTGGAGAAACTCATCGTCGTCACCATATGACTGAAGATGGTTATTATCGTGGTAGAAAAGTGATTGATACCGATAACGTTTACGAAGAAGAAAAAGAGTAATTTTTTGAAAGACATTACCATTGCTATCGATGCGATGGGTGGGGATCATGGCTTAAATGTGGTGATTCCTGCCTGTGTACGCACAGCTAAAAATAATCCCCAATTAAAACTAATACTGGTCGGTGCACATGACAAAGTTGAGGCTTATCTTAACAAAGCAGGTGTGTCTGGTTCCCCACAATTTTCAATAGTACACGCATCAGAAGTGGTCACGATGGATGAGCTACCCTCTCATGCATTGCGAAATAAAAAAGATTCTTCCATGCGTCTTGCAATTAATCTTGTGAAACAAGGGATTGCACAAGCCTGTGTCAGCGCGGGAAACACGGGTGCGCTCATGGCAACCGCCCGTTATGTTCTAAAAACTTTGCCAGGTATTGACCGTCCAGCAATCGTCTCCGAGTTGCCTACGGTACATGGCCGCACTTGGGCAATTGATCTGGGCGCAAATGTCGATTCTTGTGCAGAGCATTTGTTTCAGTTTGCCGTTATGGGATCCGCCTTGGTACAAGCTGTTGCAAATAAATCTCAACCAAAAATTGCTTTATTAAACATCGGCGTTGAGGAAATCAAAGGCAATGATCAAGTGAAACGCACTGCGCATATGCTGCAAGAATGTTCTATGATGAATTATGTAGGTTATGTCGAAGGTGATGATTTTTACACTGGAGAAGTCGACTTGGTTGTTTGTGATGGATTTGTAGGTAATGTGGCGCTTAAAGCGAGCGAGGGTATCGCAAGATTATTCCTCAGCTATTTTAAAGAGTCATTCAACCGTAATCTCTTTACTAAAGTGGCTGCTTTTTTGGCTATGCCAGTATTGAAAGGTATTAAAACAAAACTCGATCCTTCTCGTTATAACGGAGCAAGCTTATTGGGGCTTAATGGCGTTGTAGTTAAAAGTCACGGTGGTGCGAATGTTCTGGGTTTTCAACATGCAATAGAACAAGCTATCCTTGAAGTAGAGAACAATGTCATTGATCTCGTTCGTGCTCATATAAATGATTTCATGAACCAAGGGTTGTTGCTATGAATAATGTGGTGATTACTGGCACTGGTAGTTATTTACCTGAAAATCAACTAACTAATTTTGATTTAGAATCAAAAGTAAATACTAGTGATGAATGGATAACTAGCCGTACCGGAATAAGTAGTCGCCGCATTGCTGAAAAATATGAAACGCCTTCCTATATGGCTACTAAAGCTGCAGAGCGCGCGCTCCAAGCATCTGGAATTAAGGCTAATGATCTCGATCTAATCATCGTTGCAACATCTACACCAGAGCATATTTTTCCAAGTGTCGCCTGTCGTGTGCAACACGAATTAGGAATAACTAATCATGCGCCTGCCTTTGATTTAAGCGCCGCTTGTAGCGGGTTTTTATATGTCCTTGATGTGGCACGACAGTATATCATGTCCGGAACAGCTCGCCATGTGCTTGTTATCGGCAGTGAATGCATGTCACAAGTGATGGATTGGAGTGATCGCGCAACATGTATCTTATTCGGCGATGGTGCGGGTGCGGTTGTCTTAAGTGCCAGTGACAGGACGGGTATTATGGGAAGCGTCTTACACGCATCTTATGATAAAACAGAGCTGCTAACATTGCCTAATTCTATATATGGTGTACCACCTTATCTAACAATGCGCGGCAATGAATTATTTAAATTAGCTGTTAATGTTATGGGTAAAGTAGTTGATGAAGTATTGGACGTAAGTCAGCTTAAAAAATCTGATATTCAATGGCTTATTCCGCACCAAGCAAATATGCGGATAATTCAGGCGATTGCAAAAAAATTAGATTTACCTATGAGTCGTGTCATTACGACAATTGCTGAACAAGGTAATACCTCAGCTGCCTCTGTTCCTTTAGCCCTGGATCATTCAATACGTACCAATAAAATTAAGCGAGACGATATTATTTTGCTTGAAGCTTTTGGTGGCGGCATGACATGGGGCGCCATGGCTATTCGTTATTAATCAAAATTATTAGGCACTAGTAGTCTGAGGAAACTCAGGATTGTTGCAAAGGAATTGCTATGCTCTACAGGCTACATTAGTTGGAGTTATGTTATATATGTTTAAAACAGCGTTGGTTTTTCCCGGTCAAGGATCACAATCGGTCGGCATGCTTGCAGATTTTGAATTAGAATATCCGATTGTTCGTGGGGTATTTTCAGAGGCCTCTGAAGCTGCGGGGTATGATCTGTGGGATTTAATACAACATGGTCCGGCTGAACAGTTAAACCAAACTGAATACACTCAGGTAGCCATCCTCACAGCAGATGTCGCTGTATTTCGTATTATTCAGCAGCAGAATTTATTCACTCCTACTTTTATGGCCGGACACAGTCTGGGTGAATATCCGGCCCTAGTATGCGCGGGCGCTTTAACGCTAAAAGAAGCAGTGAACTTAGTGTCTTTTCGAGCAAAAATAATGCAAGAAGCTGTTCCTATGGGACAGGGTGCCATGGCTGCTATTATTGGTTTTAATGAGGAACAAGTCCGTTTATTATGCCAGGAAGCCAGTCAAGGTCTAGAAGTAGTAACCCCAGCTAATTTTAATTCTCCTGAACAAATAGTAGTAGCAGGGCATACACCCGCTATTCATCGTTTAATTAGCATGGCTGAAGACGCGGGTGCTCGTTTGGCAAAAGTGATTCCTGTGAGTGTTCCTTGCCATTGCCCCTTACTTAGCGATGCTGCAAAAGAATTTGCGGGTTATCTCCAAGATGTTTCGTTCACGACTCCTACGGTCAAAGTATTAAACAACGTGAACGCTCAACTCTATACAAGTGTGGACGACATACGAGAAAAATTAACGACACAACTATACAGCCCAGTTCGTTGGGTAGAAATTATTAAATCTCTAAAACAACAGGATGTAGAATTAATTTTAGAGTGTGGGCCAGGAAAAGTGCTCAGCGGGCTTATCAAGCGAATTGATCGCTCCTTGGATGTTATTAGCGTTTATGACACGATAAGCCTGGAACAAGTTATTGAGCATATGACAATTAGTAGCAATCCATAGGGCGAGAATATTGATGAAGAGTTTAGAAGGGAAAATAGCTTTGGTAACAGGTGCTAGCAGAGGTATTGGTCAAGCCATTGCCATAAAGTTAGCACAGGAAGGTGCTTTTGTTTATGGCACTGCTACAACTGAAGTCGGTGCAGAGCACATAAATCATTATTTCAATGAAGCAGGTCTATCAGGTAAAGGCTTAACATTAGATGTGACCAATGCTGAGGCTGTTGAGCACGTTATGGATCAATTAGCGGAAGCAAAACACGCCCCAGGGATTTTGGTTAATAATGCAGGAATCACTGCTGACAACCTAATCTTGCGTATGGATGATGATGAGTGGTACAAAGTTATTGAGACTAATTTGAATTCCATTTACAGAATGTCTAAAATATGTACAAAGATAATGTTTCGAGCCCGATGGGGTCGTATTATCTCTATAGGTTCTGTAGTTGGTTCTAGTGGTAATTCCGGACAAGTAAATTATTCTGCAGCCAAGGCAGGAATTATTGGATTCTCCAAATCACTTGCTCAAGAAATAGGGAGTCGCGGCATTACCGTGAATGTCGTCGCTCCTGGGTTTATCAACACAGATATGACTCATGCTTTACCTGATATGGTAAAAGAGGAAATGATTAAACGGATTCCTTTACGTAAAATGGGGGAACCTGAGGATATCGCCAATGCGGTCGCTTTTTTAGCCTCAGATGAGGCAAAATATATTACAGGTAGTACATTACATGTAAACGGCGGTATGTATATGGATTAATGCACTTGCGTTATCTGTGTAAATGAATAAACTATATCACTTTCATTTTCGCATTAAGTGATTGTTTTAAAGAGGGTGTTGCATTTGCGTGAGCCCGGCGGTTAAATGAAGTGAATATAATTAATAGTTACTAAAAGTTTCTATCAACCGAAAGAGGAAAATCAAGTTATGAGTACTGTTGAAGAGCGTGTACGCAAAATTGTTGTTGAACAATTGGGCGTTAAAGAAGAAGAGCTTAAAAATGACGCATCCTTCGTGGATGATTTAGGTGCAGACTCTTTAGACACTGTTGAATTGGTAATGGCACTTGAAGAAGAATTTGAGACAGAAATTCCCGATGAGAAAGCCGAAAAAATTACTACGATTCAAGAAGCGATTGATTATATTGAATCGAATTTAGATAAAGAAGAAGCTTAATTCTTCGAGGAGTTGTGATTGAAAATGCGGCGCGTGGTTGTAACCGGCATGGGCATGCTTTCTCCCGTCGGTTTAAATGTGAAAGAATCTTGGCAAAACATATTGTCTGGTGTGAGTGGGGTAAATAAGGTCGAAGGTTTTGATATATCGGATTATCCTACAAAAATTTGGGCAAATGTTAAGAATTTTAACATCGAAGACTACGTGCCGGCGAAGGATGCCCGCAAAATGGATCCCTTCACCCAATACGCAATAGCTGCAGCCGATGAAGCGCTTAAAGATTCGGGACTTGAGGTAACTGAAGACCTATCTCATCGCTTCGGTGTTGCTGTTGGTGCGGGTATTGGTGGTATTGATACCATTGCGAATAATGAAGATAAATTGGTCGCGGGAGGAGTTCGCAAAGTTTCTCCTTTCTTCATTCCTGCCGGTATCATTAACATGGCCGCAGGCCAAATTTCTATTCGCCATAAATTAAAGGGTCCTAATATTGCAATAGCTACTGCATGTACAACGGGTACTCACAATATTGGATTGGCGAGTCGCTTAATTGCCTATGGTGATGCCGACGTTATGATGTGTGGCGGCACAGAAATGACCTTAACTCCATTATCTTTAGCTGGATTTTCAGCGGTTCGCTCTCTATCAAAAAGAAACGATGAGCCCGAAAAAGCATCCAGACCTTTTGATAAAGACCGTGATGGTTTTGTTATGGGAGAGGGCGCGGGTTTACTCATTCTTGAAGAATACGAACATGCCGTAGCTCGAGGCGCGAAAATTTATGCTGAAGTGGCAGGCTTTGGAATGTCTGGGGATGCCTATCATATTACGGCACCCGATGAGGATGCTGATGGTGCATCGCGAGCGATGGAGGCAGCAATAAAAGATGCAGGTATTCATCCACGAGATATTGATTATATCAATGCTCATGGAACTTCTACCTATTTAAACGATCTCAATGAGACAAAGGCGATTAAACGCGTATTTAAAGAGCATGCGTATGACTTAGCTGTCAGCTCGACTAAATCGATGACGGGACACCTACTTGGGGCTGCTGGCGCAGTAGAAGCCATTTTTAGTATATTGGCAATCCGTGATCAAATAGCACCGCCGACCATAAATTTGGATAATCCCGATGAAGGCTGTGATCTTAATTATGTACCGCACAAACCTCAAGCAAGGACGATTAATTACTCCTTGAGCAATTCTTTAGGATTTGGTGGGACCAATGGTACTTTAATATTTAAACGAGTTTAAGCTTTGAACGAAAGACATAAGAAACTGTTTTTATGGGTTCTAACAGTGATATTGTTTATGTCTTTCCTATTTGCAGGTAGTGTCTTCTATTATTTTAATTTAAGACCACTAACGTTTTCTGAAAAAGCTCCAGTCATCACATTACCTCGAGCGACTACTGCGTCTCAATTAGTGCAAAAACTGCAGCAGCAAAATATCATCAAATACCAAAAGCCTTATCTTTATTATTTACGTTTTACCGGTTTAGCGGCCAAATTGAAGGCGGGGGTATATGAAATTAAACCCGATAATACACCAGCTGTTCTGTTTGACCGAATCGCCAAGGGTGATGTTTTGACCCGAAAATTTACAATTATTGCTGGAACAACGCAGCAAAAAATTTCGCAAGATTTGTCTCAAGCAGCTTATTTAAATTATCATGTAGATGATTGGCAGCAAGTCCAGGGACGTTATCCCAGTAGTGAGGGCTTACTTTTGGCTGATACTTATGTATATTATGGAGGTAGTGATAGTAAAAATCTGTTGCTGCATGCGCACCGTAATTTGATGACATTATTAAATAAAACCTGGCAAGCACGAGACCCAGACCTTCCTTATAAAACCTCATATGAATTACTAATTGCCGCATCGATTATAGAAAAAGAAACAGCGCTTCCAAGTGAACGTTCACTCATCTCAGGTGTTATTATAAACCGCTTATACAAAAACATGCCTTTACAAATGGATCCGACCGTCATTTATGCACTTGGTAATGCCTATACAGGAAAACTTTCCCATCAAAATTTGCAAGTAAACTCTCCTTTTAATTCTTATAAGAATCGTGGTTTACCACCTACACCTATCGCAATGGTAGGAGAGCCTGCTTTATATGCAGCAGCACATCCTCAGCGCTCCAATTTTTTATATTATGTTGCAAAGGGCGATGGTTCCCATCAGTTTTCTGAAACATATCAACAACAACGACAAGCAATCGAACTCTATCAAAGGAAATAAGGACTCGTATGACTTTAGCCTTAGGAAAATTTATTGTCATCGAGGGGTTGGAAGGAGCCGGAAAATCAACCGCTGTGGCGACTATCGTTGATGTATTAGCGCATCATGATGTGCGCTGCATCACCACACGAGAACCAGGCGGAACCGCTATAGGGGAGCAGTTACGCACGATAATAAAAAATCCGCAATATACAAATATTCTTGATGATAAGACAGAATTATTATTACTTTATGCTGCTCGCATCCAGCTGCTTAAGGAAGTCATTATGCCTGCGCTACACCAAGGTATTTGGGTAATCGCAGATCGTTTTGAATTATCAACTTTTGCGTACCAAGGTGGTGGACGCGGTCTCGATGTGAACCTCATTAAGCAGCTTTCTGCATTTGTTGTCGCCGATTTTAAACCGAATTTGACCCTATACCTTGATGTTGCTCCAGAGGCAGGTATGCAACGCGCTAGAGCAAGAGGCGAGATGGATCGCATTGAGCAGCAAGAGATAGAATTCTTTAAACGAGTGCAGCAGCATTATCAGGAGCTGACTCGAAATGAACCGAATACGGTACGCATTGATGCGCAACAATCCTTATCAGAAGTACAAGCGCAGATTAAATCTGCAATTATTGAATTTTTAGCATGATAAAAAACGCTTTTTCACCTCATTGGAATTTTATAGTAAATGCATGGAAGCAGCAGCGCATGCCACGGGCTTTACTCTTGGTTGGACCAGGTGAAGTTGATATATTAGCCTTTGTTGCAGCAATGGCTAACATGATATTTTGTAGAAACTTTCAAGAACAACCATGTAATGGTTGTCCTGAATGTTTCATGTTGCGTGAGCAGCAACATCCGGATTTGTTATGGGTTAGAGCCCATAAAAAAGGTTTGTCCATCAAGATTGAGCAAATACGAGAGCTACAACAAGATGTCTTTTTAGGGCCGCAACGAGGAGCTCACCGAGTCATTATCCTTGAGGCCGTGGATTTGATGAATGGCGCTGCCACCAATGCATTACTTAAAATTCTCGAAGAGCCTCCTGCACACACTGTATTCATACTCTTAGCGCAGCAAATAAGTACCATACTGCCTACGATAACCAGCCGTTGCCAAATTTTAAATTTTGCAGCCGATAAATTATATCCACTCAATTTTAGTGAGCTTGAACATCAGGTTCCCGCTAATTCGCAGCGAGCGGATTTATTAAAAAGGCGAGCTGATATTTTTTCTGCTTTAATAAATCTAATGGAAGGAAAAGTTCATCCTTGTGTGCTTGCTGCGCAATGGCATGAGTTTGAGCTTTCGGACTTAATGTGGTTTTTATATATAGTCTTTGCTCAAATGCAATTTCACATAGTTGCCCCACAGTTAATCCAGTTACCGGAAGAGGTATTTTTTTCACAATTTATTGCTTATCTAGATACTAAAAAACTTATTTCGCAAATAGATAAAATCCAAGAGATTAACCGTAAGCTTTACCGTAATGTTCCACTTAATGCAACCTTAGTATTAGAAAATTTATTAATCGAATTACAATCTGCTAGCTGCTGATTTTTTAATCTGTTCGATATTTTTATTCGGGAAGGAAGGATTTTGGTGTTTATAAATAGGGTGATAAACTATCCTTAAATTTAGTGTAGAGACCAAAAATGCTTGTTGATTCCCATTGTCATTTAAATTTTTTGAATTTAACCGATTTCAATCAGGATATTTCCCAAGTTTTAGCGTGCGCGAAAGCGAATGATGTGCAACATTTTTTATCAGTATGTGTTGAGTTAAAAGATTACCCCGAGCTAGAACAATTGGCTGCACGATTTCCCCAGATATCGATTTCAGTAGGGGTGCATCCCAATACCGAAATGGAAAATCCCATCACCGCAGATACATTAATGAGATTAGCGCAAAATCCTGCCTGTATCGCTATCGGTGAGACTGGACTTGATTATTACCGTATTCTTGAAGAAAAAGATCAAGAAGCACAACGACAGCGTTTTCGTGAGCATATTATCGCTGCAAAAAAAATGAATAAACCGCTTATTGTCCACACCCGACAAGCTGCTGAAGATACGATTAAACTAATGAAACAAGAAAATGCGTCTGAGGCTGGTGGTGTGATGCATTGCTTTGCTGAAAGTCTGGATATTGCTAAACAGGCAATCGATTTAAATTTCTATATCTCTTTTTCCGGGATAATTACATTTAAAAATGCTCTTGCATTACAGGAAACAGCAAAAGCTGTTCCTTTGGAGCATATCCTCATTGAAACCGATTCACCCTATCTTACCCCCGTTCCTTTCCGTGGCAAGCAAAATCATCCTGCTTTAGTTAAGCACGTGGCAGAGGCCTTAGCTGTGCTTAAAGGGATTTCTTATGATGAAGTTGCTGCAGTAACAACAAACAATTTTTATCGATGTTTTCATTTAACCCCTTAGGGTGAATCTAAAAATTAAATCATATGGAGCGAGAATGTCTCTTTATCTTGGGTTAATGTCGGGGACGAGTATGGATGGTATTGATGTTGCCATAATCGATTCAGAGAAAAACCAATTAATTAATGGCGCAACTTATAATTATGAGGACGAGGTTTATTCACTGCTGGAGCATGTACTAAAAAATGAGATGGTTACGGTCGCAGAAATTTGTCAGTTAAATGTTCTTATTGGTAGAAATTTTGCAAAATCCGCGCTAAGACTAATAGAACAGTCACAGCTTGCTCCCAGCGATATTCGAGCCATTGGTAGCCATGGGCAAACGATCTGTCACGCTCCTCTTGCTAAAATTCCTTATACATTGCAATTAGGATGTGCCCATACAATTGCTGCGATAACGGGTATTACAGTTGTTGCTGATTTTCGCGCACGTGATCTGGTTCATGGTGGACAAGGGGCTCCGTTAGCTCCTTTATACCATCGAGAACTGTTCACAAATAGAAAAGAAAATATTGGTGTTGTCAATATTGGTGGGATTGCTAATTTAACTGTTCTCGTGCAAGGAAAACCTGCTCGCGGTTGGGATACAGGACCTGGAAATTGCTTAATGGATGCCTGGATTGCGAAACATTTGCATAAAAAATTTGACGTTGATGGTGCGTGGGCGGCACAAGGCAAAATTTTGGGGCAATTATTACAATATAATCTATGTGACCCATTCATTCAGTCCAGTGTACCTAAGAGTATTGGTAAAGAATATTTTTCTTTAACCTGGCTTGAGCAACAGCTTACTGAGGATTATCAACCTGAGGATGTACAAAGAACTTTATTAGAATTTACTGCGCAAACAATCGTCAATAACGTTAATTTAGTTACCCCTAAATTACAAAAACTCTATATTTGTGGCGGTGGCGTACATAATAAACTACTTTTAAATAGATTAGCCGATTTGCTTCCTGAATGTCATGTTGAAAGCATTGCGTCTTTAGGGGTAAGTCCAGACTACCTCGAAGCGATGCTTTTTGCATGGCTTGCCGCTCAAACGATGTCCAGGAAATTGATTGATCTCTCATCGATTACCGGCTCAAATCAGCTAATGGTTTTAGGTGCTATTTTCCCTGCTGGTGCTGTAAATAAGCGTTAATTGCTTTTTTCTGTTATGAATAGTCTCGGGTCATATTGACAACACGAAGGGCAATCGGCTTAAATGTGTGATTCCCGTGGGAGAATATAAAATTGAACGATTATAGTATTGAAAAACTTCATTCATCAGCTAATGTAAAATTGACTCAAACTAATTTAAAAACATCTTATTTCATTTTTTTTCTTGCAGCTTCATTTTATCTCTACGAATTTATACTGCAGGTGGCACCGAGCGTCATGGCTGCTCCCATGATGAAAACGTTTGGGGTTACCGGAGAAGGATTTGGATTTATAGCTGCCTTTTATTTTTACGCCTATGCCCCAACACAACTGCCTGCAGGAGTTTTGTATGACCGATATGGTCCACGTAAACTGATGACTTTTGCAATTATTTTGTGTGCGCTAGGTTCTGCATTTTTTGCATCAACCGACAGTATTCTCACCGCATGTATAGGAAGATTTCTAATAGGTATCGGCTCAGCGTTCTCCTTTATTGGTGTCTTAGTCTTGCTGTCACGATGGTTTCCCCCACATTATTTTGCAATTCTTGCTGGAGTAGCTCAGCTCATGAGTTCAGTGGGTGCAATTTTTGGAGAAATGCCGCTTGCTTATTTAATCGAGCAGGTCGGTTGGCGTGAGGCCAGTTTCATTCTCGCGGCAATCGGATTAGTTCTGGCAGTCTTTTTCTGGATTTATATTCGTGACTATCCCCATCAGCAGACCCAAAAGGTTCCAGAGCATTATTTACGTCAGGAATGGAAGAGGCTTGTGGCCGTTTGTAAGCATTCCCATACCTGGATTATTGGTGGATATGCCTTTGCCATCTGGACTCCAATTGCCGTTTTTGCAGCACTATGGGGTGTACCGTATCTACAAGAAAAATTCCAAATAAGCACCGTGACTGCTTCAGGTTTGTGCAGCTTAATCTGGATTGGTATTGGTATAGGAAGTCCTTTACTGGGGTGGTTAAGTGATAAAATGTGTAGTCGTCGCATTGCACTAATCATTAGTGCTTTTTTAGGACTTTTTGCAACATCGATTCTTTTATATTTCCCGGGTTTAAGTTATGGCTGGGCTCCCTTGGTTTTATTCATTTTTGGTCTGGGTGCCGGTGGCCAGACCGTGAGTTTTGCTGTGGTTAAAGAAAATAATCAACCCGAGTTAGTCGGAACAGCAAGTGGTTTCAATAACTTATCCGTGCTGATAGGCGGTGCATTATTTCAACCGTTAGTTGGATTAATTTTACAACATACAGGCTCGTGGAGAGTTGTTCAGGGTATTCATATCTACAGCGTGGAAAGCTATCAAATTGCATTATTTATTATGCCGGCCTGTTATCTACTGAGTTTATTGATTGCGACCTTTATTCTTAAAGAATCCCATCCGGACCATAAATCTTAATCAGAAGATCCCCACAATAGGGGATCTCGAGACGATTACACAATTTGCTTTTTTCTAAAGTAAAGTGCCAGGCCCACGCATAAAAAGAAAACAACTTGCACCACATTACAAAATAGACCAAATTTTAAGTTGCTATGGGTTTCATAATATACATTTGCAATTTCAATCCCGATGGCACCGACTACCATGACACTGAGGCTTATAAGTGCTGAAGCAGTACCTTTAGTAACCGAAGTAACAAAAAGACAAAATCGGTTTAATGGGGCATTGATAATGCTTAAGGCAAAGAAATATATAATAATGCCCGGCAGCAGATAGTAATATTTATTACCAAAAAAGTAGGGTAAGGCTGATGTTAAAATGGTGCCGATAGACATCACCAAGCATCCACCGACAATGATGGTAGTTACAGAGTATTTGTGTGTTAAGCGATGTAAGATCCAGTTTCCTAATATGGTGGCACCAAATACAGGCAATTGTAATAATCCGTACTGAATTACCGAAAGTTTCGCCTCAATTGTTAAAATTACAGGTGCTAAGGCAATCCACGATAAACAGGGTATACCTACAGTGGCAATTGCAATCGCACTAAGAATAAAAACTTTATTACTTAATAATTCATAGAAATTTCTAGCAATATTTTTCGCGGAGAATTCAATTTGTGGAATATCTTCACCGGTTTTTTTTTGTTGACCAATCGGTTCTGGCATATAGCGCCATAATCCCCACAATGCAATCAGAGCGCCGACAGCAATCCAAATAAAGATATAGCGCCAGGAAGTATAGTAAATGACTACAGCGCCGGCCACCGGACCAAGAAGGGGGGCTAAAATTGTTGCATTAGCCATAATCGCGATCAGACGAATTGCATCCATTTCATCAAATATTTCTTGGATGGTTGCATAGCCGATAACGCTGATAAAACATAACCCCATGCCCTGAAAAAAACGTGCTAAAAGAAATTGGTGTATTGAGTTTGAAGAAGCAATCATTAAGGTAAACAGGAAGAACAGGATGGCACCAATCAACATCAGTGGACGACGGCCGTAAGCGTCCGATATTGGACCCAAAAAGATTTGTAAACTGGCCCCTCCTAGTACATATAGAGTCAAGGAAGTAGCAATTGTGGATTCAGGAGCGTTAAAGGTGCGCACGACCAGAGGCATACCTGGCATGATCATATCATTTGCGATATAGGTCAGAAATTCATAAAGAACCAAAAAACACGCGAAAATCATGGCTTGTCTTCGGGATATTGAGATGAGCGGTTCAGACATAAAATCAATCCTGTAATTTCTTTTGCAAGAGTATCCAATTCAGCTTTGATTGTTCTAAAGCAGTCCCGACAAGCTAACGAAAGTAATGATTAAGAGCGTAAGATGTTATCTCCTTTGGCCTTTAACTCAATATATTACTTGAATGTATTTTAACTATCTTTGTGACTTAATTTTATAATTATTTTTAATTTAATGTCCAGACGATGCAAAGCCTTAAATTTGTGAAATATAATACACAATAAGTAGTATATATGTCAAATATGAGCAAATAATGATTTTATTGTTATGGTTTAATACGTTTTAGGAATTCTTGTAAATGGGCTTTTTCAGTTTCATTACTTAAATAGCTTTTTAAATTCTCTAATTGACTTTCATATTCTTGCGGATTGATTATGCCCCTCATCAATTCAAAACGTAAGTAAACGCAAAAAGTATTAAGTACATCTGTTTCACAGTAGTCTCTAATTGATTTCAACTCACCAGCTTGATACTGCTCCCAAACCTTAGCTCCGCTCATTCCCATTTTACCGGGAAAACCCAAGAGTGTGGCAATTTCATCTAAAGGCGCAAAAGCTTTAGGCTGATAACCCGAAATAAGATCCATTAGGTCGATATGACGATAGTGGTAGCGACTAAGGTAGTTATTCCATTTGAAATTTTGTTGATTTTCCCCCACCTCCCAATAGGTTGGGGCGCTAATTTCGTGAAGTAGGGCGCGGTAATGTAAAACAGGTAAATCAAAACCACAGCCATTCCAGCTAACCAGAGTGGGCGTGTGTTTATCGATACCCGCAAAAAAACGTTTAATTAGTTCTTGCTCCGAAGCAGATTCATCACCCAAGGACCAGACTTTGAGCGAATTTCCTTGACTGAGTACAATGGAGATAGCACAGATTTTTTGTAGGTAATGAGGTAAAAAATCATTTCCTGATTTAGCACGTCTGAGTGCAAACATTGCTTCTGCAGTATCTTTATCTGATAAACCCTCCAGATTATAAAGTGTTCTCCCAGCCTGGGTATCAGGAATAGTTTCTATATCAAATACTAATATGGTCATTTAAGAATATTTACCTATCTTCCTTAGGTGGTGTAGCTTTGAACGTGCTGAAATGGTTTTAATGATTCAGCAATATTTTTATAAAGCTCCGGCAACCAACGGGGTTGGGCAAAGGTACTCGTGGAGGGCTTCTGCTGCCTTAGATCATTTGGTGCGATAATTACTTGGATATTATTTAATCCAACACGACGTGCGAGTAGGAATAATTGATCAATCGCTAAATCGCCTATCGCCAAACAACCAACAGATAAGTTCTTACCGTGAATAAATATGTTATTACCTAAATTACGGCGACCATCTTGATAACCTTTCTGACGATCAAAGTTATTCGGATAGTTAATCATCATGGACAAATGCATACTGCTGAAAGGATTAAAATTAACAAGCTTATAAATACCTTCGGGGATTTGTTTATCATTTTCACGTAATTTTGGTCCCAAGCGACCACTAAAACCCGTTAAAGGGTAATCATGAATGTGTTTCCAGTTATTTTCCTGATTTTTTGCCCACAACTCAACTTTCCGTTCTGATTTAAATGCAAGCAAAGCAATTTCTTTAGGTGGGTAGCTCACTTTAGCTTTATTAAAATAAACTTTTAATTGCGGTTCTACCCGCAAACCGTAACGCTTAATTGCACGATCAATCGCCTCATCCCAATCAAGCTTATGCGTCATTCCAAAGCCATTGAGACAATAAAATATTGAAAGAAGAATAAATAAACGCTTCATAGCATAATTAAAATAATCAGTTGAGGGCATGGTATCAAATAATATTCCTTTGAACAATTTCAATTTGGAGACAAGGAGTATCTGGCAAGTTCACAGATTTTATTCTCTATTTAATTAAGATGGAACCAAATGATATTGATGCATTAAAAAACGCGGTGTTTCATTAAGCGTACCAACTCCAGCCAATAATCCATAATAATCAGGGCAAAGATACATTACTTTATCTTCAGGGGTGATTTTATACAACACAAATTTATAATCACAGTAAGGTAATTTTTTTGTTGAAGCAATTTGCATAATGGGTGTATTTGGCTTTTTAGACTCTATAAAGAATGCATTAAGCCAAAGATTGATAATGACAATCCCCGCACCAATCACGATAACTGCATTAATGAAGCTTGTGAGATACCTTAAAGCCAATTTATCGATACTTAAATGTGAGATAATTTTAATTAAACACATGATTAATACGATCATGGTAAAGGTGTAAATCGAGGCATTCATGAAATCAAAATAGACACCAAAAATTTGGTATCCAGAGAACTGGTAATGAATGAGTAATGCGATAATACAAATCCATAGCGAAGAGATAATATAATTTATCATTTTTCTTTTTATGCCAATGATGAGGAGAATTAACGCAATCAATGGAAAAAAATACTGAATTATTTTGGCTAAAGTATACATGAGGCGATCTCACAAAATTGGCCGCAGCATTAGAACTTATAGTTATATCAGTTATTTAAACTGATATCTATAAACACTTTGCTTCTTTATAAAATCGAGTTATGTTCATCACTTTACCTCATTCTTTTCACGAATGAGAACAATCATAGGTTGCGTAGGAAAGATTGTGGGCTGAGTTACTTGCTCCGGTAGGGTCAAGACTTTGATTTTTAAAAGGGTGCTTTTCTGGGGTAAATACTCAGTTGGATTCAATAGTTTTGGATAATAGTTTGCATTATCCTTATCTTTGCGATTGTACGGTGTACGCGGATGGATACTGCCGATCCATAGAGGATTATTTGTTTCCTGAAGATTAAAATTGGACTCCCATAGTCTTAGTTCTAAGTAAATCCGCTTATCAGGAGATTTAAAGTGCATCGTCAAGCGAGGCGCTTTATTTTCATAAAGTTGGGTTAAAGGAGGTAGTTTCGAGCCTTCAGCTTGATGATGATTAAGCCAAAAAATTAAGTTACTAAAGAATGACTCTTCTTGTGCTTTCCAACCTTGCTGTTTTAGCATTTCCTGTAATAAATTAGGATCACCTGAATATTGAATATTAAATAAACTAATTTTTTTCCCGAGGCGATTAAGACGATACAGGGGAAGGGTAGGCTTATTTTGATTCCACCAGTTTTCTTTACTAATAGTAAACTCTGCATAATAAGGGGTATGGTTATAAGCAAGGGTTCGAAAATTGAAATAGGTCGATAATGTTGTCGCTAACAGCAGTCCACCTAGCATTAAAACCCCAAAAGTGGCCGGATCGGTTTTGGATGTAGCCAGATAATGCTTCCGATAGTACAAACAGTAAATCAGGGCTAAGGTACTTCCTGCAAAATAACCTGCTAAGATATCGGATAACCAGAAATCCCCTAAATAAAGACTTCCTAACCCGCTTAAAGCTAAAACAGAATAAATTAAGGTTCTGATCGAGTGAGTAATAATCGAATACACGTTTTCTATATAGAAAAAAATAAAACGATAAAAGGCTGTTGCAACAAGGAGATTCATCGCTGGAAAAGCTGAGCCGGTCATGGATACTAAAACCCCATTTGGGCGTGGATGAAAAACTATTTGATTCAGGAAAAAGCCCGATACTAAAGCGATGATCATCAAACTTATGATAAAGCGCAGCTCGCGAAACTGTCTATGGAAAATAAACCACATACAGGCCAAGCAAAATATGGTTAATATTGACCATTTTGATGTTAATTGTGTACAGAATATGCTAAAAGCCTCCAGAGAATGCGTATGAAAGCTTTGTACAAATAAATGTATGGGTAGGTTAAAAGAAATACCACCTTTGCACGTTAAAATTAAAAGCACTGTGAAAAAAAATAAGTTAAGAACCATGCTCAAAAATAATAAAGCCGTGTAATGATGATTTTGCTCAGCGGGAGTAATGCTTCGCACGAAATTCGATAGTGGGGAGTGGAGCATCTTTATCCAGAAAATCTGGAGGTTTTGCACTAAAAAATGATTAAATAATCTGAATACCCATTTCAGTAATACTCCGAATAACCAGAGCGCTACTAATAAAATCAGTATCATGACAAAAAGACGTGATGCGCTTTCTGTGGAGAGCTCATGACTGGCTGCACCAATTAGGACACCGGGCATGACATATAAAAAAGCCCAGCCAATGGCAGAGAGGACATTTGCAATTAAAAAACGCCATTGTTTCATATGGAGTATGCCAGCAATCACTGGGATAATTGAACGCAGAGGGCCAACAAAACGGCCTATGAGTACGCTTTTAGCACCATGAACGGCAAAAAATTCTCTACCATATTGCAACCAACGCGGATATCTCGAAAACGGCCAAATATCTACTAAGCGATCACTGAAATAAAAGCCAAGTGCATAGCTTAGACTGTCGCCAACAACTGCGCCCAAAATTGCCGCCAGTAGCGTAAGGTCAATGCGCATAATTCCCGATCCGGCAAGTATTCCAATTGCGGTCATGGTGACGCTTCCTGGAACAATGCTCCCAATTATAGCAAGAGATTCTGCAAGTGAAATTATGAACGTAAAAAACAAGGCCCAATGCGGATTTGCCTGTAACCAGTGAGTAAGCGGTTGTAAATAGTCAACGAATATATTCATAGGCTTTGTCAGATAAAATGTTTTAAAAAGCTATGTATAAATTTGGGTTTCACATCTTCCATCAGGATATCAGGATGGAAATAACTCATTTGCGTCATTTCCATTTTTTCAAAACCACAAGGGTTTATTCCATTAAAAGGTGATAAATCCATATTTACATTTAGCGCGATACCATGATAAGTACAACCTTGTTTAACACGTAAACCGATGGAGGCAATCTTTTGCTCTCCAACATAAACTCCGGGAGCTCCACAATGAATATTACCCTTTATTTCATAATCAGCGAGCAATGCAATAATAACTTGCTCAAGCTGAGATACCATGGTTTTAATTCCCAGATTGCGTCTTTTAATATCCATTAAAAAATAAACAACTAATTGCCCAGGCCCGTGGTATGTTACTTGTCCACCCCGGTCCGACTGTACCACAGGTATCGATCCAGGTTGAACAATGTGTTCTGCTTTACCTGCTTGCCCCTGAGTATAAACAGGGTAATGTTCCAAGAGCCAGATTTCATCAGGTGTTAATAGCGTACGATGCAAGGTAAACTCTTTCATCTTTTGCCAGATATTGCCGTAATCCTGAACACCTAACTCTTTAAAGTTCATTATAAAACCATTTTTACTTCGGGATGCTGAGTAAGCTCACGATAAAAATTATCTAGCATTTCTTTATTTAATGCATAAACGGTTACCGTTATTGCCAGATAGTTATCCCCCTGACTGGGTTTTTGCGAAATATTATCCTGTTCAAAATTAGGAAAATGCCGCAAAGTGATATCCGTGATATTTTGCAAGAATGTAGTAGAGTTGTACCCGATTATTTTAATAGGGAAATTGCAGGGAAACTCTATAAGTGAATCAGTCATAGTGCTCCTTAGCTAAACCAACCTTTAAACATTAATCGGATGGAATCTTTAACACGCGTAAAGAAACCTCCAGCCTCTACATTTTGTAACGCATAAACAGGTCTTGTTGCAATAACATTGTTATCAAACTGTACTACCAAATCGCCAATTTTATCTCCCTTCTTAATGGGGGCTTGTAGATAAGAAGGCACTTTCGTAGAGACAGTCAATCGTTGATATTGTCCAGTGGGTATCGTTACGAATTGATCATCGTTTAACCCTACAGCGATGTTATCCTGAGTTCCTTTATATAATGGTAAGTCAGTAATTGATTGGCCTGCTTTGTATAACTGATGCGTTTCAAAAAAACGAAAACCATAATTGAGTAACTTTTCACTATCGTCAGCTCTTGAAGAGTCGCTGGGCTCCCCGAGTACAACGGCGAGAAGACGCATAGTTCCTCTTTTGGCAGAGGATACCAAACAGAATCCAGCTTCATTGGTGTGACCTGTTTTAATACCATCCACCTGATTATCGCGCCATAATAGTCGATTGCGGTTCGGTTGGCGAATACCATTATAGGTAAACCATTTTTGCTTATACCAATCGTAATATTGTGGAAAATCGAGAATTAATGCACGCCCCAAAATTGCTAGATCTTTAGCTGTGGTGTAAAGATTGGGATCGGGAAGGCCTGTGCTGTCGGTAAAATGACTGTTCTTCATTCCTATATTTTGTGCTTGCTGATTCATTAAATCTGCAAAAGAATTTTCTGTGCCCCCTACGTGTTCAGCCATGGCAACACAGGCATCATTCCCTGAATCGACAATAATACCCTTAAGTAAATCTTCGACTAAAACTTGTTGACCCTCTTTGATAAACATCCGAGAGCCACCAATTTTCCATGCTTCTTGGCTCACACGAACGCTATCATCTAGATGTATTCTTCCCTGATTAAGGGCATTAGACACTACATAGAGCGTCATCATTTTTGTCAGGCTGGCTGGCGGTAATCGTTCCTCGCTATTTTTCTCAGCAATTACTTTGCCGCTATGTACATCGATTAGAATGTATGCCTTAGCATTAAGAACGGGGGCGGATGGTGTTACCAGAGGTTTGGCAATCGCTGTTGGAGAGGGGCGTTCTAACTCCGTATTCGGAGTCGGTCTTTCTAGGGTATCGCCGACTTCAGCGAATGTGCTCGTGGATTGAATATAAAGAGTAATCAAAAATAACGTTGTGAGTAAAATTGACGTTCCGCGTGTCATGATGCTACCTAAACAGGGTTACAAAAGGGCATATGTTACCACAGCATTTTAAACGCAACCAATTAAAACTTTAGTGAAAAACGATTTCCACACATAAAAAAGCGTTTAAATTTTTTAGTGATAGGAATTTAATCTGTGTATCAAAACATGCATGCAAAAATAGTTCGTTTAAAGCTTCGAAATTGTAAAGTCTTTGGGTATAGTAGGCCACAATTCTTTTCAGGAGTGGAACCGTCATGAGAAATTATTTTATTTTGGTTGTTTTTCTCCTAAGTAGCTGTCAAAGCCCTCATCTTCCTGAGATGGAGCATAAGAAGATGAGCGATAAAAAGGCAGCACCCAAAAGACACTCGGTTTATAATCGATATACACTTAAAGGTAATCGCTATACTCAAATTAATGATGGGGCTCCGAATAAGCATAAGGCAATTAGTTTCCGCGAACCGGTGCCTGTCAAAGAGCCATTAAGCCGCTATGGTAATCCCGCAGAGTATCGTGTAGGTGGTATAAGTTATCAAATTTTAACCAATACCCATCGGTATAAAGCGCGTGGTGTCGCTTCGTGGTACGGCACAAAATTTCATAATCAGCGCACCTCAAGTGGGGAGCCTTATGATATGTATGTAATGTCAGCTGCCCATAAAACACTGCCTCTGCCCACTTATGTAAAAGTCACTAATCTCAGTAATGGCAAAGTTGCAATCGTTAAGGTAAATGATCGCGGTCCCTTTCATACGGACCGAATCATCGATTTATCTTATGCCGCAGCAATAAAATTGGGTGTTTTTCCCAAAGGCACAGCTCCAGTTGAGGTAGAGGCTCTTATTGGCCCTAAAGGTACAGGACCTGGTGAAAAAGTCCATTTTTATGTTCAAGCAGGTGCTTTTGCCACGGAAATTATGGCAAAGCAACTTAAGACCAAATTGACCCATCTTGCAAAGGATCCGGTTCAAATAGAGCATTACGAAAATCATTTCATCGTTCGTGTCGGTCCCTTTGCAGATAAAAAAACTGCGGATGGGATAAAATTGAAGTTAGCACATAGTGGGGTCAAAGGTGCGTTTTCTGTTTTGATTTAATAACTTTATATGGGATAATTGTTTTTTTATCCTCAGAATATAGCGAGGCGACCGATCGATGCATAATGGCTCTGTTTTTTACACAATATTTTTAATTTTCGCGGGGGCTGCATTTTTATCGACACTGGTTTTATACACACGACAATCATTATTGGTCGCATACATCATCCTCGGAGCAATTTTAGGACCATGGGGTTTTAGGTTAGTTCCAGATGTCTCAACCGTTCAGCAAATTGGGGACATTGGTATTGTCTTCTTATTGTTCTTGCTCGGATTGCATCTACAGCCGCAAAACCTGGTACATATGTTGCGAAAAGTAACCTGGATTGCTCTGGTTAGCTCCGTGATTTTTGGATTGATCGCCTATGGGATTGGTTCTTACTACGATTTAACGCGGACCGAATGTTGGATATTAGGTGCCTCGATGATGTTTTCGAGCACCATCATCGGTTTGAAATTACTACCAACAACAATTTTACATCATCAACATACAGGTGAGGTGATGATCAGTGTACTGTTGATGCAGGATGTTATTGCTATTATCGTACTGATTTTAATTAATGGTGCGCAACAAACGGGGGGATTTTCCTGGGATGATTTAGTCCTGGTCGGATTAGATTTACCTGCCTTGGTGATTTTTGCTTTTGCGGTTGAGAAATACGTGCTTATCCGCTTGTTAGCCCGTTTTGATCGCACGCAGGAATACGTTTTCTTATTATCGATAGGGTGGTGTTTAGGCTTGTCTGTTCTTGCTCAGAAGATTGGTCTTTCCGAAGATATCGGTGCATTTGTAGCTGGGGTCGCACTGGCCGCGAGTCCAATTTCGTTATTTATTGCAGAAAGCTTAAAACCTTTACGTGATTTCTTTTTAGTAATGTTTTTCTTTTCCATTGGCGCAACCTTTAATTTTGGTTACGCGCAAGAATTATTCGTGCCAGCACTGATACTCGCGGTATTGGTGTTAACGGTCAAGCCCATCTCTTTTTATTGGCTATTGAATCGTTCTGGAGAGAAAAAACAAGTGGCCAAAGAGGTTGGTATACGTCTAGGGCAAGCAAGTGAATTTTCCTTATTGGTAGCAAGTATTGCTTTGAGCACGAAACTAATCTCTGACAGGGCATCCAATTTAATTCAAGCAACTACCATACTTACTTTTATAGTTTCGTCATATTGGGTCGTGTTGAAATATCCAACACCGATTGCTCTCTCTGATAAAATGCGCAAGGATTAATAGAATGAAATTATTGGTTATTTTGTTTTCATTGTTAAGTGAACGTTTTCTGATTCACCAAATATCTTTTCGACGGTTTCATTGGTTCAATGATTATTATAACTTCCTTGAGAAAAAGTTTGCAGCAACAGGGTTATTCCATAACCCTTGGCTACAAATCATTCTGATTGTTCTGCCAGTCACCCTAATTGTGGGTTTTGTCTATTTGTTGCTCGGATCGTTAGTTTTTGGGTTTGGGGGATTTCTCTTAAGTCTTGCAATTTTTTTCTATTGCTTAGGACCCCAAAATATATTTTATCCAATCGCTCATTCTGAAACCGAAACAAGGGAACAATTGGTAAGAATGCATTTTTTTCATTTAAATAGACAACTGTTTGCTCTTGTGTTTTGGTATCTCATTGGTGGTCCTCTGGCAGCTGTTGCTTATCGAATGATTACTTTAAGTTGTTCAAAACACGAAATAGCAACTCAAGCTAATGAACTTGCTGATTCACTGGAGTGGATTCCCGCTCGCATCACAGCCTTGCTGTACCTTGTTGTCGGTAATTTTCAGCGCGGCTTAATTGTATTCCGTCGATATGCTTTGGCAAAACCTGAGCTTAACCATGAATTACTTGGTGAATGTGGTTTGCAAGCTGCAAAAACGAATGATCTGGATCCGGTTACCTTAATCGATGCTGAAAATTTGATAGAGCACGCAATTATTCTTACCTTGGTTGTCGTTGCCTTCTGTACATTGATATCCTGGTTGTGACGGAGGTAAAGGTATTGATATTGGGTCGATTAATGAAAAAATTATCTAAAATAAGTCTATTATTTACACTGCTCTTATTGACAGCATGTACAAGCACGAGATTTCAGCATAATTCTAAGGTTATGCAGTGTGTGAATCAATGTAATTTGAAAGCGCAATACTGTCAACGTCATTGTGGAAATAATTGCCCAAATTGCACCCTCATGTCTTATCAAAATAGTAAAGCCAGATTTATAAAGTACCTACATGAGTGTGATATTCAAGGAAAAATAGTGTTGCGTGAGTTGAATTCTTACCGTGATCCACTACAATGCCGCAAAGTTACATGCAACTGTGTTGCTGATCTGGAAGTATGCAAACAAAATTGTTCGGGAATAATCTATAAACGATTACAAACTGCACCGAACTGTATTTAAAAGCTTAAGTTGGGGACATTCATGACAAATGAAATAAAAAAAGATTTAGATCCAATTGAAACTCGAGAATGGCTGGATGCCCTGCAAGCCGTATTGGCTAGTGATGGTAGTGAACGTGCTGCATATCTGCTGCAAGAGCTCATCAATAAAGCGAATGCTGAGGGCGTAAACTTAAGTAGCTCCTTGAATACACCTTATCGCAATACTATCAAGCCTCTTGAGGAAAAGCAGATACCCCCAGATGAGGGTATGAGTAAACGTATTAGCGCTCTAATTCGCTGGAATGCCGTAGCAATGGTCTTAAGAGCGGGAAAATATGCCCCAGAACTAGGCGGTCATATTGCTTCGTATGCATCTTCGGCGTCACTGTATGAGGTTGGATTTAACCACTTTTTCAAGGGAGCGAATGACCCTTCAGGGGGTGATCTACTTTACATACAAGGTCACTCAGCTCCAGGAATCTATGCACGCGCCTTTCTGGAAGGACGCTTAAGTGAGCAGCAATTATCCTATTTCCGCCAGGAAGTCGAGGTTGATGGATTGTCTTCATACCCTCATCCCTGGCTGATGCAAGATTTTTGGCAATTTCCCACCGTTTCGATGGGATTGGGCCCGTTACAAGCAATATATCAAGCACGCTTTCTGAAATACTTGGAAAATCGTGGCCTTATTCAAGCGAAAGGCCGTAAAGTTTGGGCATTTCTAGGCGACGGTGAAACTGATGAACCTGAATCATTAGGTGCGTTAAGTATTGCTGCTCGAGAGAAATTGGATAACCTTATTTTTGTCATCAATTGTAACTTACAACGATTAGATGGACCTGTTCGTGGAAATGGTAAAATTATTCAGGAACTGGAGCGAGTATTTCGTGGTGCGGGATGGAATGTAATTAAAGTCATTTGGGGTGGCCGATGGGATCCCTTACTTGCTCAAGATAAAGAAGGTTGGCTTCAAAAACGTATGGAAGAATGCGTTGATGGCGAGTACCAGGCTTATAAAGCAAACGATGGTGCCTATGTTCGACAACATTTTTTCAATCAGTATCCTGAGTTAAAAAAGATGGTTGAAAATTATACTGATGACGACATTTGGCGATTAAATCGAGGCGGGCATGATTCTCAGAAAATATATGCTGCATACGCTCAAGCGCTCGAACATACCGGAAGTCCTACAGTTATCTTAGCTAAAACCATCAAAGGTTATGGTATGGGTGCGGCAGGGGAAGGCCAAAATATTACCCATCAACAGAAGAAAATGACGGTTGAACAATTAGCTGCATTTCGTGATCGGTTCAGTATTCCAATCTCTGATGATCAGATTGCCGAAATTCCCTTTTATAAACCGGCCGAAGACAGTCCGGAAATAAAATATATCAAAAAACAAAGAGAGCTCCTAGGGGGGTATTTACCTGCTCGTAGGGCAAGTACTGAAATTTTGAACGTACCCGAACTCGAGGAGTTCTCTGGGGTACTCAAAGGCTTGGGGGAGCGCGAAATATCCACAACCATGGCTTTTGTTCGAATATTAGGTATGCTCCTGAAAAACAAAGAAATAAATTCACGAATTGTACCGATTGTTCCGGATGAGTGTCGTACGTTTGGTATGGAAGGACTTTTCCGCCAGATTGGAATCTATTCACCGGTAGGACAACTTTATACACCAGTAGATCATGAGCAAGTTATGTTCTATCGTGAAGCAACTGATGGACAAATTCTTGAAGAAGGTATCAATGAGGCGGGTGCTTTTTGTTCCTGGATGGCAGCTGCAACGTCCTACAGTTCTAATAACTTAACGATGATTCCATTTTACATCTATTACTCTATGTTTGGTTTCCAGCGTATTGGTGATTTGGCCTGGGCTGCTGGGGATATGCAAGCTAGAGGCTTTTTACTCGGTGGTACTGCAGGTAGAACAACACTTGCGGGTGAGGGGCTGCAGCATCAAGACGGTCATAGTCATATCATGGCTTCAACAATACCTAATTGTGTTTCCTATGATCCTACTTATGCTTATGAGCTTGCTGTAATCATACAAAATGGTCTTTATCGAATGTACGAAAAGCAAGAAAACATTTTCTATTACATTACCGTGATGAATGAAAATTACACACACCCAGATATGCCCGCGGGTGTTGAAGAGGGCATTATTCGCGGAATGTATTTACTTCGTGAAAACAAGCAACGCGGCAAAATGCACGTACAATTAATGGGGTGTGGTACGATTCTTCGTGAAGTGCTTAAGGCCGAACAAATGTTGCTTGACGATTATGGAGTTACTGCAGATGTGTGGAGTGTTACGAGTTTTAATGAGTTGCGTCGAGAGGGCTTAGCTATAGAGCGCTTTAATCTAATGCATCCTGCTGAAGAATCTAGAGAGAGTTATGTGACGCAGCAATTAAAAGATAGACCTGGTCCGGTCATTGCTGCCACCGATTACATGCGTATTTTTGCTGATCAAATCAGACCTTATGTTCCAGGGGCATATGTGACGTTAGGTACTGATGGCTATGGTCGAAGCGATACTCGGGAGCGCTTACGTCACTTCTTTGAGGTGGATGCAAAGTATATTGTTCTGGCAACCCTAAATGCTTTGGCTCAGGAGGGTTCCATTGACAAGTCTAAAGTCGCCGATGCTTTTGAGCGTTACAGTATTAACCCTGAAAAATTGGATCCGCTTACACATTAATGTAAGCGATAGGCAATGCCTAAACCAAACAGAATTAGAGGATTGATATGGCCAATGATATAGAAGTGAAAATACCTGACATAGGTACCTCGGCACCTGTTGATGTGATCGAAATTTTGGTAAAAGAAGGGGATAAAATCACCCCCGAAACCTCTTTGATTACTCTGGAGTCAGATAAAGCCAGCATGGAGATTCCAGCTTCAGTTACCGGTACGGTTAAACAAATTAAGGTAAAGGTGGGCGATAAAGTAAGTGAAGGAGATATAATCCTTATGTTGAACGCTGAAGCAACGAAATCTCAAGAATCTTCTTCCGCTCAACCTTCTTCACTGAGTAAAGAAGAAGTTAAAAGCGCAGAAGAAAAGCAAACTTCATCAGTAACAAAAAGTACTCAAGCAAAAGAAATCGAAGTTAAGATTCCTGATATTGGTGTTGCGGCACAGGTTGATGTCATTGAAATTATGGTGAATAAGGGTGATGAAATCACGACCGATACGCCTCTGATCACATTAGAGTCGGATAAAGCCAGTATGGAAATCCCGTCTCCTGTAGCAGGCAAAGTTCTTGAGGTTAAACTTAAAGTAGGGGACAAAGTTTCTGAAGGTGATTTAATTTTAGTGGTTTCTTCATCTGAGGACGCAGAACCAATACCTACAGAAATACCTAAGACTGTGGATAAAGAAAGCTCGGTAACTAGTCCATCAACTTCGAATTCTGCAGAAAAACAATATAATGTCGCTTCTAGCCCTAGCGAATATTCTTCCAGTAACTTAGTCGCAGCAGGTCCTGCGGTGAGACGTTTGGCACGGGAGCTTGGCGTAAATCTTGAAAAAGTCAAAGGAAGTGGTCGCAAAGCACGGGTGACTAAAGAGGATATTCAGGCCTATGTAAAGCAAAAGTTGAGTGAAAAACCAACAGCGGGAGGCTTTGGTTTACCCGCAATGCCTGCCATTGATTTCTCATCATTTGGTGAAATCGAAACAAAACCTTTGAATAAAATAAAGCGCTTAACCGGAGGAAATGTTCATCGTTCCTGGGTCACGATACCTCATGTTACTCAATTTGATGCAGCGGATATTACTGAAATTGAAGCATTCCGTAAGTCTGAAGCTGAAAAAGGAAAGAATCAGGACTATAAACTGACGTTACTCGCTTTTGTAACGGCCGTGGTTTGTAAAGCCTTAAAGCTCTATCCTCAATTTAATGCCTCCCTGGATGCGAGTGGTGAGAATCTAATCTACAAAAAATATTTTAACATTGGGATCGCGGTAGAAACTCCAAATGGTCTAGTGGTCCCTGTGATAAAAAACGTGGACCAATTATCAATTGCCCATATCGCACGTGAAATGTCGCGACTGAGCACAAAAGCGCGTGAAAAGGGATTAATGCCAGCGGATATGTCTGGAGGGTGTTTTACTATTTCCAGTCTTGGAGGTATTGGTGGAACGGCGTTCACACCCATTGTTAATAGCCCGGAAGTGGCTATTCTTGGTTTATCGCGTTCTGAAATCAAACCGGTATATCAGCAGGGCGCCTTTCAACCAAGGCTTATCCTTCCTTTGTCACTTTCCTATGATCATCGAGTGATTGATGGCGCCGAGGCAGCCCGATTTACGCGCTATATCAGCGAGTGCTTGGCAGATATTAGAAAAATTTTACTGTAACAAACTGTTATTTTGTTTAACTGATTATAAAAAAGAGGCTTGCAATGGCTAATAAAATTAAGACCGACGTGGTCGTTTTGGGAAGTGGTCCTGGCGGATATACTGCGGCGTTCAGAGCTGCGGATTTGGACAAAAAAGTTGTTTTGGTTGAGCGGTATGATTCTCTGGGTGGTGTTTGTTTAAATGTAGGATGTATACCATCTAAAGCTTTATTGCATATTGCCAAGGTAGTTGATGAGTCTCATGAGATGGCGGATCAAGGCGTGCATTTTGGAAAGCCCGAATTCGATAACAAAAAAATGGTGGCCTGGAAAAATTCGGTTGTTGCGAAATTAACCGGTGGTCTAAAAGTGCTGGCTAAACAGCGAAAAGTTGACGTAGTAACCGGTGTGGGCCGTTTTTCCGGGACACATCAAATTACTGTTGAAACCAAAGAAGGACCAGTTGATATTGAATTTGAGCATGCGATTATTGCAGTTGGATCCGAGTCAATTAACTTACCCTTTATTCCTGAAGATAAGCGAATTTTCAGCTCCACCGGTGCCTTGGAGCTTGCTGATATCAAAGGAAGCTTATTAGTTTTAGGTGGCGGTATTATTGGTTTGGAAATGGCGACAGTATATTCCTCATTAGGTGTGGAAGTAACTGTAGTTGAGTTTATGGATCAACTTATTCCAGGTGCTGATGCCGATTTGGTTAATGTACTACAAAAACGGATGACTAAGAAAGGTATTAAGTTCTTATTAAAAACTAAAGTGACGGCTATGGAAGCAAAAGATGAAGGTATATATGTGTCCATGGAAGGGGAACATGGCACCGATAAACCCACTTGTTATCAACAGGTTTTAGTATCAGTAGGAAGAAAACCTAACGGAAAGGAAATCAATGCAGAAGCTGCCGGAGTCAACGTTGATGAACGTGGATTTATTAAAGTTGATAAACAACAGCGTACTAATGTATCCCACATTTTTGCCATAGGCGATGTAGTTGGACAACCGATGCTGGCGCACAAAGCGATACCTGAGGGTAAAGTGGCCGCTGAAGTTATTGCTGGGAAAAAACATTTTTTCGATCCGCTATGTATTGCCAATGTAGCTTATACCGATCCTGAATTAGCTTGGGCTGGTCTAACAGAGAAAGAAGCAAAAACTCAGGGAACTCCATATGAAAAAGCGATTTTTCCTTGGGCAGCAAGTGGTCGTGCTTTGAGTATGGGGCGTGAAGAGGGAATGACTAAACTTCTATTTTGCCCTGAAACAAGACGAATCCTTGGTGGTGGTATTGTGGGTGTTAATGCTGGCGATTTGATTGCGGAAGTCGCTTTAGCTATTGAGATGTGTTGTGATGTCGAAGACATTGCTTTAACCATTCATCCTCATCCAACGCTCTCTGAGACGATTGCGCAAGCTGCTGAGGCCTTTGAAGGCTCGATCACCGATCTTTATTTACCAAAAAAGAAAAAGTGATACCTGAATAAGTTTTCCATTAGTCGCAATGCCACTATTAAATTGGCATTGCATTCGGAGAACATGAATTTTATCTTCTAAATACACTACTCTTATAAATCATAGGAATCGATGCGTGTAAGATAATTTTATCTTATTTTACATAAGCCTGAGGTCTATCAAAATTATACAAAAGTGCAAAAGCCACTTGTGCAGTATTTGGAGATATTGTAGTTTTCTTTAAAACACCGCCAAAAGGCTCAAATACGGTGCTGTGTAAATTTTGATAATTAATCTGACTGTAATCCATCATTGCAGTCCATTTGGGGTTGAACTGGTAACGAAAGCCCAGACCATAGCGTATACCATTCGTATTTTTGGTTTGGCTTTTTATGGTTGGATCGGAATCATGTATTTTTACATAACCGTTAGCATAGCCTATACGCCCATAAAAGAGAGCATTTTCTGCCAGTAGTATACCCGGTAACAGACTTACTCCCTCGCTATTTTTTACGGTGAAGGTACTTTTTAAAAAATTACGATTGACGTATTCATTATTGGTTAATTTATATTGCACGGAACTCCAATTCGCATTTCCCTCTAAAGCTGCATACCAACGATTACAAGTACGACCATATCCACCGATTAGTGTGCCGAATACACCCGTACCAGAGAAGCTATTCCGATCAATTACATCAAAAGTTCCAAGTCGTGTCACATGAGCGTTTTGGTTAAAGTGTAAACCTTCAGGTCCTATACCGGCACCAAGATAAAAACCAGCGAAAGATGGGGCAGTAAAAAGACTGTATAAACTTCCAATAGCAATTAGTTTTTTCAAAATTTTCATCCTTAAAAATTGGGTAATTGTCTCTGATTGTTACACTCATTGACGACAACAATTTATGATAAACTATTATCCATGCAAAAAAAATGGGTAAGATTCAATGATTTGGCGAATTCGGGAAATGACAGAAGGTGATGTTAAACGAGTGCATCAGATAGAGTTAAAAGCTCACATTGTTCCTTGGAGTGAGCGTATTTTACATGATTGTGTTGTCGTCGGTTACAACTGTCTCATCCTTGAAATCGAGGAAAATAATCGTTGGATTATTGTCGGTTACATTATTTGTCGCCAAAAATTTGGTTGTTGCCATATTTTAAACCTATGTATCGATACGGATTATCAAACTCAAGGCTATGGCCGAAAATTAATCGAACATGTGTTGCAACAGATTAGTCAAAATCCAGAGCTACTTTACGCTGCTTTAGAAGTGCGTCCCAGTAATTTAATTGCATTAAATCTGTATCAAAGCCTTGGGTTTAAGCAGGCAGAGATCAAGAAAGATTATTATAACGAACAAGGGCAAATTGAAGATGCTATTTTATTAAAAAAAGTTCTTTATAATAACAAATTTGAATGATAAAAAGTGCATGCATTATTCACGACAGGCTGTGGAGCTACATAGCTTAGAATATGCAAAATAAGTTCTAAGGGTAGGTTCTGCTGGTTAAATGCTCTAAATATAGTTATGCATTGAATGAACTGACATTTATTTTTGTCTGTCGTGGGTGGTTTAACTGGAGTTGATTTAAAAAAAATACTTCCATTGAAGCGAATGTTTAAGTTTTTAGAGAAAATCAGGTCAACTTTTACCGGGAGGTTTTTTTGAAGATAAATGACATTCTCAAGCGGTAGACGCAAACCATTTTCGTTAATAATATTATCCTGTAAATCAATCTGCACTACAGAATCATTACGCGTTAAACTTTTAAAAGCTTCAGTTAGTTTTTTGATTTCTAGTGAATGGAGTGCATTTCCTGCTAACGAAATAAATTTAATAAATTTGTGTAAGCCTGAGAGCGCAACCTTAAGACCATGCCCATCAATGCTCGCAAGATTATTTTCAGAAAGATCAATTCCTTTTACGTTCTCAAGCACCCCCGAGAAGGCAATTTTTAATTCAGAACCTTTCTGTTGATTCAATCCATTTTTTTTTAAATTTATATAAACAAGGGTTTTGGGAAGCAAAGAGAATCCTTTCTGTAATACCTCAGCAGCTAAAGCACCTAAATTATTTTCTTCTAAATCCAAAATTTGGAGTGACTGGGGTAAATGTTCGCACAACGCATAAAACTCAGATGCCGTCAGCTGATCTAATCTGGCATTATTTAGCCTTAATTGAGTTACGTTTTTTGACCGCCAATCAGGAAGTGTTCTGAATTGATTACAACTTAGATTTAAACATTGAATAGCATACACGTTTTGACAAAAAGAGAGTGTGTCGTTTGTGATTTCATTTAAGGCATTATTGCTTAAATTTAGCTCTAGAAAAGAATATGGAAACGTATTCAGCCCCAGAACCTTTTCATGCAGCAAATTATTTTGTAAATCTAATTTTTGAATCGATTTAGGTAATATTGCCAAAAGATTCAGCCAACTATCGGGCGAGAGTTTATAAAATTCGTTATCAGCGAGTTTTAAAGTTTTGAGTTTCGGAAATAGAATGAGGAAAAGCGCCAGTGTCGAAGCAGGTTCATTAAACTGCGCTAAAGCGCCACTGAGATCTATTGTATGCACTGCTGGACCGAGCAAATGTCCTAGCTCTTGAATTTGAAAACTATCGAGCCTTTGTAGAGGGTAATGCCTTAGTGATACAGAGGTAATGACCGCTTCAAAAGCTCTAATTTTCGCTTTTAACTCTGGCCAACTGAGGATTGGGGTATTTAAGTGCTGATCTAAATCAATTCTCATAGGAATTCAGAAAATGCTAATAATACTTAGACTACATAGGAATAACAATAATTAATTTAACATCACTCCACACGCTATCCGACGTGTATCTTATGTCATCTCAATATGGGTTCTTATGTTGTCTAGAGTAATTCTAGTTTGTCATATCATCTTGAGTAAAACGAGGATTACCGGTGAACAACTTCGAGCGAACTAATTGAATTATATCGGCTTTTGTATTAGAGATTGTTCCAATGGGAGGAGATCCTTCGTTACACTCAGGATGACGGGTCGTTTTCACAGCACGTCAACCCGAGTTATGCGAGGGTTCTCCTGCATAGGGCACCTGTTAACAGAGTAGATAACGTAAAAATCGGTGTAAAGAGATTCGGAAGCGTGGGCAATCTATTGATTAACCAATCAATCACCCTAATCAGAAACTTTTTTCTTCTGATCATACATTTGCGCATCAGCCGCAGCGAGCATATCCACCAAATTATGGTGCTGCTCTTGATGATACTGAATTGTACCAACACTATAACCCAATTTATAATTTTTAGAAGTTGCTGTGTGTAGCGCAAATTTGAAGCGTTGAAGAATTGCAGGAATGTTGGCTTCTTGTAAGCCTGAACATAAAACGCAAAATTCATCACCACCAATACGTGCGATAACATCAGAGCCGCGAAAATGTTCTAATAATGATTTAGCAAAATTTTTTAGAACTTTGTCGCCCTCAGCATGACCATAATTATCATTAATTTGTTTGAAATTATTTAAATCAAAAAACAGCAGAGTAAAGGAGCGATTTTCACGCTGGCATTGTTTAAAAATGAAATTGGCAATTTTTAAAAAACCACGACGATTGGATAATCCGGTTAAATCATCACTAGTGGATAAGTGTACCGATTCTAATTCGAGCTGAACCATATCCGCCAGATCGCGCATGGCATACATATCCGCAGGTTGAAATTGTCTGGGCTCGGCATCTATTAGACATAAAGTACCAATGTTATGACCTTTTATTTTGATAGGACAACCCATATAAAACCGAATTTCTGGATTGCCTGTAACCAAGGGGTTATCATGGAAGCGTACATCTTGAGTAGCATCTTCAACGATCATGATCTCGTTTTCTAAAATTGCATGACCACAAAAGGATATTTCTCGCGGGGTTTCCTTAACTTCTAATCCCTGAGCTGATTTAAACCACTGGCGATTGGAATCAACAAGGGACACGAGAGCAATGGGGACGGAAAACAGGCGGCGGGCAATCCGTGTGATCCGATCGAAGCGTTCTTCATTCTCTGTGTCCATTACATTGAGTTGATACAAAATTTCCAAACGTTGATTCTCATTAGCTGGAATTTTAGGAAAATGCATCATTTCCTCCCTTGATGTATCTAAATCGCGGATCATCAGTTTTAAAATAATTATCCTATAAATTTAGCAAGTGTTTGGTAATTGTTCCAGTTATGAACAAAAATTGCTGTTGTTTCAGTGATCACTTCGTGCCAACGTGCAACTGTAGCGCCACTGTGATACCCTTGGCAGCACAAAAGTATTTCAAAAATGAGCTAGTTGTAGAGATTAAGTTATGAGTAGAGCCCGCAAAAAACGTGTACCAGCAAATGGTACCGCTGATGTAATCAATTTAAGTCATGATGGCCGGGGAGTTGCGCGGATAGAGGGTAAGGCCACCTTCATTCAGGGCGCACTCCCCGATGAACAAGTCACTTTTGAGTATACTTCTGTGAAAAAAGATTATGCCGAAGGGCGTGTGCTCAGTGTCATCAAAGCCTCTTCCCTAAGGGTGGAGCCTAAGTGCCCAAACTATGCGCTTTGTGGTGGTTGTTCTCTACAACATTTAGACGAAAACGAACAAATTAAGTTCAAGGAACGACAATTACTTGATTTGTTGCAGCGTTATGGACATACCGAGCCTGAAACGGTATTACCCCCATTAACCGCAGATCATTGGCACTATCGCAATAAAGCACGACTTAGTGTGCGTTACGTGGAAAAAAAGCAACGAACATTAGTGGGTTTTCGTGAACGGTTTAGTCCCCGATTTATAACCGATATTCAGGAATGTCCAATCTTGAATGCGCAGGTAAGTAACGATATACCAGCACTGCAAACATTATTAGATTCTTTAGACGATAAACAGAGTATTGCTCAGATTGAGGTGGCAGCAGGCGAAGAGGAGATAGCATTAATTTTTCGCAATCTGACCCCATTAAATCCCGAGGATGAGGCCAAAATTACCGCGTTTGCTCAGGCACATCAATACCGCATCTTCTTGCAGCCAGGAGGCCCGGATACGATTTATTCATTTTATCCCAGTCAAGCAGATTATTATTTAACCTATTCTTTACCCGAGTTTGGGCTTACTTATTCATTTCATCCTGCCGATTTTACTCAGGTAAATGCCCCGTTGAATCGCGCTATGGTGAAACAGGCGATAGCACTTTTGGACTTAAAACCCACGGATATCGTGCTAGACTTATTTTGTGGTTTAGGTAATTTCTCTCTACCCATCGCAAAACACTGTGCGCAAGTTTTAGGGGTGGAAGGGAGTGATGCGATGGTGGAACGAGCCAATATGAATGCGCGAGCAAATAATCTTGGTAATGTTGAATTTTATGCTGCTAATCTAGATGATGCTCAAGCTGTGCAAGCGCTCGTGCAGCGTGCATGTGATAAATTACTGATTGACCCCCCGCGCTCGGGTGCTTTAGAGCTGGTCAAACAAATTGATATTCTAAACCCCAAACGCATCGTTTATGTTTCTTGTAATCCAGTCACCCTGGCACGCGATACTGAAATTCTGGTAAATCAGAAAGGTTATGTATTAGTTCAGGCGGGGGTAATGGATATGTTCCCACAAACTGCTCACGTTGAGTCCATTGCTTTGTTTGTAAAAGGATAGCCTTGCTATGGTAAGAGTTAAAGATTCAGTCCCACTGACCGCTGATGGAACAATTGACGTTAACCTCTGGTTGCAACAATTGAGTGCAAAAGGATATCTTAACAACCTCGATTTAATTCGCACCGCGTGTACCTTAAGTCAATTAGCAGGGCATGAGCATGCCACAGAAACGGGGCAATCCTGCTTGCAACAGGGTCTGGCGATGGCGGATTTACTCGCTGATTTGGAAGTTGATCAAGAAACTCTGGCTGCAGCAATTATCTACGAAAATGTTCATTATGCTGATCTTTCCCTAGATGATGTTCAGGAGCAATTAGGTCCAAATATCGCGAAATTGGTGCAGGGGATTGAACGCATGGGGGCCATGCACCACCTTCAAGCACTAAACAAATACCCCCAACATAAACAACAAATCGATAACATTCGTAAAATGTTGTTAGCGATGGTGGATGACGTACGCGTGGTGCTGATTAAACTTGCTGAACGTCTCTGTGTCTTGCGGGAATCAGCACATTTATCGGAAGCGCTATGTAAGCAATTGGCAACCGAAGCCATGGAAATATACGCACCTTTAGCGAATCGGTTAGGGATTGGTGCTATTAAATGGGAGATGGAGGACTTGGCTTTTCGCCATTTGCATCCTGAGTCCTATAAAGCTATAGCTAAAGGTTTAAAGGCTAAACGCCTTGATCGAGACCAGTTTGTTGAAGACATAGTCCAGCAGTTAAATGAAAAAATAAGTCACGGCGGTATTCATCACTTTGCGGTATACGGACGCTCCAAACATATTCACAGTATTTATAAAAAAATGCAGCGCAAAAATGTGGCCTTAGATGAAATTTATGATGCTACCGCAGTGCGGGTTTTAGTAAATACTGAGGCGGAGTGTTACGAAGTGTTGGGCATAGTCCATACGTTATGGCATCAAATTCCAGCGGAGTTTGATGATTACATTAATAATCCCAAAGCAAATGGCTACCAATCCCTACATACGGCTGTGGAAGGACCTCAGGGCCGCGCATTTGAGGTACAAATTCGTACCTACCATATGCATGATCTTGCTGAAATGGGCGTTGCAGCTCATTGGAAGTATAAAGAAGGGGCGGCATTACAAAAAGAAAGTCATGAACGTAAAATTGAATGGTTGCGAGACGTACTTACTTGGCATCGTGAAATGGCCAGCACCAAAGGGGTCCCGGAGAGCACGACAACTGAGTTCCTAGAAGATCGGGTTTATGTTTTCACCCCTGATGGCGATGTGATGGATTTACCCTATGGCGTTACCCCTCTTGATTTTGCCTACTATGTGCACAGTGATTTAGGTCATCGTTGCCGTGGAGCCCGCATTAATGGACACATTGTGCCGCTTACTTATCAATTACAAACGGGTGATTCAGTTGAAATTTTGACAGGAAAAGAATTAAAACCATCACGTGATTGGATTAATCCTCATCTTAATTACTTAAAAACCTCACGCGCAAAAGCTAAAGTCTTGCATTGGTTTAAATTACAAGATTATGACCGCAATGTGCACGATGGTAAGGAATTGCTTGAAAAGGAACTTAAATCTCTCGGGGTAAAGACAGAAAAATTACATGAAGTTGCTGCTCTTTTGCATTTTAAAAAATTAGATGATCTCTATGCAAATTTAGGGCGCGGCGACATTAAAATTGGTCATATCTTAAGTAAATTAACACCGGTTAATGAAAGCAACGAAGAAGCTGCGGTGATCGAGAAAATCTTATCGAAATCCCATCCGAAACCCGAAGTTAAAGGCAGCGATATTCGAATCGAAGGAGTGGGTAATCTACTCACCTTTATGGCGCGCTGTTGTCAGCCTGTACCTGGAGACTCAGTGATTGGGTACATTACCGTGGGACGAGGTGTATCAGTTCATCGTCAAGATTGCCCAAATATCTTGCATGCGAGTGAACGACAAAAACAACGCCTGTTGCAAGTGAGCTGGGGTAGTGCTACACGAGAAAATTACATCGTGGATTTACTCATTAAAGCTTATAATCGCTCCGAGTTACTCAAGGATATAACCTCTTTACTTGCCAACGAGCGAGCTCATGTTTATGGTTTACAAACTCAAGGTGATAAACATGAAAATCTACTATATATCACGTTAACTATTGATATTGATGGGTTAGGAAGTTTATCCCGTTTGCTTGCGAAATTATCGCAAATTCCAAATGTAATCGAAGCCAGACGTCAAATTTGAACAAGCCCTCATGGTTGAGGGTTTGTACTTATTCTGCTGTTTACGGAATTTAATTCATAATTACGTATTTTATCATAGAGTAACATCGCATAATGATCATCGTATAAAGGGCCCTCGACTTGAGCAAGCTGTAGATGAAATTTAGCGATTAGTTTTGGTAGTTCATATTTTTTTATATGATTGTGAATACGTGAATCTTTAGACAAGAAACTCGAATACATATGCTGTTGTAAGGCATTGGTCTTACCAGGCTCTGGTGCTTCTGAATCGAAACCAAAGAGATGATTTTCTGTAGTAACGGGTAAATTTTTAAGATTTATTAGCATATCTTTTAATACAATAAATTGGTCAATTATGTAGTCTAATTCAGTTTCTGAGCGTAAATGATAAATGTTTAAGCAGCCCTGTAACACGAGTAACTTGTAGTTATTTTCTTTTAACTCAAGCGTTATCGGTTGCAATCGCTCAATCAGCATATCACGTTCAGATTTGGTTAAATTGGGAATAAGATATTTCATTCCAGCCATAAAACCCTGATAGGTCCCAAAATCACACGTATGCTGTAAGTTATTTAGGCACAAAGTTGCTAATTTAGAGCTATAGGTGTTTGGTAGTAATCCCCGGGCAATTAAATTAACCAGGGATTGAAATTTCTGTCGCAACATGCGCAGTTGATAATCGTTAATTTTGGTCGATTTTAGCTCATAAAGTGCACCTAGTAATCTTGATGCTTTATATTCGGTATGTGCTTGAATCATATCCAAAGGTTTAATCAGGCTGAGTACTTTTTCATTGATTAAATGCATTGTTTGCCAATGATGTGTGTAGATTGAGAAAAATGCTTGTAAAATTTTTTGGATTTCCGGGGAACTCGTTAATTTATCTTCAGATTTATTTAGAATCTCATAGAAATTGTTCCATGATGTGTTTAAAGCGTCTTTAAGTTGAGTAATAACCCTGATTTCGTTTTGATGCAGGTAAGCAATCAAGGGATTCTGTTTTAATTGTGTTTGACGTTGGTTAAATAGTGCCGCAAGGATGTCTGCTTCCTGGTAAATTTTTTTACGGTAAAGATGAATGATATCGTTATAGTACGAGTGGTGAATACGGTCGAGAAAAGAAGACATGTTCTTTTTCACGCTCATTAGGGCAGCATCAATCAGTGATAAACCAGTGAAATCCATTTAAAACTCCAAGCTTAAGAACCAAACTAAGATAAAGTATTTACTGTTTTATTTAAAGTGAAAAGAAATGGCGGCGAACCGCCATTAGGATTAAAGAGTGAAGGTTTGTGAAGTTTCCAGGTTATTATTGCTGCTATTAGTGAGTGCATTTATGAGAGAAGTTGCAATTTTGTGTAAATTTTTATCATTTTTTAAGTTTTCAAGACTTACTGGTGTTCCCAAAATAATACCTTGGACTATTGCGTCAATTTCTTCTAATTTTTTAATATAATGCGATTTTTCTGATTTTGAAAATTTCTGGTAAATTTTCGCCAGCGCGAGTAAATTAATTAGAAATTCAGGTTTTTGCTCTTTAATTACTGCCTTAATTTGTACATCATTTGTAGCAAGTATGATTTGTTTAAAAAATTCCTGAGTGTGGAGTGAACTTTTAGACTCCGGATTCAAATGCTTTTTGAAACCATTAATTAACGCTTGATTTATTCGGCGCTGAATTAAAGCAGGTCCTGAAATTTCTAGATACTCCTTAATATTAATAGAGCTACGCACTGTTAAAAAGAAATTGCTCAATAACTTGTTTTTAAGACGTATTGCCTGAGATAAGGAATAATCCATATCGATATTACTGCTTGAAAAATAATGCTTATCAACTTTTTCTAAAAGAGATTTATCTTTTATTATTCCTAATGATACATAATCTACAACACTCAAACCAAATTGATCTTTAATCGTGACATTTGCTCCGTGAGTCAAGAGCCATTGAATTATTTCCTTATCAGCTCTAACTAGAGCAACATGCAGTGGTGTTTGGCCGAATTCATTTGGTACATTAATCTCGGCTAACCATTTTGGTGCAAGCATCTCAAGTTCGTCAACGGATAGGTGCCGCACCAAAACATGAAGTGGGGTGATACGTTGGAGTGAAGCATCCATGGACGGTGGTAGTTGTGGGATCATGTCAAGAGCAGCACTGCATAGCTTAAAACTAGCGCCTGACTGCAACAATAAATCGACGGCACTATAATTTCCTTCTTTTAAAGCTATCAGAAGGGGGCTTTGGCCCGCTTTATTCTTGTAATTGAGATCAAAGTTATTCTTGATCTTAATGGTATCAATAAACTTTTTTAACCAACCCAAATCATTATTAAAGGCAGCATAATGTAAAAGAGTATTACCCAGAGCATCTTTAAGCTCAAGTGAGTCAATATCTTCTGGGTAAAATTGAAAGCTCTCTGCTGGCTGATTTGTTGCTACCTGCCATTGAAGTAAATTTATTTTGCGAGAATGATCAATAATCTTATCAAAATCCCAAAATCTGCTGACTATAAGTTCATCCGTATCTATATTTCCATGTTTCGACCAAAATATATTCAATAATTCTTGATTATTAAACATTTTTGCCATTCTAAATCCATTAAAGCCGTAATTATCCGCTGTGAACCATAGGAATTCAGCGTCTTTCAGAGGGATATCAATACTTTGTCCTAAAAAATTTCGAAATGAGCTAAAATATGCTTCAAGCGGTAATTCGAGCTTAATTCCTCTACGAATATTTTGGATTATTGGCTGTGTCAGCACCATAGTATTTAAAAGGTGATAATAGAACTCAGTAATGTTTAATAATTTGTATTTGCTTAACGCAATTAATTGGTTAAAGAGTCGCTTATAGATGAAGGCCTGCAATGTCATGTCATGTATTAATTGACATTCTAAATGAATTTTTGCGAATTGATCTGCAGCCAAATGATCTTCAAGATGTCTCTCGAATGATTTAAAATCCAAAAGAACCGTTGAATCTTGAGGGAGCGCTAAGTTTACTTGATATCGCCTTAGAACATTTGATAATAATTTTTTGTACCCATCCACAAATAGGGAAAAATCATCGTCGTAACTTTTTTCGGATACGGTAGGCAGAGTGAGTTTTGAAAGTAGATTTAGATTCTGTAAATCTTCCAGTAATGACTTTTTCTCTTTATCTTTTAAATCCAGGTGCTCGACAAAACGAACATGAGCTGACCAGTCTAAAAATCTATCCTCGTTGGCGGTAATAAAATATTCTCCATATTCGATTTTATGCACGTCAAATATATTTTTTAATGAGTTTCTAATATTTAGAGGTGATTGGTCTGTTTCTTTCTTTAAGCCCTCAATCTTCTTAAGAATTTCTTTTTTAGTATCTTTGTCAATCTTTAAATTATCAATAAAGCGGATGTGGTGATCATAATGAACATAGTATTCATCATTCATCTTAAAATAATAAGGGACGCTAATTTGATGTTTTTCAAATAATTTAATTAAGTCCTCTTTTATATCTCGCCGTGCATTTAGAAGGTACTGATTGTTTTCACGAGGACAATATTGATTTTTAAATTCTGTTTCAAAACGCGTGAATATCTGTGCATCAAAGGGGCTATTTTGTTCGTTAAGTTGTGCTTCTATGTAGGCTTTATGAGCAGGGAAATTTAGTAAAAAGTGAATATCTCCCTCTGAAGAATATTTGTGGAATGAAACAGAATATTTTTCAAAAATTTTCTCAATTTTTCCTTTTATTTCATCAAAGGGTAACCGCTCGCGTTGATCTTTAATGAAAATATTTAATTTTCTAACAATATCATCAGCTTTTTGATGAAGTGTTTCAGGTACATTCTTTTTTATCCACGAACTTAAATAGATACCATCGTAAAATAAGACATCGTGTTCTCGAAGTCTTTCAGCAGTACTAGCCATTTGATTTAATTGTTCTAGATACAGTATTTGTTCCCAGGTGATTGTTGTTGTAACTTGTTCCACGAGACATAATAAATCTTCCTCGAGCTCTTGGATGAATAGATCTTGAGATGCTAGCTTCGCTTTTTTTAGTTGGTGTTTTATCATCGGCCCTATATCGCGTGTTAAGCGGTTTCTTATCATGGTACTCAATATCTGATAGTGCACCTCAGGATTATGCTCTAGAGAAAATTGACTTCGTTTTGGAGGGTTTAGTTGTGTCAAAAATTGATAAAACCATGAATAATCTTGAGGAAAATATTTTTTAATTAATGCGCAGGTTTGTTTAAATTCCGTTGGCATTATTGAGGAGATCCTTTTCGACGCGCTCATGAAACTAAAAAAGTTATCCCCAAGTTTAGAGGCGATATTGATTAATATTTCATCGGGTGTTTCAGTAATAACATCTACGAATTGATCTAATTTTTCGTTCATTTTTGATTCCTGTACAACAAATGGCACCATTGTAACACATTAAGTTTAAAAAATGAACTGTTGTGGTTAATTTTGTTCTAAATTAGCTCAGCCTGCATTTTATTTCTAGCTGTGAATTAGAGGTAAAAATGCTTTCAAGACTTGAGCAAACATAGGTTAAACTCGAATTAAAGAGTTCAAGGGTTATAGGGATTCGCCTGGATATCACCAGGCGGCTAGATTTAGTTAAGTGAGAGCGCCCTTGGGCTGTAATTAGGTTCGTCTGCAGGGAATAAGTCAATAATCGCTTGTAATGATTTGTGCTTGGTAAGCAATTTTAAATCGTTTTGCTTAATTACAATGGGTTTTTTATCTACCAGAAGTTCAATAATATCCTGAGCTATTTTGGCCATTTTCTGATTACTTTTAAAAAAAAGTGCTCCACAACCCGTATTTTTTATTTCAGTAAGTTTTATTAGACCTTTAAGAATAGGGCAGTATGCTAACCCTTTTTTTGACGGCAAACATTGAATTAAAAATTCGGTTAAGTCTTGAACCGGGTTAGCTTGTTTTCTGTACAGCTTACACAATGAACCAATAAAATGTAATTCTGCATCAACGCGACTAATCGAAGGCTCCTCTATCATCTCAAGATATTGTGGAAATGTTAAATTAATCCCATGCTCTATCAGATAATAGGTAAAAGAATACTGATTTTGTCTATACTCCTTGCCCAGGTGTTCTGGGAAAACCCTTTTTAATCCTAAGGCTCTGAATGATTCTATGGCGTCCGGGTAATGATTTTGGAATAAATATAAATAATTTTCTGGCGTAAGCCCTAATTCATCCTTGATCGTTACATCTGCGCCACGTTCTAAAAGATTAATTATATTGTCACTCTTTTTGGATAAAATTGCATGATGTAATGGTGTTTGACCATCTTTATTGGATACGTTGACGTAGTAGTCATAAGTATAATTCAATAATTTTAATGTCTCTAAATCATAAAATCTCGCCACTACATGCACCAGCGTCGTTTTACGATAGGACTGCCAATGCTCGGGGTGCGCGCGTAGTAATAAATCGAAAGGACTATTTTTAGCCTCAGTTACCAAGTCTTTATTCAAACCGTGTTGCAAAAGAACTGCAGTCGCCTGGTAATTTCCACACATGGCAGCAAAATGTAAAGGGGAATAGCCTAATTCATTTATGGGTTCTATTGATAGATTATGAGCTTTGTGAATTTTCAACAATCGTTTTAGCCAAAAAGTATCGGTATTTTTTGCGGCGTAATGAAGGACCGTATTTCCCCAAATATCTTTATGTGTCAGCAAAGCAGGTTTTATATGAGCGTCTTTTATCTCAGAGGGTGAGATTTGCAAGGAAACAATCCACTGAAGCCGCGAAATTTTCCTTATATCATTTTCCCATACCATAGTCCCAATATATTCTTTATCTTGCGATGCAAAAGCTGCATTGAAATGCTCGTAACGACAGTAATCTAAAAAAATAACGTTTTTAAGTTTTTTAGCATAATCAAAAACGGTATATCCTCGGCTATCGGATGTTTCATGAAATAAATATTTTAATTCATGGGTCAGTTCGGTAACATCGAGCAGAAAACTGATATTTTCTTTTGCTACCTTTGTCTGTCCCTTAGCAAGACGGTAATAAAACTCGATTGGTAGATCGAAGTGACGATTGTTTCCTTTTGCTTGCTCGACTGTATCCATAAGATAATAATTATTAAAAAAACTAAATATGACATCCTCTTCAGAAGTTAAATGTTTGTTTACTTGTAATTCATACAATAGACTAAGTAGATATTCAAATTTCTGTATCGTAAATAAAAAATTTTCGATATCCGCAAAATCCTTCATTATAAGTTGTGCATTAACAGCACCCAGAGATTCTTCAAGCCGTCGCTGGTTATCCTCTTTGTTATAAAGCTGCTCTAAATTTTCAGGTTTAAATCGACTAAAATATACCTCTAAGCCATGGATTTTAAATATATATTCATAAAGTTTTAGTAAAGCGTGTTTTGAATGGAGGAAGGGGGCTGCGTATATGTTTTTAGTTGAAAGAGCTGTTAGGGAGGCTTCATAAAAAAATTTAATTTTTTTCAATTCTTGAACAAGATATTTTTCTTTATGACAATGTTCAAATAGAATTTCCCAATTAAACGTATTCTTAAAATGATAAAGATACATTGTATTAACAGAGGGGTATTTTTTAATTGCTGCAGCAACTTTATCAATCCACTTTTGCTTGTCCTGTTCTATGCAAGGGTACGAATCGATTTGAAATTTATCAGCAGCGCGCTTTAAATATTCTGATTTATATTCTTTTAGCCCTTCTAACAATTTATCGTTGATTTTCAGGTATCTGAGTCGGGTTTCTAAAATAAAATCACTAAATGCTAAAAGTTTTTTTTGAGTTTCTATTTCGATATAATTAGATATATGCGAAACTAAATTAATTTGTGGTAAATATTGTTCATACTTAAGTAAATTTTTTGGATGTAACGTAAATCGAGCGTTAAATGTTTCGAAAACAAAATAACGATACAACATATCTGAGATTGTGGATCGTGAGATAATTTGTGAAAATTCTTTACTCACTAATTGCAACGCATGTAGCGTATTGGGACTATAGTCAATAATTGTTATTAAATGACGGATTATATCATAGGGTAACTTCTCTAGAGTCAATGTCTGCACTGATTGTACTGCTGTAGTAGTCTGCTGTTCTAATTTCTGTTCCATATATGCTATCCCAAGTAAACAAATTGACACATTTTAACACATTAAGATCACTTTGTGTATCAAAAAAATTCGTTTAGGGGATTTGTAACGTATCGTTTATCTCATTTTCGAAAAATAAACTATCTTGGATTAGCGCTAGATGTTCATTATTTATAAAACAGGATGGCCGCTGTAGACTCAGCAATAACGAGGAGGCTGCAGTTTCAATTTTTAATAATTCTACACGCGCATTTTTCTTTTTGTGTTGATTAAAAAATGAAGGTAAGTGATTCATTTCGTTTGTTATTTCATATAAAGTTTCAAGCTGTTTTTTTAATTTTTGTAGTGCCTTAAAAAAACAATTATGCGCAAGATAGGATTTGAATGGTCCATCTACACTATCCATCCAACTCTGGATGGTATGCAAAAATTGATACACATTTTTGGGTTTTGCGTATTCTTTCACATGACGTAAATAAGATTGATACAGTAAAGATAACTGAGGGAAGTTCTCCTGATAATTTGCTGAACTTAAAACTAATTTTAAAGCAGTATACACATTATCATGATTAAGATTGAAACCTAAAGTGAATAGCTTATCAAATAATGAGGAAAGGGCTTGGGGCTTCATTAAACCAAAACAACCCAACAATGGCTGTGTCCGCGCATAAGCAGTAGGTGGTAAGCCAAGAAGATTATTAATATTCGTTTTGGCGCCTTGAGATATTATAAACTCAGTCATAGCAACGTGTTTTCGTAATACTGCAAGATGAAGTGCAGTATTGCCCTCGGTATTGTATTGATTGAGTAATTGTGGCCACTTATTGAGTAAAATCGAAAAATCGTAAACTGATAAAAACTGCGCTGCAACATGCAAGGGAGTGGTATACGTCAGAGTATTTTCATCCGGTGTGAATCGCTCTAAAAAATGAACCAGACTATGATTGGAGGACGTGCTTTTATCGATTTTCGCACCAACTTTAAGCAAAAGCTCGACATTAATCAGATTGCCTCTTGATGCAGCCAAGAGCAGCGGGGTCAATCCTTCTTTATTTTTTCTTCCTAGACAGTACGATAAGCTGTCCTTTGGAATGTTTATTATAAGATAACCAAGCCAATCACATGTCTTGTTAACGGCAGCGTAATGAAGCGCTGTGTTACGATTCATATCTTCTTTTGTAATAATCGCCAGGGTAGGTTGAGTTAGATGAAAATAGTGATTCAGATACCGAATCGGCCTTTGGCAGAGAATAAGCCATTGCAAAGCATTCATCCGCGAAGGTAAATGAACAATCGAATTCAGAAGTTGCGGCTTATCTTTCTTCGCTACTTTAGAGGTAATTTGGAGATGAAGATTTTTCCAAACGTGGTGTAAATAGGGATAATTTTCGAGTTTTTTAGCCCAATCTAGTGCTGAATGCCCATGCTGATCGCGATCCTGCGATAGGGCTAACAGCAACGTTAAATCCGAAGGGTGGTAACGAATAGCTCCTTTTGCCTGCAGCCAATAAATGTTTATCGGTTTTACTTTACAGCGGACTAAATCTGCCTGGCTTATAGACAACTTTTGCTGAATCTCCTGGGCATAGAATAGTTCAGCTAAGGATACAAACAGAGGTGGATGGATATTTAGAGTATCTAATACGCTAAATAATTGATAATAGAAAAACCGCTTATCTGGATGTTTAGGAATGAAGCAAAGAAACTGCTTGTAGAGAAAGCCTATTTTAGGAAGATTCAAAAGATTATCTTCAAGCGTCTGCTTCATCTGTACTAATGAATCGTCATGATCAAAAAAAGACCAATTAATTGCCTCACTTGCATCTTTCTTTTCTAATATCACCCCGAGCTGTTTGGGAAAAAATTTTTTAAAAATCCGTTTAAGAATCGGCTCAAGCGGCGCACGTACAAGAGAAAATAATAGGTTCCGCGAATGAGTAAATAGGTTTCGCTCTAATTGTTTTATATCCTCGCGTTGCTGTGAGTAATTGAGCTGATGTTTGTATTTCGATTTCATTAATTGAGTTATTTGATAAAAATCGTACGCTTTAAGTTGCTTATGGGTAAAAAGATAATCTATTTGTTTAGTCGTAAGTATTCCCTTTAGTCGCTCTGATAACTTTTGTTCCATCTGTAAAAGGTACTCATTTCCATCAATATTTTCCCAGAGATTTAACCAAAATTTAGCTCCATCAATAGTATATTCCTGAGGTAACTGATTGAGCTTCATTTGGATACAATCAAGCACGAACTCCTGAATAAGAAGAGGATGATTTATTTTTTCATGGGCTAAACAGTTTTTCCAGGCACGTAAAGTAAATAACTGATGATAGTAAGGGAAGTAATAATATGTGGAATAACTCAGATGGAGGAATTCCTGTGAGATAAAATTAAAGCGCTTAGAGGTGAGCCTGAGTATGGCCCAATCAGGTAAATTGAGTAACAAAACTATTTGCAGTAAGAGCTCGGTAGGTAAATGGAGTAAATCAACGAAATTTAAATTATCTAGGTAGGGTATTTTTCCAGACATGAAAATCCCTCTTCATGAACGTAAGTGATTAAATAATTTATGGTATAACATGTTTTTTTACTAACAGGTTAAGCCAGCCTTCTCTTAGACTGGCAATTTAAATTACTTCTTCGGTTTATTTTTTGGTTCTTTTACGTCTTGAGGAAGGAGAACATTGAGAAAAGCCTCTGCAAGATCGTATGGGTCATGAATGTTTTTCAAGCTCGATAAATTCAGCTTATTTTTCTCACCGGAAGCAAAAAAAGAGCATGATTCGCGGTTCTTTTTCACCTCCTTGACTAAGCCCAAAATTTTAGCGAAAAGAGGTACAACTACTACTTGCTTCTTGTACTCTTTTGAACGCTGCTGATACCAAAACTCGATACGTTGCAAGCACTGTTGCAGCGGATTTGCTTTAAAACAGGTAGCAAGATTATGGGATAAATAATGCAAATAAATTGAACGTATATCCGTAAAACTACATGCATGAGCCAGCACGATTTGCTCTAATGATACTTTAGTTCCCGACTCAAATATTTTCTGCATGAGATCAGGGCGATTATTTTTAATAATCAGCATAAAATTTTGCGCAGAATTATGATTTGTAGTACCCACGTTCATCTTTTGTAATTCTTTGATTACATCAGGGATGTCTATTATCTCCTCATGGGTGTAATTGTACGGCGTTAGACCTAAATGATTGACTTGGGCGTTTGCGGTTTCATTAGTTAAAAGACCAATAATCTTACTGTCACCTCGACGATAAGCAAGATGCAGCGGGGTATTTCCCTGATAATCCTGAGACAATGGCGATAAGGCAGATACGTTTAGAAGCTCTTGAATTTCATCAAAGGAAAAAAAGGTCGCTGCAATGTGTAAGGGCGTTGTTGTATTTTCCGCATCTTGTAGAAACCAAGAGGGCTTCTTCATTAGCTCAATCAATCTCGGAGAGTAGGTGGCATGATGATTTAATAAAACATATACTGCATACCAATTGCCGAGTTTTGCCGCACGTTCGAGGGGAGTATAACCATCTCTATCGGGTTTAGAAGCTAAGTCTTTGAGATCCTTTTCACTAAGGCGTGATACCAGGTAGCAAAGCCAAGATAATTGCTTATTCGCTACAGCAAAATGCAATACATTCCTCTTTTTAAAATCTTTCAACAAAAGATCATTATATTTTAGAAACTCTTTACATAAATCGTGTTCAAAATGATTGCATGCTATAAACCAGTGCAATATTTGTATGTTTAAACCAATTTCTAAATCTTCATTGAAAATAGACACCACTTCAAAGCCATTGGTTTGATTTCGGTATTCTGTATATTGCAGGTATGCCTCGTGCATTACGGCATTACTTTCAAGCTGTGATGCCCAAATAAAAGGGGACCAACCCAGGCGATCCTTATAATCTAATAATGTATGAAGCCTGATGTGCGCTGCGAATATCCGAGGCTTATCCTGTTTAAAGGATGTGTAAATATCAGCTGTTGTGGGATTATTCTCGAGAACGATAGGAATTGGTAATTTATTTTTTTGCAAAAAGAGCACGATAAGCTTATCAAGTTCTGTCAATGTAAGCTTTGCATACAGCAGGGAAAGTTGCTTCGTAAGTTGTTGCTGTATTTCCTCAGTGTTTAAATGTGCCCCGTTAGCCAAAAGAGTTAAATCCATTATTCTATTGATTTTTTTTAAATGTTCATGAAGTAGCTTGGAAAAAAATGAGTTGATACTTTTTATAGTTAACTTTTTCCCCTTACGGGATAACTCATCAAAATGTTCTGATACTTTTCTACTGACCACAGCAGTAAATAGGTCAAGTTTCTCTTTAAGCAATCCATAATAGAATAAATCCGATATTAGTAAATTATTCTCTTGTGTATGGCAATCAAAAGTGTGGAGTAAAATTTCGATGAGCTTTACGAAATCAAAGCGAGAATAGGTGCTGTTAACTTCTTTTATTGAATAAAACTGAAATTGATAATAAGTAAATTCAGCTACAAAATGATGTAAAGAATTTATTTGTCTTAATAGATTTTTGATTACTTGTGCATCTAACTTCTCTCTGGAGAGAATGTCATTTAAATTTTTCCAATTGGGTTCGATAAAATTGAAATTATCGATTATTTGACGCGCTTGGCACGCTGAGAGTTTATATTTTGTGCATATTTTCTCAAGTGCTGTCCGAACGAATGCTGCATAACCAGTGGCTACAGTTTCAAGGAGCATTTTTCTTGATTGATGTACTAAATCCTTCTGGATTTCCATTAATTTTTTTTGTTTTTCACGAGATTTACCTAGGCTTGTGTAATGGTTGGAAAAATCAAGGACATCATAGTCAATTTCATTTATGTTAGGTATGATTTTTTCAAGTTGCTTAAATGCTAATACACGGATATTGTTTAAATAATTGTGTTTTTTAAAGTCAATAGAGTTCAATTCTTTCTCGAAACTGGAGTGTAGAACTGCAAAGGTCTCTTCTAAGCCTTGAAACCTTTCTGCAAAAGCCTGTTGAAACAAACTAACGCTAAACGCTTGACATATTGCGAATTGATTTTCGGTTAAGTGTAAATTTTTTTTATTTAACAGAGCTTTGTTTAATTCATTCGATACTGATGCTTGATGGTGAGGAAAGTAAATTTTAAGAAAGTGATCTATTTTTGAAACAAAAATCCATTCGTACGTATGGTTTTTGCACAATAAGTTAATTTTAGGCTGTTCGGCGACGGGTAATTTCTCCGTAATCAGTCTAATTAATTCCTTAGGAAGCGAGAGAAGGGTGTGATCTTGCGTATCAGGCATAATAAAATTCCATTTGTTCCATGAGGGGGATATTATGCCAAAATATAATCACTATGTACAAGTATTTATTGATTTTTACAGTATAAACAAGGCAGTTACCGCGCGCTCTTCACTGAGCAGAACATTGTAAGTTCTACATGCCGCACCTAAATTCATACACTCGACGCCAATTCCTAAAGAACCCAGCTGGTGTACTAGCCGCGGATTAATAAATTCCCCTGTATTTTTATGACCAATAATGATAACTTCTGGTTTGATTTTAAGTAACTGTTGCACTTCGTGCTCATCTATATCGCGGATGTGTGTTACTTGAAGATTAGGGATGATTTCTTCTTTCGAAACAATTAAACTGCGCTCATAAGTAATCGCATTAATTTGAATTTGGCTATCGCTGTATGCCTGGATAGCATGAGCTTCTGTGGCTTCAAGGTTAATATTCATGGCTCGATTCAAAAATGAGGTACGGTACTGAGGATTATACTACAGAGGTCTATATTATGAATCAATTTCCCCGCATAAAACGTTTACCCCCTTATGTTTTTAATGTCATGACGCAATTAAAAACCGAGGCGCGAGCGCGTGGCGAAGACATCATTGATTTTGGTATGGGAAATCCTGATCAACCGACCCCACCCCATATTGTGAATAAACTGATTGAAGCCGTACAAAGACCAGATACTCATCGCTATTCAATGTCTAAAGGTATTCCCAGATTACGTCGCGCGATGGCGAGTTGGTATGAGCGACACTATGGGGTGGTATTAAACAGCGAAACCCAAGTTCTTGCTACCATCGGTTCTAAAGAAGGGTTGGCACATCTTGCCCTGGCCATCAGTGGACCGGGAGACACCATTCTTGTGCCTGACCCGGCGTACCCAATTCACACCTACGGTTTTATTATCGCTGGGGCTAATGTGAAGCAAATCCCACTTATTGAGGAACATCAGTTTTTGGCTGCGGTAGAAGAGGCACTGAATACTACGTTTCCAAAGCCTAAAGCTTTAGTGATTAATTTTCCTGCTAACCCGAGCACTCACTGTGTGGATTATTCATTTTTTGAAAAAGTGGTGGCTTTGGGAAAAAAGCATCATATCTGGATTATTCATGATCTAGCGTATGCCGATATTGTTTTTGATGGCTATAAAGCACCGTCAATTTTACAAGTTCCTGGGGCCATCGATATTGCTATTGAAACTTACTCGATGTCCAAATCCTACAATATGCCTGGATGGCGTGTAGGCTTTGCCTGTGGGAATGAGGAGCTGGTTGCGGCCTTGACACGGATTAAATCTTATTTAGATTACGGAACATTTACACCGATTCAAGTGGCCGCCATTGCCGCATTGGAGGGCAGTGATGACTGTGTGCATGAGATTAGAGATCTTTATCAACGGCGGCGTGACCTCCTGTGTACCGGTTTAAATGAATTAGGTTGGCAGGTAACGCCACCTAAAGCGACAATGTTCGTATGGGCACCCATACCCAATCATTACGCAGCAATGGGTTCTTTAGAGTTTAGTAAATATTTGTTAAAAGAAGCGCACGTTGCCGTATCACCGGGTATTGGTTTTGGTCAGCAAGGAGATCAATTTGTGCGTTTTGGTTTAATCGAAAATAAAGACCGGACTCGCCAAGCATTACGCAATATTAAAGCGATGTTTCGCCGTGATGGTCTTTTAAAAAAAGAGCAGCTTGTTCAGGCTTAATTGAGTAATAAGGAATGTTATGCACCTGATCATTGATGCATCTTGCCCCCATATTCCCGAAGAGGTTACGCCCGCGGTGTCTGGGACTATGGAATTTAACCTTTTGCATGCTCTCGGTTTTTCGAATGAAGAACTTCCATTAGCAGCTTGGCTCGCTTCTTATCATCAACGAGCAGGTGAATGGGTAATTTTAAGTCCGATTATTTGGGAAGCTACGCATAATGATGCCTTTATTAACGCCTCAGGGGGCGATTTGTTGTGGAGCAAGGAGGAGTCTCATTACTGGTATCAGGTGTTCGCAGAATATTTTGCCGCAGCAGGAATGAAGATGCATTATCACAATACACACATCTGGCTTCTTGAAAATGCAGCAGGTCATCCACTAAATTCCGTACCCGTGCATCAAACACTTAATCAATCGTTAATGCCTTTATTAAGTCAGTTGGATGAACATTTGTTTTGGCAAAAATTAATCACTGAAAGCCAAATGCTTTTTGCCGCCAATGCGAGAAAAAGTGCTGTTAATGGTTTATGGCCTTGGGGTAATGCTCCCTTAACGGTTAAAGCCAAGAAAAAATTATGTGTTGTTCCGGCTTACCTGTCATTAGCACAACATTGCTGTACTGAGGTCGAGGTTTACCAACCTGGTCTTAATCTAAAGAATTATGAGGTCCTTTTGCTTGCGGATATAAATGATTTAAGTCCTGCACACCAGAAACAAATAGAGCAGGGGAGCCATTCCTGGTATTGGAACAACGTAGCGTATACGGTGCCAAAAAAGAATTGGTTGCGCCATTTATGGAGAAAAATAACTCATGCAGATTAAACGACGTCCTCAGGTAACAACGCATGCTGATTTACCTGGGTTGCCGAATATATTGCAGCGAATTTTTGCAAGCCGCGGAATTACTCATGAAGAACAGTTAGATAAGCAACTGAATGCGTTAATACCCTTCACTACCCTCAAAGACATCGAAAAAGCATGTTCGCGTCTTGAGCGCGCTTTGCGTGCTCAGGAGCGTATTTTAATTATTGGAGATTTTGATGCCGATGGGGCGACCTCCACGGCGTTGGCGGTAACGGCATTAAAAGCGATGGGTGCACAATCTGTAGAATATCTGGTGCCGAATCGTTTTGAATTTGGCTACGGGTTAACACCGCAAATCGTTGAGGTCGCACACAAATGGCGACCCCATTTGATCATCACCGTAGATAATGGTATTGCAAGTATTGATGGAGTTGAAAAAGCGCAGGAATTCGCCATTGACGTACTGATTACCGACCATCATCTACCAGGAGAACAGCTGCCACAAGCATGTGCCATTGTTAACCCAAACCAACCAGGCTGTGCTTTTCCCAGTAAATCGATTGCCGGTGTTGGCGTTATTTTTTATGTAATGCTGGCGCTACGGCGGCATTTGGTAACTTCAGGATGGTTTCAAGAACAAAATATTCCAGAACCAAATATGGCAAGTTTTTTGGATTTAGTTGCCTTAGGAACGGTAGCGGACGTTGTCGGGTTAGATCAAAATAATCGGATTATGGTGACTCAGGGCATGGCAAGAATTCGTCAGGGCAAATGTCGCGAAGGAATTAAGGCACTGATTGAGATATCCGGCCGTGAGTTTTCGCGATTGCGTGAGGCCGATTTGGGTTTTGCTCTTGCACCCCGTTTAAACGCCGCAGGGCGACTTGATGATATGTCTTTAGGTATTGAATGTTTAATAACCAGTGATTTGCAACAAGCACGTAATTATTGTCAGCAGTTAGATGAATTAAATCAAGAGCGCAAACAAATTGAGCAAGAAATGAAAGAGCAGGCGATTCATGCCTTAGATAAGTTAGCTTTGGGTTCTGTGAATAATTTACCGATTGCGCTTTGTCTTTTTGACAAGACCTGGCATCAAGGAGTCATTGGTATTCTTGCGGGACGTATTAAAGAGCGTTACCATCGCCCGGTAATTGCTTTTGCTGAGGTAGAGCAAGGTGAGTTGAAAGGTTCGGCGCGCTCAGTAGCCGATTTAAATATTCGCGATGTTCTTGCCGCAATCGATACGCAACATCCTGGGTTAATTACTAAATTTGGCGGCCATGCCATGGCTGCGGGGCTGAGTATTCGCTTGTCTGCGCTCGATGATTTCCGTAAAGCCTTTGTCGCAGAAGTTAATAACCATTTAGACATTACTCAATGCCAGGGGGAATTATTTACCGATGGCCCTTTAAATGCAGATGAATTCACCCTGGAAATAGCGCAGCTACTTCAACAAGCAGGTCCATGGGGGCAACAGTTTGCGGAACCGATATTCGACAATGTATTTGAAGTACTGGATCAACGTTTGGTTGGCCGCACTCATTTGAAAATGACTTTGGCATCTACGCAAGGACTGCAGCAAGTGGATGCAATTGCGTTTAACATTGATCCCCAGCAATGGCCGAATCACCGCGCGCGCTATATTCATGCGGCCTATAAGCTGGATATTAATTTTTATCAAGGACGAACACGTTTGCAATTGTTAATCCAGGCAATGAATGCAGTGGAACATCCGGAAAAAATAATTTTTGCTTAATATAGGAAGTTCAAGATAAGGCAGTACGAAGAGTACTGCCTTCCGATAAAAAAGCAACTCAACCAATGAACAAAGCGCTGTTGCGCTCGCGAATAAACACGCTCGAATTATTTGGGCGATGAGGGTAATCAGGGAATGTTACCGGCAGGAGATGCTTCGTCGCAAGCTCCTCAGCATGACGTGTCGGGGTTATGTAAACGGGCTACTACCGTCTGGAGTGCTCAGGATAAATTAATATTTATAGCAAATAGTGAAGACCGGTTCTTGAAAAACCTAAGAATGTCATGGGCGATGATAAGCCAACCAGGGTGGAGTCTATACATGACGTACAAGGCTCCACGTGCTTACTAGTCCAGAACCTTAGGCGTTCCAATGCTGAGTCATCATTCTAATCCATCATTAGAAAAATTTCGTCATGATGGGAATCGGGTCGAGTCGCACCCCTCTCACGTCATTCTGAGCTTCGCGAAGAATCTCCTGCACGTTACTCCGATCTCACCTGAATACATAACTAATAAGTTTTATTTTTTTCAAAGATTTTGGCAAAGTAGTTTCTGTTTGCAATTCCTCGCGATGTTCGCAATGACGGGATTCCTTAAAGGAGTTCCTGCTTTTTTTGGGGAATTAGGGTATAATTAGCCTTTTGCCGGTTATGAGCCCAAACCTGTTTTCCCCTCTGGCTTTAGCGCCAATGATTGATTGGACGTACAGTCATTTTCGTGTGTTTATGCGTATGCTTGCTCCACATATGTTGCTTTATACCGAGATGATTACTACAGGCGCTGTCGAAAATAATCCTCAACGTTCATTACCTTTTTTGGCCCTAGAACACCCGCTGGCATTACAATTAGGCGGCTCTTCACCTGAGGTTCTAGCGCGTTGCGCTAAAATTGCCGAGCAAGTCGGTTATGATGAAGTCAATTTAAATCTGGGCTGTCCCAGTGATAAAGTAAAAGCAGGTCATTTTGGCGCATGTTTGATGGGTAAACCCGGTACCGTTGTTGCCTGTGTGTCGGCAATGCGTGAGCACGTATCAATTCCGGTCACGACTAAAATTCGTATTGGAATTGACCATCAAGACAGCTATGAATTTTTTAGTGATTTTGTGCATCGTTTAGTGGATGCAGGTAGCCAAAAAATAGTTGTTCATGCTCGAAAAGCCTGGCTTAATGGGTTAAGTCCAAAACAAAATCGCACCATCCCACCGGTTAATTATGACTTTGTTTATCGAATCACAAAAGAGCTACCTGAAATTCCTTTCGTGATTAACGGTAATATAACGACCGTTTCTGAGGTCCATAGCCATTTGCAAAACGTCGCAGGAGTCATGATTGGGCGTACTGCCTGTGATAATCCTTACCGAATCGCAGAAATTCATGAATCTCTTTACCCGCAGTTAAAAAAACGCTTACGCAGTGAAATTTTTGCAGAGTATCGTCAATATTTTTATGAGCAATTAACCAGTGGGGCATCTCTAAGTTTATTGGTTAAACCGCTATTTAATTTTGCTCATGGCTTACCTGGCGCCAGCCATTGGAAAAAGCAGCTTATGGCAATACTGCAAACTAAAAAAATCGATTTGCTTGACTCCTTATACGAGTTTTTATTGCATTACGAGAAAGAATTTGAATTTCATTCCAGTATTAATGAATAGAGCGGATAGTGTCTTTTATTAGCTTATAATGAGGACTGGAAATTGATAAAATTTCTGACTTATTTCTCCATGGTCTATGTCACAGCGAAAATATTAGTTAGGCGAGATCCCTGGATTCCGCGACCGAGTCGCGGAACGTAGAACTCCACGGTAGAGATTCTATTGACGAACATAATAGATCGTTAAGACTACATAATAGGTCGTAATTGCAAGGCTACGTAATAGATCATAATTAGACACACCCAAAAATCCAATCGAACCATTTGCCTACGTCCCGCGACTTGTTCGCGGGATCCAGGGGTTGCGCGCGATGTCTAATTCGTGAAGAGATGGAAGTTAAAACTTTTCATAAGCTGACTCTGGAATTTATAACAGGATTCATAGTATTTTACCGCAAATTTTAGTACATTAACCAATTTGCTATTTGAACCCCCAGAGGATTATTTAGGCCATGCTGAATACGTTGATCAAGAAAATGTTTGGAAGCCGAAATGAGCGCACATTACGGCGTATGGAAAAAGCAGTAGTGGCGATTAATGCGTTTGAAGCACAAATGCAGGCACTTTCCGATGCTGAGTTGGCTGCAAAAACCCAACAATTTAAAGCGCGTTATGCTGAGGGTGAGCGTTTAGATGAATTATTAGCCGAGGCTTTTGCAACCGTTCGTGAAGCTTCTGTGCGTACCTTAGGTCTTCGACATTTCGATGTGCAGCTTATAGGCGGTATGGTTCTACATGAAGGGAATGTTGCTGAAATGCGTACCGGGGAAGGTAAAACTCTCGTCGCAACGTTACCCGCTTACTTAAATGCAATTAGTGGACATGGTGTTCATGTCGTTACGGTGAATGATTACTTAGCCAAGCGCGATAGTCAATGGATGCGTCCCGTATTTGAGTTTCTTGGATTAACTGTCGGGGTCATTTATCCGGATATGGCACATGGCGAAAAGCAAGCTGCATATCGCTGCGATATTTTATACGGTACGAATAATGAATTTGGTTTTGATTATTTGCGCGACAATATGGCGTTTAGCCTTGGTGATAAAGTTCAACGTGAATTGAATTTTGCGATTGTGGATGAAGTAGATTCTATCTTAATTGATGAGGCGCGAACCCCGCTCATTATTTCTGGAGCCGCAGAGGATAGCTCGGAGCTGTACATAAAAATAAATCGTTTGATTCCTAATCTGAAAAAACAGGAAGAAGAAGAGGGTCCAGGCGATTATACGATTGATGAAAAACAAAAGCAGGCACATTTAACCGAAGCGGGTCATCAGCACGTTGAGGAATTACTTACCGGGGCAGGATTACTGGATAAAGGCGATAGTCTCTATCATGCGAGTAATATCATGCTGATGCATCATGTGAATGCCGCGCTAAAAGCACATGCCATGTTTCATCGCGATGTGGATTATATTGTCAGTGATAATCAGGTAATTATTGTTGATGAGCATACGGGAAGAACCATGCCGGGACGTCGTTGGTCAGATGGCTTGCACCAGGCAGTCGAAGCTAAAGAGGGTGTTAATATACAAAATGAAAATCAAACCTTGGCTTCGATTACGTTCCAGAACTTCTTCCGCATGTATAAAAAATTATCGGGGATGACGGGAACTGCAGATACAGAAGCTTATGAGTTGCAACAGATTTACAATCTGGATGTGGTGGTTATTCCGACCAATCGTACGATGATGCGTAAAGACGAGCCAGATTTGGTTTATTTAACACAGGCAGATAAGTTTCAGGCAGTTATTGATGATGTTAAAACGTGCGTAGAGCGTAAACAACCAGTCCTTGTGGGTACAGCATCTATTGAGGCCTCTGAATTTTTAAGTCAATTATTAAAAAAGGCGGGCATTAAACACCAGGTATTGAATGCCAAATTTCATGAAAAAGAAGCACAAATTATTGCTGAAGCAGGTCGACCAGGTGCCGTTACTATCGCAACAAATATGGCTGGACGTGGAACAGATATTGTTCTTGGTGGGAGCTTGGCAGCAGATTTAGCCCAATTACCTGCAGATGCAACAACCGAGCAGAAAAATGCAGTTAAAGAAACATGGCAAAGACGTCATGATGAGGTCCTGGCTGCTGGTGGTTTAAGAATCATTGGTTCAGAGCGTCACGAGTCCCGTCGAATCGATAACCAGTTGCGTGGACGTTCTGGTCGTCAAGGCGATGTGGGTAGCAGCCGTTTTTATCTTTCACTTGAAGATAATTTAATGCGTATCTTTGCCTCTGAGCGTGTAGCGAATATGATGCGTCGGTTGGGAATGAAACCCGGGGAACCAATAGAGCATAGTTTGGTCACTAAAGCAATCGAAAACGCACAACGCAAGCTTGAAGGCCATCACTTTGATGTACGTAAGCAATTATTGGAATACGATAATGTAGCAAATGATCAACGTCATGTTATTTATACTCAGCGTGCTTCCATCATGGAAATCAATGATACCTCTGAAATCGTTGATATGATGCAAGAAGAAGTTTTCGAACAATTGGTCGACAACTTTATCCCACCTCAAAGTATTGAAGATCAATGGGATGCAAAAGCACTGAGCGATGTGTTGGCTAATGATTTTCATATTCGGGTACCGGTCTTGCAGTGGATTGAAGAAGATCATCATATTCAGCCTGAGCAAATTAAAGAGCGAATTCTTAAGGCAGCTAAAATACACTATGAGGAAAAGGTTGCTAAAGCAGGGCGTGAAGTAATGTCTCAGTTTGAGAAATCGGTCATCCTGCAAACTTTGGATAATCAGTGGCGCGAACATTTAGCCGCGATGGATCAATTACGTCAGGGTATTCATCTGCGGGGATACGCACAAAAAGATCCCAAACAGGAATATAAAAAGGAAGCATTTACTTTATTTACCAGTATGCTTGAAAACTTAAAAAATGAGGTTGTTCGTATAATCTCTGCAGTTGAGATCCAAAGTGAAGCAGATGTTGATGCGGTAGAAGAACAGCGCCGTGCTGAGCAAGTAAGTAAAATGAGTCTGAATCATGGCGAGCTCTTCGATGAGAATGAGATGCAATCTGCACAGACCTATCGCCGTCTTGAGAAAAAAATTGGCCGTAATGATCCTTGTCCTTGTGGTTCGGGTAAAAAGTACAAATCGTGCCATGGCAGCTTAGCATGATCCAAGTTGCTGTTGCCATTATTGTTAATCAACAGCAGCAGGTGCTGATCACGCAGCGACCAGAAAATGTAAGCCATGGTGGCTATTGGGAGTTTCCCGGCGGTAAATTAGAGGCCGGTGAAACTGCTGAGGAAGCATTGATTCGCGAGATTAAAGAGGAAGTGGGACTGGAAATTCATCAGGCTCAATTTCTTTTGCGGCAAGAGCATCATTATCCACAAAAAGTTGTTGAATTAGCATTTTATCTAGTAAGAGAATATTCCGGTATGGCTTATCGATGTGAGGGGCAATTAAACCTACAATGGGTTAATTACAAAAATCTTAACCCTCGCCTGTTTCCTGAAGCCAACTATGCTTTGATTGAGAAACTTCCTTTTATTCTCGAAGCAGATCTTACTGAGATAAGCTGATTAAATCAGTTGAAGTGTGTCGCAAAGATGTTCGGATGATTATCTTTGCGAATAGTGAATCGTTTTTTAATATACATTCAATGAGGTGCTGAAAATATCTTGCTCCTCTGGTAGGGGGACTACAGTCATATTGGGTACCTCGTCTAACTCCTGTTCCATAAAATCAAACTCGTCCATGTACTCAAAACTCATATCCGCAATATCCATTAGCTCATCCGTGGAAAAAAATTGATTTGCTAAGTTTTTCACACTTATATTTGCCTTGGACAGTTTTTCTTTACTAATAGTGTCTTCGCGCAGGGTACTAATACTGTCTTGCATTTTTTTATTAATACGGTGTTGAGACAGTGGATCACAATGAAATTGTTCGTGTTTACTGACTTTCTCCCCCTCAATTTCTTCATCCCAGTGTAAATCATAAGTAATGAGTTTAGGGATACTAATTCCTGGTTCGTAATGAGGTGTTACTTCCATAATGATTTTATCGGTTTTTTTCTCGGAGAGTACCTCAATAATAAAACTCTCAACAGCAAGCCAAACATTGAGATTGGATGAACCTGTTGCAGGAACTAAATTAATCAGAGGCTGCTCCCCGATTTCATTTTGCAAATTTATATCCGTATCGTCTGCTAAAACTTTCGCTATGAGATGTGACCAATGTATTTTATAGGTTTGCTCTTTGGGGGTGTCTATCCCATGATCAATAAAAACGGATGCGGCACTTCTACCCATAATGGAAGCACCACTACGGCGGCGTTTGGTTCCATACTGAGTTTCAATAGGGGGCAATGTAGCCACGTATTTTAAAGGACGGGCTTGCTCAAACTCTAAACGTTTAGCTGTTTTGCCCAAGGATGAAGGGTTTACAGGTTTTGGTTTATCCTTAATAGGGGTAATTGGTTTAAACAAAGTAAGGCCGTTATGTGTAAATACCGGGCGAACTTTATCTCCATCAGGGGTCTGAAAAACGGTATTAAAACCCTGTTCAGGAGATGCAGGGCACAGTTTATCAACAATAGTTACTCCGGTTTTTGCCAATTTTGCAAGAACCTGCCTCTCTTTATAATTTTCTACACAAATAAACTCATTACATCCTTCGACATTATGAATTAATCGGCGCTTCATACGCATCCTTGCTCCATTTTTAAGCGAAGCAGATTTATAAGTTGTGCGCTTTAAATTCCTTTGGGTACTCATCATAATCACTTGGTTGTAATCGATTTTGAGTATTAATGCTATTTGTTCAAAAAAATACGGTGCAGTCAAATTTTTTCGATTATTTTTTTCAAAATGAGTAATAAATCGCAACCACTGATCTAAATTAAAGTCTAAATGCTGATAATTATTCTTTTTAAAAAATTGGTAATGTTGCTTGCAAAAGTTGCTAATTCTCAGCAAGGATGGAAGATTACTTTGTAAAAAATCTTTTGCATTTGGTGTTTTACTTAGCTTATCTAAAAAATCTTTGATAACAAATAATGGCGGGTATAGAGAGACCAGTTTATTGTTATTATTATTGTAGTTTTGGTTATTCTCCATGGATGCTTCTAAAGCACTGATTTCAATCCATTCCTCCGTGTTAATTTTATCTAAAGACCCCCTTGTCTCCAGTTTATTGATTAGTCGCTCAAACATCAAGCTAATTCCAGTTACAACTTACATAAAAAGGGATCACCATGATATATTTATGCGCATTGAAAAACAAGGGAATTTTTGTCTATTGTGCTTATTTTTTAATTAACTAGATCTTTTAGTTATCTTTCTGATTTTATTAAGAAAAATCTAAATATAAGGGAGCATGATCGGAAACTTCTTCCAACATAACCTGAAAATGATTCACTTTTACCTCCGGCGAGGTCAAAATATAATCAGCAAATTTTTCATTTTTTGTATAAAAGCGTGTACGGGTTGATTTGACACCGTATTGAGTGATCAAATTATGCATGCCTCTTTCTAAAATCTTGATACTTTGCGTATCCGGACGAAGGTTAAAATCCCCGCAAAGAATTTTGGGGGTATTTATCGTATCCATAAATGCTCGTATTCGATAAGATTGCTCAATGCGATCCTCGGTATCCTTTTTACCCATACCATTCCATAAACCATGTACGTTCAAAATTGAATAGGTATTCTGACTGAAACGACACTCAATCCACTGTAAATTTCGCGAATGGTTTTCACCGATCCCAGGATGATGTCGTTTCTCATGAATCATGATTTCACCTTCGCTTAATATATCGATGTCTTTCTTGATGAGCACAGCTAAACCATAGATGTTATCTACTGCGGGTTTAAATAGTGCATCATGGTGTGGGAGCAAGGTTTGCAAGTCTGAAAAAATATTTAGACTAAGTTCCTTTGAATCTTCTGTTAGTTTACGCCGAGCATGATGATAGACTTCTTGAAAACAAAAAATGTCAATATCTTTATTTGCATTAATGAACCTTAACAGAGGGTTACGTAAATGACCGCCCCAAAGATTTAAAGTGATTAATTTCATTTAATTTATTTCTCGTAGTTATTTTTTAGCGTATTGTCTGTACATGTGATCGAGTTTTGCCACCTGTACATCAAGTGCCGCAACATTTTGATCATTCATAATAAAATCATGGGCGAATTTGCGCCGAATTTCCAGCGGAGGTTGCGCATTAATTATCGCCAACGCTTGCTCTCTTGTAGTTCGATCTCTTTGCATAAGACGAGATATCATTTGTTCAGGTGGTGCTTCAATCAGTAATATGCGATTCAGATAAGGATATTGAGTGTTATTTACTAGAAGCGGGATTTCAACAACACAATAATCACTGGTTGCAGATTCGACTTGAAGCTGAATTTCTTGACGGATGAGCGGGTGTGTTAATTGTTCTAACCAGATACGTTCTTGAGGCTCGGTAAATATAATTTCTCTCAAGGCGCGGCGATTTAATTCACCCGTAGTTGTTAAAATATGATTACCGAAATGTTCTGCAATTTTTTTAAGAGTAGTGCTCTTCGTCGAGGTAAGTTCACGAGCAATTTGATCGGCGTTTATTACAGTAACACCGCGTTGACGAAATAATTCCGCGACAGTGCTTTTGCCGCTTGCTATTAACCCCGTAAGTCCAATGCTAAAGGTCATAATAAGTCATTATAAATTGAATTGATTTTTATTGACACAAGTTACCATATTGACATAGCAGGTAGCCGGAACACTACTTTTTTCGCGACAATAATCTTTCGCCGCGAGTGCCGCATCATCACGCAGGGTATATTCATTGCTACGCCAGGCGATGGCTTGAAAATCGAGTGCAGTACAAACCCACATTGGGCTTATATTAAAACCGTGAATATATCGCTCACATTGGGATAGAGGAGTTCGGCAGCTTGCAGGGGTCAAACTTTGCTGCTTACATTGTGCGGATGAATTATTTTGGGCTACTTTTTTGTAGTAATTTTGTGCAATCCATTGTTTATTTGTGCTATCGATAGTGATACATTGCCAGTAATCGTCAACGCCAGTCTGGAGGGCTGGGGCTTCAACAGCAAAACTCAGAAACAGTGGGTATAAAAAATAGTTGAGCCTATTCATTTTTGCCTCCATCCAGCACTATTTTTAATCTATGCGAGGAAATTGCCTTAGAAAAATACCAGCCTTGTAACAGATGAATCCCATTTAATGTTAAATAGCTGGCTTGTTCTTGTGTCTCAACGCCCTCAGCAATAACGGTCAACTTAATTTTTTTAGCTAAATCAATAATAGCAGTATTTAAAGATTCAGTAATTGCTTTAGTCCCAATCGCATGAATAAATAATTTATCTATTTTCAGGTAATTAAAGGGAAAATGCTGTAAATAACTGAGACTTGAATGACCTGTTCCATAGTCATCCACTGCCAGGGAAATCCCTTTGCTACGCAATTCCCGCATGCGTGTTAAATATTTTTCGTTTTGATTATCTAAAAGGTTACGCTCAGTGATTTCTAATACAATTTGGTTCGGAGCGATGGAATATTCTTCAAGCAGCTTATAAAAATGTATAAAAAAATGATCATCGAGAAAATGAATGGGACAGATGTTGAAAGATAAGTAAAGAGCGCGATTTTTTTGAAAAAGCAGGTGTAAATCTTTAAAGGACATTTCCATAATAAGCAGGGTTATGGGCACAATTACCCAGGTGCGCTCGGCTTCTTTTATAAAGAAATCAGGCATAATAATTTGATTGAGATGATTTCGCCACCGAAGCAGTACCTCGGCGCCAATATATTTATTTATTTTTGCGTCAAATATGGGTTGATACATGGCATAAAATTGTTTTCTCTTCATTGCTTGTTTTAATAAATAAGGTAAAGAAGAGTATTTCTCAAATAGACCATTAACCAGACTCAAGAGCAGCAGAGAAATTAAAAAGACATCTAAAATTAATAAGATTTGATAAAAAACCAATCTTTCTATAATTTTTTGAGGTGCAGCGGTGACAACAATCCTAACATTCGTTGCTCTCGTTAAAGTAGATGTCGCGAATAGTTCCGCAGGTTTCCAGAACAGCTGCAGATTAGATATATACTCTTGTTGATTCATATCAGTCTCGCGGTGTATCTCCAGGATATTTTTATCCGAAAAGCGATTGTGAAGAATGATTGATTGAGCGGTTAAACCCTCCTGATTAAGTAAATCAAAGAGCATCGAACGCATTAAAATAATCTCAACAGCGTACTCATTTGTTTCTGAACTTAGGGCGTATATTGGCTGTTCAAGAAAGGGAATTTTTATCGGCCCAATCATTTTACTTCCCTGAATCCCTTTTTTAAATAAAAAGCTCTGATTATTATCCAGGGTACTGCAGAAATATTTTTGGGCTTTATTCCATAGGGTGATACCTGAAATTTGCGGATGATTTAAAATAATATTTTTCAATTCAGGCAAAAGGTCCTTTTTGCATTGAATAGTTGCTGCTGAATTTTTATTCAGTGTCGGGGTAATCTCATTAAAAAGTTTTTCGATATATCGGTCCAATTTCATCGCAAGATGATTTGAGGTATCTTTTAATTTAAAATAGGTGTTATTCAGCTGGGTTAGCCACATGCTATAGGAGCAAACAATTAGAAAAGCACAGGTTAAGATAACCCATATTAATCTAATTTGTCGAAAAAAAAGATCCTGAAAGAATTGGCACAATCGCTCCATAATACCCACTAAACATAGGTTGCCTTAATTGAGTTTAGTGTGATTTCTGCTAATTTCCCAATTGTATCCAGGTCGGTGTTGAGAGGGGGTAACCAATAGAGTGTATTCCCGATGGGGCGAATTAGCGCGCCTTTTTTTAAGGCCTGCTGAGCGAAATCAAATCCAATTCGTCGCTTGGGTATCTTTTCGAGGTCTGCAGCAATAACGCCTCCTAAGCCGCGAATATTGCTCAGTTTTCCGGATAATGCTGCTATATCCTGCATATGCTGATGCATTATTTTACCCATAGTTTGCACGTGTTCGAGTATATTTTCTTCAGCAAAAGTGCGTATTGTTGCTAATGCTGCTGTTACTGCGAGCGAGTGTCCGCTATAAGTATGGGAGTGTAAAAAAGACTTTCCCGAGCCGTAATCATCATAGAATAGATCAAAAATTGATTGATCAATCATCACGCAGCTAAAAGGTATCGTGCCCGAGGTGAGTCCTTTAGATAAACAAATTAAGTCCGGGTTGATTTTAGCGTGTTCTGACGCAAGCCATAGTCCTGTACGCCCCATGCCGGTCATAATTTCATCAGCGATTACGTAGATATCATTACTTTGCGCCCAATTCGCAAGACGCGATAAAAAATCTGCACTGTAGCAGCGCATCCCTCCAGCTCCCTGAATAATGGGCTCAAGCACAAGCGCGCTCAGGGTATGCTTTATCGGTTCTAGCACGATCTCAGTAGCAGCCCATTGTGTGGCTGCATCAACCCATAAAGGGTCCTCATTATTTGCACAGTAGGGGATATCTTGAAGATAATGGCAGGGAATCAAGGCATAATCTTGATAAGGCTGTTTGTAAATCCCCAGATCACTAATGGCCATAGTCGCCATGGTTTCTCCATGATAACCATTTTTTAATGCTAAAAATTGTTTTTTTTCTTTAAAACCGCGGATTTGATTGGCATGAATTGTTAATTTTAAGGCAATTTCAACCGCTGAGGCGCCATCACTGGCGAAAAATAGGTGTTGTTTTTTTGTAATTTCAGCCAAAGCCACACCCAGTTCAGCTAAATTATTATGTGTAAACTGAGTCGCAATAATGTGTTCAAACTGTTCCAGCTGCTGACTTATTGCTTTTTTAATAAATGGATGACCATGCCCTAAAGATTTACACCACCAGCTGGATATTGCATCGATAATTGGCCCCTCGTTGGTATAAATATAACTCCCTTCAGCGCGATGCGCGACCAAGGGAGGAAAGGTTTCAAAATCTTTCATTTGGGTGCACGGATGCCAAATATGTTTTAAATCCTGTTGAAGGATTCGCTGAGTGTTAACCATTTATTTAAATTTTAGTTGACATTGAATGAGGCGACTTTATCATAATCCGAAAAATAAAAATAAGGGCTTTTGTGAAAAATAGTGAAATTCATTGGTCTCTAAGCAAAATAAAAGAGATTTATACTCAACCTTTTAATGATCTTCTGTTTCAGGCGCATACTATCCATCGTACACATCATGCTGCGAATGTTTTACATTTAGCCTCTTTGCTGAGCATCAAAACAGGTGCGTGTCCCGAGGATTGTGGTTACTGCTCACAAAGCGGCCATCACCAGACTGGACTTGGAAAAGAAAAGCTTATGACTACGGCTGAAGTCGTGCAAAAAGCAAAAGAGGCGCAAGCGGCAGGAGCTAAGCGTTTTTGTATGGGAGCTGCATGGCGCTCACCTCCTGACAAAGCCATTCCCGAAATCATGGAGATGATCGCAGGGGTTAAGGCTTTAGGTATGGAAACCTGTATGACCTTAGGGATGTTAACTCGAGACCAGGCTCATATTCTTAAAGAGGCTGGCCTTGATTATTACAACCACAATATTGATACCTCGCCATCTTATTACGAGAAAGTAGTAACTACACGTACTTTTAGCGATCGCCTCAATACTTTAGAGGAGGTTCGTAAAGCTGGGATTCATGTCTGCAGTGGGGGTATTCTAGGCTTAGGAGAAACGCAAGAAGACCGTATTGAATTTATTCACACATTAGCGAATTTACCGCAACCTCCTGAAAGTGTTCCCATAAATCGCCTGATACCAATTGCGGGCACGCCATTAGCTGATAAACCACAAGTTGAAGGGATTGAGTTAGTTCGTACTATTGCCACAGCACGAATAACTATGCCTGGCAGTATTATTCGTTTGACCGCGGGGCGGACAGAGATGAGTGATGATTTACAAGCACTGTGCTTTTTCGCTGGCGCAAATTCTGTGTTTATCGGTGATAAATTGCTCACCAGTGATAATCCGCGTCAGCAAAAGGATCAGGCTTTATTTGCGAAGCTGGGTTTACAGTGTCAATAAGCAAATCATGTTTTTAAATAATAAAATTACGCATTTACTAACAGCATTGGAAAGTAAACAATTATTAAGGCAAAGAAAAATAAGAGCCAATATACGGATGCATTTTGATAGCAATGACTACCTATCATTAAGTGCACATCCTCTAGTGACTCAAGGTTACCAACGTGCTTTTGCACAGTTTGCAGCAGGTAGTTGTGGCTCAATGATGATTAGCGGCTACCATCCAGCCCACCAAGATTTAGAGCGCCGATTTGCTGAAGTTTTAAGTGTTGATGAGTGTATGCTCTTTAGCTCAGGTTATGCGGCAAACCTTGCGGTTGCTTTCTTGTTAGGTCGTTTAAAAGCATCGGCAGTTATAGATAAGGAACTGCATGCATCCTGGTATGATGGATTATCATTGGCAGAGGTCCAATATCATCGCTATGTTCACAATGATTCAGAAGATTTATGCAAGAAAATATCTTCAAAAACAACAGGGGCAGTCATAACAGAAGGAATTTTTAGCATGAGCGGGCAAAAGGCGCCGCTAGAAAAAATTTCATCATACTGCCAAAGTTACTATCATGACTTGTTTGTGGATGAAGCTCATTCTTTCGGAGTGATGGGAACAAATGGCTTAGGGGCAATTTATTCTGAGGGATTGAATCAAAATCAAGTGCCATTACGGATCATCCCGCTTGGTAAAGCTATGGCCGGGCAAGGAGCCATAATAGCAGGGCAAAGCAACTGGATTGAAGCGTTACAACAGGTAGGGCGCCCGATTATCTATTCAACTGCATTCAGTCCAGCCTATAGTTATGGTTTATTACAAACACTGGATGTTTTACTAAATGCTGATGAGCGAAGGGCAAGGATACACGAATTAATCGCTTTGTTTCGCTCCTTGGTACAGAGTTCGCCGCTCGATTGGTCTGATTCCAACACCGCAATACAGCAATTACGCTTAGGTTGCCCCAAAAAAGCATTGGATTACTCACAAAAACTTGCTGCCCGAGGTATTCATTGCTCGGCTTTAAGACAGCCAACAGTTTCTAAGAAAAATACGGGTCTGCGCATTGTCCTGAATTATAACCATACAGAGCAAGACCTGAAACAATTGTTTGAGGAGCTTCGATTACTTGATGGCACTGCAACTTAAACAGTTTGGCCAGGGGGAGCCGCTGGTGTTTTTTCATGGTTGGGGTTTTGATAGCAGTATTTGGTTTTCACTTTTACCCCATCTGGAAGCCCAATATCGCGTAATTTTAGTCGATCTACCTGGTTTTGGTTCGACGCCGTTTATTAATTGGGAGTTGTTTCAAGAAAAGTTGCTCGCGCAATTACCGCAAATATTTTCTGTGGTAGGGTGGTCATTGGGGGGATTATATGCCACTCATTTGGCTTTAAATATGCCAAACCGCGTCAAAAGATTATTGAATGTTGCTTCCTCTCCTTGTTTTTTAAGAAAACCATATTGGCCAGGCCTATCTGCAAAAGAATTTACTCTTTTCAATGAGCGACTGCAAAGTTCACCTCAAAAGACAGCGCAAGAATTTATCGCCTTCCACACACGCGGTTTATTAGAATACAAACAGAGCTTAAATTTCTCTTATTTTGGCTTAATGGAAGGGATGCGAGTACTTGAGCAATGGGATTTGCGGGAGCCACTATTGAGTTACCCACATCAGGTGGGATATCTATTTGGAGGTTGTGATGCCCTGATTTCTACTCAAACAATGCACCGCATGCGGAAATGTTACAGTCATTTTGATTATTTTTTTTTAAAAAGGGCAACTCATACTCCTTTCTTATCACATCCTATACTTTTTATAGAAGCATTAGAGGATTTTATGCAATGAAAAAGTTTTTTGTAACCGGTACTGATACTGACTGTGGGAAAACCTATATCACCGCGAGTATACTTGATTACTTACCCTCATCCGCCGCGATTAAGCCAATTGCAAGTGGGTGCATTCGCGAGGGCGAGTTGCTCATTAAAGCGGATGCGTTGCTGCTGACAAAACGAGATTATTTACGTCCTGATACAATAAATCCATGGGCATTTGAAAAAGCAGTTTCACCCCACATTGCCGCGGCTAGAGAAGGTCGGCAAATTAACATAAATAAAATTATTCAATATTGTGAGGGACTTAAGCTCCCACAAGCTGAATATCTGTTTATTGAGGGGGCTGGGGGATTATTGGTTCCTTTGAATGAAGAGGAAACATGGGTAGATTTTTTAATTGAGTACAAAATACCGGTTATTTTAGTAGTCGGTATGAAACTAGGATGTCTTAATCATGCGCTTCTTACTGATGCCGTTCTAAACAGATATGGGATAACTCCCGCAGGATGGATTGCTAATTGTCTCGATCCATATATGCTGGAGTTAAATGCAAACATTGAAACATTAAAGAAAAAATTATCAATGCCACTTTTGGACGTTGTGGCGTACCAAGGAAAAATAAGTCAACTTCAGGGTTGGTAAAAAAATATTTCATTATTTTTTAAATAATTATACCATATGTTGTCTTTCAAAAGTATGGAGAACTCTAATGAAGGGAGAAAGAATTGTTCAATCAGCAGTCTCTGCTTTCCTTATTTTAATTGCAAGTACTACTAATGCTGCCGATACCACAACTCCGGAAATGGAAAAATGTTATGGAGTAGCTAAAATAGGTATGAATGATTGTGCAACTGCGACTGCATCGTGCGCCGGCTCCGCAAAAAAAACAGGCCAAAAAGATGCTTTTCTGTTTATGCCGAAGGGATTATGCGATAAATTAGTTAACGGCTCACTTAAACCCGAATAATCAAGGATTGAATATGAACACTTTATCACGCGCGTTGTTGTCACTCAGTATTTTTGTAGCTAGCTTTTGTTCTTTTGCAACACCGACCCAGTTCACTTTGGATAAAAATCATACTTATGTCTTATGGAGCATCAATCATTTGGGCTTTTCATCGCAATCCGGTAAGTGGTATGCATCAGGTGAGTTGACGTTGGATAAGGATCACCCCGAACAAAGTAAAGTCAATGCCATGATTAATATGTCGGATTTGAGCACTGGACTTCCCGAGCTCGATGATCATTTAAAATCTCCTTTATTTTTTGATGTAAAACAATTTCCTATTGCTACCTTTGTCAGCAATGAAATTAAAAATACGGGTAAAGATACTGCAGATGTCTCCGGAACATTAACCCTGCATGGCGTCAGCAAACCAGTCGTGTTGCATGTGAAATTCAATAAGGCGGGTATGAACCCTGTCACTAATCGGATGTCTGTTGGATTTACGGCCACTGCAACAATAAAACGTTCTGATTTCGGGATGAAAGCTTTACTACCTGCATTAGGTGATGAAGTGCAATTAATGATTGGTGCTGAGGCTTTCCAAAGTAATCAACCGTCAAAATATGATAATAAATCTGCAGAGTAGAGATTGACAGCTCCAAAGGAAGGATACTCGTATGCAAATACTCAATACGCGCAGTCAATTCGGGATTGTGAGCAAAATTCTGCATTGGTTTATGGCCTTTTTGATTATTGGTATGCTGATCATCGGCTTTTATATGAGCTCCTTACCTTTGGGAACGATTAAGCTCAAGCTTTATGGCTGGCATAAAGAGTTCGGTATTCTGGTGCTTTTTTTAGTCCTTGTTCGTTTATTATGGCGTATAAAAAATGTTGATCCTGAGTTAAATATTTACTGGCTCGAACGTTTAGCTGCTAGGAGTATGCACTGGGCTTTATACATACTGATGTTTGCTATGCCTCTAACGGGTTGGCTACTAACCTCTGCAGCTGGATTGGCTCCGTCTTTCTTCGGTCTCTTTTCCTTACCTCTCCTTATATCCCCTGATCGAGATAAAATGATGGTCCTGGGGATTGTGCATGAGTGGCTCGCTTATGGGTTAATCGCAGCATTGTGTATTCATACGGCTGCGGCATTGAAGCATCATTTTATTGATAAAGATGATATTTTAAGGAGGATGTGGCGTTGAATATTTTAATTGCACTATTTCTAAACGTTATAATAATTTCGCTTAGCTGGGCCGTGCCTCTACCCAGGTGGGAGATTATTCCGACAGAAAGCTCTATTACTTTTTCTGCGACTCAAAACAATGCTCCTCTAACCGGGGAATTTAAATCTTTTACCGGGACAATTAGTGCTGATCCGCAAAAATATCAAGATAGCCAAATTCTCATTACGGTAAAAACTGATTCCGTGAGTGTATCTTATGCTGAGGTGGCGACTTTGCTGTTAACGCCCGAATGGTTTGACGTAAAAAAATTTCCACAAGCAGAACTTAAAGCAAACGAATTTAAAAAAATAGATGCAGCAACCTATGAGGCAAAAGGCACCTTAACCATAAAAGACAAAATTATGCCGGTTAAGGTCCTATTCAATACCCAAGAATTATCACCGGAACATTGGGTGGTTACGGGTAGCCTACCCATTAAACGCAGTGAATTTTCCGTGGGTACTGGGGAATGGGTAGAAACGGATTCGGTCAAGGATCTCGTGACCATAAATTTCAAATTAGCGGTGAAGCGGAAATAGTTAATAACTCGTCGCTTTTTAAATGCATATTAAAGTTCTGCTCGATTATGGCATCAAAAAAATTAAGCTCATGCGTTGCTGCTTTCATAAATGCTACTTTCATTTCCTTACGCAGGTGCGCACTTGCAGTTGCTGCCAAGTTATTGACATTATCAACCAGATCCAGCGTTGCTTGAACGAAGGAGTTACCTGTATAAGTATCAATCCATGACTGGTAAACATTGTTATTTTGGATGATTTTCATGGCTTGTTGCCCTAATTGATAATAAATCCAAAAACAGGGCAGGATACTACATAAGGCCACATACAGCGGTTGCTCATGTACTTGGTTTTGCAAAAATTCTACATATTGAACAATGGCCTTGCTTGGCTTCTGCTCTACATAGAATTGAATATAGTGTTGGTGCATAGCTTGCTCTTCTTCTATAATACCTGTACCCATATAATTGAGTTGCTCGGATAGCTTAAGCAGATTATAAGAATGTAAACGCTGGGATAATTGCTGGAGCATGAGTGCATAATGGTGCAGATAATAAAAATCATCTTGAAGATAGCTGCCAAATGAATTTTTAGAGAGTGTCCCCGAGAAAAGTTGCTGATTGAAAGGGTGCGCGTAAATCAATTGCAGGATTCTTGTTACCTCTTCCTCTTGTGTTATTTCATCAATAAAAGGTAAAGGATTAGTTTGAGATTTATAAAAAAGACTATACATAATTCACTCTTCCTTCGCTGGCATTATCCAGAGCAGGTACTAAGGGTATGTCTCAGCTAACCGAAGTCAGCACCCCTGGCGATAAAAAAGTCATATTATAGTAAATATCGATACTGTCAAGAGCATCTTATGGTGATTCAAGGCTGTGCTATATTTATTTTTTTATTTTTGGCGATGCGAAATATTATGGCTTGATGGCTAAACTGCTCTAATTTGTTTCTAAGTTGCTGAAGGGGCTCATGCACTTTTTTATTTGTCATTACTTGGGGTACAGTGCGAAAAGCAGCAATATTAAACTCAACTCCTTGAGAGGATTTTTGAAAGCAACGAAGTATATTTTCTAATGCGTGTTTGACTACTTCATATTCCATACTGTGACTCATCGATTGATTCAATCTCATGAGTAAGTGCTCAAGCTCTGCTTTTGTTTCTTGTAGTAGCAGGGGAAGTGTGTCATGAAGTTCTGCCTGCTTTGATTCCAAAATACGAATGCGCCCCTCTTGAAGCTGCTGACCTGATTCGAGCCAGGAGGAGTCATTAAGCGTTCCTTCATCGACACCTAGAAAACGGAGCATGCCAAACAGATTTTCCTGCAGAGGAATGCTGTTTAAAGATTGAAAAGCCTGTTGTAATCCATAAGTTTGAAATGAAAAGGATTGAATGTAATCTTGAAAATGATGAGTGGAGAAGATATAACCGCCAAACAATGAATTAGCAATCTGCAAAGGACCTGTGGTACATACGATTACAGATTTTAAAAATAAGTCGAGTTCCTTTTTCATATGATAATTCAAAAATGAGACATCATCTTTTCGCAAATAATAGTTAATTTCCTGACAATCTTTTTTAAAAAATAATCTTTTAGTTAGTGTCAGTTGCTGCTTCATTTGCGTTCTTAACCGCTGTACCACATCGCCCGGTGATTCATGGTCCTGTTGATGAAATATGATGTAGTTATCGATATTGCTTGTTGCCTGGTTAAGATAATGACGCACTTCTCGTGATGAACACAGTGGATATATTTCTTTAGACCGATTGATATAATAGGTTTCGGCACGATTTTTTAGTAATTTTAAAATCTGTCGATTAATAAATCCTTCTTGCAGTTCAGCATCAGTTCGTTCAATAAAGTCATTATCATAAACCGCAAGTCGTGCGATTAAACCTTGTTGAATTTGTTCAATGAAGGGCTTTGCTGCTTGCAGATCGGCCACTGCAATAAAGTCATTATTAGAAAGAATGAACTCCTTTTGCCCTAGTTTTAAACTGCCAATATTTAAAAGGATTGGTGCTGAAATTTCTACCGTGCCTGGAAGCATTCGTGTATTTACCGGATAATCAAAATCACTATAGCTTCCTAAGCGGTAAATAGGGGATAGCCATCGTAAAATGTCGCTGGCAACGGCGAGATTCCCACCCTCGCTCAGATGGGTAATTTCATCAAGATAATATTCATACAACCGGTGTTCAAATTCAGTATGTAAATTTTCTTTCAGGCCATGGGCATCATACCAGCAAAATTGATTTTCCTGGCAAAACAAATATAATTCTTCCAAGCTGGATGTAGTTAATAGCGAGGAATCATAAACCAAATAAATTTTATCCTTAGGGTTTTGCTCGCGCATTTGAATTAAACGAATCTGATTTTCAAGATTTAGAAATAGATCGGGATTTTTACTCAGCCAAATTTTTACATGCTTGTGAGGATTAAAGCGATAGCGATTAGAAATTGGATGGGGTGTTGCTGTATTATTCATTAACGATTTATTTTTATTCATGATTCATCCAATATAGAATTAGAGCTTCCTCTTTATTAAATTTAGTATCAATTAATCATTTGGCAAGTCAGACTTCTGTAAATTCATCGACTTACAATCTATTTATTTCATTGCTGAATAAACCGAACTATGGTATAAATAGCACGCTTTAAAAATACACACACATTTCGGCACATACGTTAGGGTCCCCTCGGGGGTTACGTATGGGAAGTGTGGAGGATTAACCCTGGAGAACATAATGAATGTAAGTATGAAAGAATTGCTCGAAGCAGGCGCCCATTTTGGTCACAGAACGCGCTTTTGGAATCCTGAAATGTCTGAGTACATTTTCGGTTCACGAAATAAAATCCATATCATTAACCTCGAAAAAACTATGGTTATGATGAACGATGTCCTAAATTATGTTGGCCGCTTGGCATCGAATAAAGCAAAAATTCTTTTTGTGGGTACTAAAAGAGCAGCTCAAGAGAGCATTCGTGAACAAGCTAAACGTTGTGGAATGCCCTATGTTGATCACCGTTGGTTAGGTGGGATGCTCACTAACTATAAAACGGTCCGTCAATCCATTTTCCGTCTTAAAGAATTGAAAGAAATGAGAGATAAGGGATTGTTTGAAGGAATGATTAAAAAAGAAGCGCTGATGTTAACTCGTGAGCTTGATAAGCTTGAGCGTGGCTTAGGTGGTATTGAGCATATGGGTGGTTTGCCTGATGCGCTATTCGTAGTTGATGTCGGTTTTGAGCATATCGCTGTTGAAGAAGCTCGACGCTTGAAGATTCCGGTTATTGGTATAGTAGATACTAACAATAGCCCAAAAAATATAGATTATATTATTCCTGGTAACGATGACTCCATGAGAGCTATTGAGATCTATGTACGTGCTGTTGCTGATGCAATTTTAGATGCAAAAGGTAGCAATACAGTTGCTGTTGGCTCTTCAGATGAAGAATTTGTTGAAGTTAAAGAAACTGATGCAGCTAAAGCTGGTGAATAATTAACACTCGATGACAGGGGCTAGGTTTTATACCTGAAGCCCCTTTTTTCTATGCGGAGAAGAGAAGATGGCAATTAGTGCAAAATTGGTTATGGAACTACGCGAGCGTACAGGCGCTGGTATGATGGATTGTAAAAAATTCTTGATTGAAACCAATGGTGATATTGAGCAAGCTATTCTAGAAATGCGTAAAGCAGGCCAGGCAAAAGCCGATAAAAAAGCAAATCGCGTCGCAGCAGAGGGTGCTATTGTCGTTGCTCGTTCAGCTGATGGCCAAAAGGCTGTGATGCTTGAGATTAATAGTGAAACAGATTTCGTTGCTCGTGATGACAACTTTATAAGTTTTGCTAACGAAGTGGCTCAAGCGGCTTTAAACAGTACCGCTGATGACGCTGCCGCTGTTGCTGCTTTGACTTTATCTAATGGTATGCCTGTAGAGCAAGCTCGTCTTGAATTGATTACCAAGATTGGTGAAAACATTCAAATTCGTCGTATTAACCGTATGCAATCTGACAATGTAATAGGTCATTATCTACACGGATCCCGCATCGGGGTAATGATTGCCCTGAAAAGTGGTGACGAAGAACTGGCAAAAGACCTCGCCATGCATATTGCTGCGAATAAGCCTTTAGTTGTTAGCCGTGACCAGGTATCAGCTGATGCGATTGAGACGGAGCGTGAAGTATTTACTGCACAGGCAAAAGAAAGCGGCAAACCTCAAGAAATTATCGATAAAATGATTGAAGGTCGTATCAATAAATTTGTTGATGAGGTGAGTTTATTGGGTCAACCTTTTGTAAAAAACCCAGATATCAAAGTAAGCCAATTGCTTAAAGAAAAGAATGCAGAAGTCACAAACTTTATTCGTTTTGAAGTTGGTGAAGGTATCCAAAAAGAAGAAAGCAATTTTGCTGATGAAGTAATGGCCCAGGTTCGCTCATAATGAACAATAGTCACCCAAAACTAAAATACAAACGTATTCTACTAAAATTCAGCGGTGAAGCCCTGATGGGGAAGTCCCAATTTGGAATTGATCCGGCTGTTTTAGATAAATTAGCACGTGATATTGCTGAATTGATCAAAATGGGTATAGAAGTTGGTTTAGTGTTAGGTGGCGGCAATTTATTTCGTGGCAAGGCACTTGTTCAGGCAGGAGTTGGGCGGGTAACAGGTGATCACATGGGCATGTTGGCAACTGTTATGAATGCTCTTGCTATGCGTGATGCCCTTGAACGCATCGACCTGCCTGCACGTATCATGTCAGCTATCCCCATGATTGGGGTAGTTGACTCATATCACCGTCGTAAGGCGATAACTCATTTGCGCACGGGCCATGTAGTTATTTTTGCAGCAGGCACTGGAAACCCATTTTTTACTACGGATACTGCAGCATGCCTACGTGCCATTGAAATTGATGCGGATGTTGTACTAAAAGCTACCAAAGTAGATGGGGTATATTCTTCAGATCCAATGAAAAATCCAGATGCTAAGCGCTATGACTATTTAACCTATAAAGAAGTGCTCACTCAGGGCTTGGAAGTTATGGATTCCACAGCAATATGCCTGTGTCAGGAACAGAGTATGCCTTTACAGGTTTTTGATATGGGTGCACCTGATGCTTTAAAACGTATTGTATCCGGAGAACGAGTAGGAACTATTGTCGGAGCAAATAATGATTAATGAAATTAAGCAAGACTCTGAAAAACGTATGAAAAAAACCATTGAAGCATTACATGTGGATATGACTAAAATACGTACTGGAAGAGCCAATGTCGGCCTTTTGGATCATGTACAGGTAGATTATTACGGTACTTTAACTCCGCTAAGTCAAGTGGCTAATATTAATGCGAGTGATTCTCGTACCCTACTTGTAACACCGTGGGAAAAAAGCATGATCGCCGCCATTGAGAAAGCTATTCTCACTTCTGATTTGGGGTTAAATCCCTCAACGGCTGGTACTGCGATTCGGGTTCCAATGCCCCCCCTCACAGAGGAGCGTCGTAAAGAACTGATCAAGGTAGTGCGTGGTGAAGGAGAGCAAGGCAAAGTCTCTATACGTAATATCCGCCGGGATGCGAATAATCAATTAAAAGATTTGGTAAAAGATAAATCGATATCTGAAGATGATGAACGACGTGCTGTTGAGGTCATTCAAAAGCTTACAGATAAATACATTCAAGAGATTGATGTATTATTGGTTGAAAAAGAAAAAGAGCTTATGGAAATCTAGTTCATACTCAGCAATTGATCTGACAGAAGCCCAGGGGTTGCTTGTCAGATCTTACTCCTTGGGTTTACACTAGGACGCAAACGCAAACGCAAACGCAAACGCAAACGCAAACGCAAACGCAAACGCAAACGCAAACGCAAACGCAAACAAACTTATTTATCTCTAAGCAATTAAAATCCTCTTAGGCAAACGATTAGCTGAGTACTAAATTAAAACTTAAAGCGCCATATTGATAACTATAGTCGGGTGAGTTAATAAATGAGGATGCTTGATGGATGTCAGCATAATAAAGGGTAACGGAAAGTGCTTTGGTGATGGGACCATTACATCCTAAACCCCATTGATAGGTTGGGCTTGAGGATGTTTCCGCATCTGGAGCCGCGGTGATATATTGACGTCCCAAGCCTCCATCCAGATAGTAATGCCAAACGCCATGAAATCTTCTTCCTAGCTTTAATAAAACCTTCTTTTCGTTATAGAGATGAGGGCTAAAATAATTGGGTGATCTAAATTTATTGGTGTAACCTCTTATTATGCCCATAATGCTAATCCCATAACTAGGGCTTGCTAAAAGCGATGCCGAGGTAAAATAGCCATCTCTTATGTTGCCATCATTTATGTTTAAACGATAACCAGAACCATTTACTTTGACATAAGGTAACGGGCTTATATTCAATGTGGCTGCGTATTGATTATCCATTATTTCATTAGCAAACGCAGGAAATGTTTCAATTACTTCATGATTGGCGGAAATTGATAAATTAAAGTAATCATTGGGGACTAAATTAGCTGAAGCATTCCAGAGTAATGGGTTCCATTTATTCCGTTGAGAATGCGATAAATTTTTATACTCTATGGGTTCAAGCATGCCTTGAACCGCTAAATATCGCGTAGGTTGAACTATTTGGCGAAAATAAAAACCGGTCGCCTCCAATTTGTAAGACTGATATTGTGAGTAACGAATATAATCAGGTCCAAGAAAAGTCTGGGCATGATAATTCCAGTACCTTCTGTAAGTAAGTTGTGCTTGTCGCTTGCGGAAGGTTTCCGAGTCAGCAGAGGCAAAAGCCATGGGGGTAATTAAATGAGGTGCAGTTGCTACACGAGTTTGCCATTGTAAATCTCTTAAATCCATTCCTAGACCTGAATTGGGATTGATATCTTTTAAGAGGGTGGCGTTGTTTAATAAAATATCACGGGTACGATCCGGCCAATCAGACCAGGAGTATGCTTGTGCTGCAGCTATAGTCAATTGTGGTGTATGAAAAACTGTGCCAGAAGGCACTTTATATGCTGCAGTTCGTGGCCTATCGTAATAAGCAAGGCTTTTAACCAAACCTGCCAGGGCAAGCTCGTGGTCTTTAGCGGTTAATTTTCGTTGCAAAATTAAATTATAAGTTTTTTTAGCAGCAACGTAGCGGCTGAGCCAAAACTGCATTTTCGCTATACCGAATAAAGCAGCAGTGCTATCCCGATTATTTTTAGCTAAAGAGTAACTTTTCTTATAAAGTTCTAATGCCAATAAAGGTTGATTTTGCATAGCCATAGCTTCAGCCGCAATAATATATAAAGTAGGATTATTTTCTTTGTTTAAATATCCTGATACGAACTCATAAGCTTGCCTTCCTTTGTTTGAATCAAGCAAAGTTTTCGATTGAGCGATAACACGTGCTATGGTCAAATCGTGTATTTGGTCCTGTAGTTTTGCCTCCATTATTCGATCTGAAGCACTTCTTGGTAATTGATGTAAGCGATGCAAATAGTGTGTTGCAAGCACAGTATTTTTGAGCGCAATTTGCATCCTGATCATCCCAAATAAAGAAATTTTCTTATCGGTATGATTGCTGCTTAGGCGATAACACTGAGCAAAGTAAAGATAGGATTGCTGATAGTCACCCATAATTGCTTTACTTTGAGCAGCAACAAGGTATGTGGAAAATGAAGGCTCTTTTAGATAAGGTTTAATTAAATTATAGGCCTCTTTACCTTGGTTTTTAACAATTAAATCGTGTGCTTTTTGCAGAATAGAGTCTTTTTTAAGTTGTGTTACCGTGTTTAATTCAAGAAGGGCAACTTTTTTATCAGCAGGATCCAACCTCATAGAAAGGAGGTGAGAGTATAAATCTACTGCCGCGTCATAATTCACTAACCAGACGTGCATTCTTGCCATTTTAAATAAAGCTACGCGCATTAAAACTTCATTTTTTAATTTCACTGCATCATCGTAAGCCTGTTTATAAAATACTAAGGCAGTTTTTGGTTTTTCTTGAGAGGCGGCTTCATCACCATGGCGTAGGGCAATCTGTGCGGTTGGCGTAGGAAGTTTTTTGCTTGCTTCTGCTAATCCTGCTTGAGCAATCACCTTATCTTCATGATCTAAGTGCTGGGCAAGTAATGAATTATAGGAGTCATAAGCGGCTTGATACTGTTTCAATCTCAATTGAGTACGTGCAATTTTAAACAGCGCAACACGTTCAATAACTTTATTTTTTGCCTCATTTGCTTGAGTTAGCGCTGAAGAGTACGCATTTAATGCTTTTAAATTATCACCTGCGCCTGAATAGGCATCTCCAAGTGCAAGCGCAACATGAAAATTTTTTTCAATTTTTTCCAAACGTTCAAGAAGAGGTATCGCCTCGTTAAATTTATTCTCTTTTATATAGGTAGTCGCTGTGGAGAAATCATGCCAAAAATTGGGATCATTATTTGCATAAGCCATGTTTAGCGTACCAACCAAACACGCAATTACCCCAAGTTTTTTTGTTAGCACATTATTCTCCCTTGTAACCAGAATTGAATCTTTAATTCTGATTTACTTTTTCGTTCCCCAGCTCTTCTTACGATTAAATAATTCTGAGAAATAACCGTAGATAACCGCCGGATTCATAAGAAACTGATAAAAGAGTACAAAAATTATTAATCCAAAGACGTTTTTACGAACTTTTAAATCGCACGTGGTAAATACTGTACGCTGACCCGAGAAAAAAATTAAATTATTGGCAATACCTAGAGGAAGTACGGCAAGGGTCATGGGGCCTGCAATGTAATAATAACCAAACAATGCTGCAATTAAGCCCGGAGTAAAAATAAAAAAGAAAATATTATCTAAAATAATAAAAAACAAATTCCAGTAAACATAAAAAGTCGAAAGACGGGCACGGAATAGAATCTGTGGATATTGCCTAAATGCCTCACACATGCCTCGAGCCCAACGACTCCTTTGAAAGAAAAATTGTTTATAAGTTTCTGGAACATTTGTAAAAGAAATCGCATATTCTGCAAAATCAATTCGATATCCTTTATTAAGGAGAGCCCAAGTCATTACAATATCTTCACCCACAACATTAGGCCAACCATTAACTTCTTCTAAGGCCTTTTTTTCGTAGACTGAAAACGCACCTTGAGCTACTAAAGTTCCTTGGTACATGCTTTGTGATCGTTTAATAACCGCAATTGAATGAAAATAATCCCACTCCTGAATTTTTGTCATAAATGTTGCACGTGAATTTTTCACATAAACAGAACCTGCGCAGGCCACAGTACCTGATGGACCGATAAGGAGTTTATTCATAAGTTGTTTTATGGCAATCGGATGCAAGTAGGTGTCAGCATCTATGGTTATAATATAATTTGTCGTAGTCTTTTTTAGACCCAGGTTGAGTGCAGCAGCTTTGCCACCATGCTCTGCATGTAAGATATGAAAATTAGGTAAGTTGATACTTGATGCCTTTTCGATGGTGCTATCGGTAGACCCATCATCAATGAGAATAACTTCGATTAAAGCAGGATATTGCTGATTTTTAATTGATTTTAAGGTGAACTCAATTGATTGCTCTTCGTTATAAGCTGCTATCAGAACGGAAACCGGAGGGAATTCATGTATATAGTCTTGATTCTTACGAGAATCAGTTAGATAACTGATTAGAAGAAACATAAACATAAAGCCCGGTAGAAGGGCAATAGAACAGACGATAATCACTGCCGGGACAATCGTAATATAATATGCTAAATCTCTAATCCAGGGCAATGAAAGATAGAAACACAATATAAACCAGGTGCAGGATATAACCAGATTTATAATAAATTTGTTTCTGACCGTTACATACATAGTTCACCTTTCCCTGGTAGAACAATCATTGGATGAGAATATAGCCTCATCTTGATTTATTTTATTTTTGGCAAAGTAGTGCGAGTACTTGGATCTTTGACATTTACTAGGCCCAAGGACTTGTTCGCGAGCTCTAGTAGAAGATCAAATTAAACTGCACACCTTTATTTCAATAATTAAAGATAATAGGCTTATAATATAACATTACTCACATCAAGTATAAAATGGATTTGTGTGCCAAAAACTTATGCTCAATCGAGATTACCCGTGTTTCTGGATGCCGATGTATACCGTTACGGCATCGTCAGCATTGTACTGTTCAAAATCTGTTATAAAAGTGCGCTTATAATTCGAGTTGGATGTGTTTTCAAAATAGCACCATATATATTGCCAAATTTCAATTATTGCCGCAGGCTTAGGTCCACGGTTTTTGAAAACCAGATAGTATCCTTCCTTGATGCGCACTGAATCCGATGGGCCTTGAGTTTTGTCCACGGTGGAGCCAACTGTAGCCTGGTAAAGTCCGTCTGCATCCGATTCATAGTTCCAATAAACGCAGAAAACCGGAACCTCTTGTTCCCTTCTACTTATAAATTGCTGCCATAAAGTCGGCAATTTTGATGTAGTGGGGTTTGCTTCGTTATTATTGGAGGTTACGACACTATGTCCGTAGAGAACGAAGCTGTTTACATAATTTAATTTAGGGGGGGGAAGAGACATCTTAGCTGCTCCTTAGTGAGACAACTCGCAAACGATTGCCATCAGGGTCATGAGCTACAAAGGTGTAACCAAATGAAATCTGTTGCGTGGGTAGGATAATGTCTACCCTCATACTTTGCCAGAGCGCAAAAAGCTCGTCGACTTTTTTGTTGCTACCTACGGTAAAAGCAAGCTCACCATTGCCCTGAGTTGAATCTACCGGAGGGATGATATTGTAGTTAGCTTTTAAAGCGAAACTCATCCCTGAGCTTAATTTGAAGCTGCAAAAGTCTGGAGAATTTTTGTCAGGAAGCATTCCCAGCAAACTTTGGTAGAATTCTCTACTGACTTGAATGTCATGAACATAAAAAACAATGACGCTTGGTTCGAGTAACATGATTTCTCCTTGAGTGTGTAAACAACGCGAAGTATATTCAAGGCCTCTGTCAGTTTTTGTCAGTAGTGATTTTTTATTGTTCCGGGATATTATGGAGCCGCTGCCATCTTTTTAATAAAATGTGTCGTCCCTCTGGAAAGCGATTATCTATAGACTGTAAATGAAGAATTCTGTCGGTGCGAAAATGACGAAAATCATTGCGTAACTCACACCAGGCAACAATCGTATGTATTTCTTCAAAAAAACCTAGGGCAAGAGGCCATATAGTCCGCAGTGACTCATTACCTTTATAATCAAGATAAGTAATTTGTAGTTTGCATTCTTTGCGCAACGCAAAGCGGATAGTAGCCTCATAGTCGTCATCAATTTTTATGGAATTTTTTGCTGGACCAATGAGCAATCCCGTAAACTCAATTTGTTTTCTAAGCGCTTGCGGAAGCACTGCAGAAATTTTAGCTAGAGCCTGAGATGCTGCGACGCTTAGTGTTTGGTCTGCCCGATGCGAGACCCAGCGCGCCCCTAAAACCAAGGCTTCAATTTCATCCTCAGAAAACATCAGGGGAGGGAGCATAAATCCAGGACGTAAAATATAGCCCAATCCTGGTTCACCTTCAATTGCAGCTCCCTGTCCTTGCAGTGTAGCGATGTCTCTATAGATTGTCCGTGGGCTTACCTTAAGCTCTTGTGCTAAATGTTGTCCGGTCACAGGATACCGATGAGAACGCAGAATTTGCAGGAGATCAAAAAGTCTTTGAGTTCTGGACATAACGTTTCATTTTGGTAATTTTGTGACCCTTCACGGCTTAATTTTAGAAATTTTGTCGGCGATCCGTGTCGGCTCAGGTAAGCGGTACTTGGTCAAGCATTGTAACACGATATCGACTGCACATTCATGTCCTACCCGATGCCCCGGAGAGATAAATAAGGGTTTTACGTTATTTTTACTGCACAATACCGTTCCTATTTGCTCCCCTTTATCGGTTAATTCACTAACGCTACCCTTTGTGAGAGGGGGCTCATGATAGCGTCCAATCAGTTTTGATTTTGCCACACCGATAGCGGGAATATCTAATAGTACGCCTAAATGTGCAGCAATCCCTAAGCGACGCGGGTGGGCAATCCCATGGCCATCAACCATGAGCATGTCAGGCTTGATTTTAACTTGTTGCAAGGCAGTCAATATAACCGGAATTTCGCGAAACGATAATAGGCCGGGGATGTAAGGGAATGTAGTGGGTCGTTCTGCACGTATAATCTCAAGAGGCAGCAACTCATCAAGCTTCATGATGACAACAATCGCGAAACTTAATTTACTTTTTAAATCATAACTGCAATCGATACCTGCTATATACTTAATGGGGTTATAATCATCTTCGATTTTTATTTTATTTTTAAGATTATTTTGCATTAAGATTGCATCCTTAGCATTCTCAGGCCATACAATCTCGGGAATGAGCGTTATCATAATTAACCTCCCAAAAAACCTAGGTTAAGCTGAATTAAAGCTTGGCATGCTTTAATTCAGCGCATTTATGATTATACTCTCAGTGGGCTTTTGATTACAAAAGGGCTCACTTAATCACCTTACCTTGCCAGTGTGCTCGCGAGGGTTGTTTGTGAACTAAGGTATAAGCATAATCAACTCCCATGCCATAAGCGCCACTGTGTTCCTTAACCAAATCCATGGTTGCGTCATAAGTTTCTTTTCTGGCCCAGTCTCGTTGCCATTCCAAAAGTGTTTGCTGCCAGGTCATAGGAACTACACCGGCTTGAACCATGCGTTGCATAGACCAATCATGAGCAGAAACACTTGTTCCACCACAGGCATCCTCCACTACATAGACTTCATAACCATCCTGCATCGCTGAGAATGCACACATATTAATGCATACCTCAGTCCATAAACCACAGAGGATTAATTTTTTTCGCTGAGTTTGTGCAACATGATTGCGCACGGTTTCTGAGTCCCATGAGTTCATGCTCGTACGCTCAATCAGATCATGCTTAGGAAATATCTCTAATAACTCAGGCCAGAAATACCCACTAAAACTCTCTGTTTCCACGGTGGTATAAATGGTAGGGACATGAAATATTTTTGCGGATTTAACAAGAGATACAGCATTATTTTTAAGGCTTTGTCTATCAATGTTGACCACGCCAAAAGCCATTTGCGGTTGATAATCGATACAAAGAAGCACCGAGTTGGTGGGTGTTAGAAGTTCTAATTTATTGTCCATAATAATTCCTTTTTCCCTGTTTCATCAAAAATATATTAATTTTCTGCAAATTTCTACTGCTGCTAAGATACGGATTAAATATACAATCGCTGTGCAACAGTATTATCGTGTTCTACCAATAGGCGTATAGCGGCAAGTGAATTCAAAGGGCTTCGCTGTTAAGGCTTTTTCGATATGTAAATAATAATGATCTGTTGCCAGTAAGTTATTAAGATTTAACAGGTTTTCGATTTGATATAAATGATCTCGATGCGGTGTTACCCACTGCGAAATTTGTTGCATAGCTTTGCGTTTTGCCTGAGCTTCATCTGTTGCGACAACAAAAACGTTTTGATGGAGCTCAGTAAATTGACCGTTATCATAGCCGCCTAAATTTACGAAATATAATTTTTGTTCTTGAGGTTTGGGTGGGGTAGTGACTATATTGATATTATAGCCATCAGCATACTCTAATATTCCCCACGCATCTAAATGTAAGCTTTTTGGAATACCCCACCAGCTTTTACGCAAACGAGCATAAGTATCTTCAATGGTGTTAGCGACCACAAAGCGAATATCATGCAGTTCGATAAGGCCTTGCTCGTGTGCTCCTCCGATGTAGATTACAAATAGCTTCATTTAATGCCCTCGGTATAAGATCGTTGTATTACCAGCCAATGCGATTACCATCAAAAGTATAAAGAATATCGGCATGACTTTGGCTCATATATTTTTCGACTTCGCGCAACATCCCGGCAACACTGGATTTGGCGTCAACGGCGGCATTAGGACCACCCATATCCGTTTTAACCCAGCCTGGATGCATAAGCATCACATGCACGTCCATTGGTTTAACATCCAGAGCAAAGCTGTGCATAACGCAATTTAATGCCGCTTTACTCGAGCGATACGCATAAGAGCGACCCTGATTATTGTCCGAGATGCTGCCCATTTGTGAGCTAATTACTAATATACTTTTATCAGCACTTGCACGTAAATTTGGCAATAGCGCATCACAAATCTTTACGACACTGACGCAGTTCACATTTAAGACGTGAAGATAATTTTCTCGCTGAATATTCCCTACGGTCACACCTTGCTCGCCGGTAATGCCCGCATTGTTCACCAGTAAATCGATAGGGCGTCCGTTCAGTGCGTTCACTAAAGATTTGATATCATCATCAGACGTTACATCCAGTTTGATTACTTCGTCTGCAATTTGATTTAACTCTGTTGCTGCAGAAGGATTACGGCAACAACCGATAATGTGGTAGCCCTTATTTTTTAGTTGATAAGAAAATTCTAAACCAAGTCCTCTATTAGCACCCGTTATCAATGCAATTTTCATAAAATTTCCTATTCGTAGAAAATTATAATTGTAGTTCTTTCCGTTCAGTTTTTGTGTGTTTTAGGTGGTTTTTAAGGAAAAAAGATACACAATTCAATTATTCATGTTGCTTCACTATTGGTGATACTTAGAACAATCGCTTGATCTTGCTCAGCACATAGGGGATGGAACACCAACCAATGATGCCCTCGATGATTAGTGCAAGTCCAAGTAAAATATAAAAATACTTCCCCATACCAAACAGTGCCGCGATACACAGCACTGCACCAATGATTGCCCGGTTCATTCGATCTGTTTTATCGATATTGCATGTAAATTTCATCAATGCATCCTGTGTCTGTTCTGGATTTCGTGTTTAAAGCCAATAATTCACCGAAAAAGCAAAATTGTTTGTATTTAAATCAACACGAGCATTACCATTCGGATCCATTAAACCATAAACTTGAGGAATTCTCAGGTTATGGGCCGTTCCATAATCGGCGTAGGTGTATTCAGCCCGGAAAGACCAATTTTTTTGAAAAGACCATTCGATACCAGCACCAATTAAAGCGCCTGCCTGCGTTTTATTTTGAGCATAATAATCACCCCCTTCGTTAGAATACGATAATTTGGTTTGATTAAAACTAGCTCCCGCGGTCAGATAAGGTAATATGGTTCTAGTATGCCCAATTATGATGTGTCCTATTCGACCTTTGAGCGAACTTTGCATCGGGACTCTCAATGAGAAACGGTCAGATACATAAGGGTTGTAAGGACAGTTACAATCTAAATTTGTCTTTTGATTCGTATTAAACGTTACATTCGCCTCCATCCCCAAGATGAATTGATTGGGAAGTGGACGCATGAATCCTAGCTGCAATCCTGGAAAGAATGAAGAAAAATCCGTACGCGTATTGCATTTTCCACTGGGATGAGTGAAGCCCAATTGTTGTGATGTTAATTGAATATCATGAACCGTAAATCCCGAGTTCACGCCGAGATAAAATCTCCCCCATTTCTTTAATGATGTATGAGGCGCGTTATCGGCTGCAAACGTTACGCCAACCATTCCCAGGGTCATTATAATAACGGAAAAATTTCTCACGGTGCAATTACCTTTAACGGATTAGAGACAATACCATTTTTAGTTCCCACGATGGTACATGAGCCATTTCTACCATACATTTTCAAGTAGATTTGTGAGGGTGTTCGCCCAATCTTGCACTGAACAGTACCGGTCGTATTAATAATGGTATACGCTGTGGGTCCAGGACCTGGTATCGGTAACGGCCCCAAGATAACGGGTCGGCCACAACATACAACTGCAGGATTAAGCACCGGCGAACCATTCACAGTTGCGGGTATATCAACGGATGTAGGTGGTGTCGGCGGCGGGTAACCTAAAAAATTAAATTGCACATAGGTTGGTGCGCCAACAGGAAGATAGGAAAGAGTATAACGTGGGATTTTCCCAGTAAATAGAATCTTATCAAACGTACCCGTTATACCATTAGAGGTCAGCAGTGTGTAGTTTCCGGGCTGGGCCGTTGCGTCCAAATTAATTTCCAAAGTACCCGCAAGGGTCGCAGCGCCATTCACGGCAATTAAAGAGGTACCATTGGAATTAACATCGAAATGAATCAGACTACCAAGGCTGTTGCTGGTTGCTGAATTAAGGGTCAAACTACCAACCGTTAGGGTTTGCCCTGGATCTGGAGAAATTGTTCCCGAATTTGCAAAAACGGTTCCGGTTAACGTTCCATGTCCGCTAAGCGTACCCCTTTGTGCGCTGAAGCTACTGTTACGGCATACAAATATCGGCGCTTGATCGATAAGACCGTTAACCTTGAAATTCGCATTGTCAATTTTAACAGTGCCTTGATAATTGGATGTGCCGTTGTAAATAACTGTTCCATTACCTTTAATATAAATACTCGTGCCTCCAGTACCGAATGAGGTGTCATCAGTAAAGGCTACCTGATTTCCAAGTGTTAATAGATCATTGGTTGCTTGGGCAATGAACGTGATTGAGGAGCCAGTACGCAGGAAAATGCTATCGCCCAAAGCGGAACCATCGGAACCGTCCATGCCCCCTGGACCCCCGGTGCCATGAATACCTGCTTGGGTTGAGTTATTTGAGGTATTGAAAAGGGTTGGCGTTCCCGAAATGGCTTGTATGGTTAAGATGAGGTTACTATCAATGAAGAGCGCAGCACCAAGGCCGCTTCCGCCGCCACCACCACCGCCACCGAAACCAGAACCCACGCTATTTGCTCCGCTCCCTCCAGAGCCACCCCCGAGATTTCCTATATCAGAGCCTCCTGTGGCCGTAATGCCATTTGATGGACCACCACCGCCGCCACCACCGCCGCCAAGAGAATTTCCACCTCCAGCAGAGGTCGTTCCTGACTGATTGACGCCGCCGCCACCACCGCCGCCACCTATGCCTCCAGACCCTGCTTGTACGGTATAGTCGCTGTCATAAGCACCGGTACCCGCGCCACCACCACCGCCGCCGCCATAGCCGCCATTTCCAGCTTGACCATCAATCGCGTTTGACGGGCCAGTAATAACCACTGCGCCCCCACCGCCGCCTGCACCATCACCACCATTTCCACCCGATGGCGTAGCAAAAGTAAGGGGAGGGGTGTTTCCTTGAGCGGAGGCTCCATTCAAACCAGCGCTCCCGCCACCGCCACCTCCAGAGAGCACACTACTAATGATAGCACCGCCACCACCACCTCCCCCAGCCGTATTACCCCCGATATAGCCACCACCACCAGAGCCTGCACTGATATTAAGTCCGTAACCATTGCCATCAGAACCTGCGCTCTGATCAGAGCCTCCATTTCCTAGGTTGGTTAGTATACCGATAACCGCTTTAGAACCTAGGCCACCTCCACCACTGCCGCCGCCCCCAAGAAGGTCAATGGTGGAAAGCGTGACCTCACCCCCATTGCCACCAAAACCGCCACCTCCAGCACCACCCGTGCTGCCACTGGTGGTAATTGAACCGCCGTTCCCGCCAAAACCACCGCCGCCACCGCCACCTTCATTCCCAGTGTTCGCAAGCGTAGAGTAATTGCCCCCATTGCCCCCGATGGCACTACAATTACTGATAGAAATATTCATCAGCGTAATAGCAGGATGGGAGCCATTTAAAAAAGTTTGTGGTGCAAAAATGGCAGCGCCAGCACCTAACCCGCCACCCCCACCGGAGATGCCGTCTCCGCCATCGCCCCCTTTAGCAATCAGATTTTGAAAAATCATATTTTGAATGGTGACGTTTCCCATAGGAATAAAAAAACCACTATAGGCTCCATTACCATCAATCGTGACGGTGGGGATAGTCCCAGGATTACCGATGGTAATATTCACCGCATTCGACGAGTTGTTAATGATGGGCAAATTCCCATTAAGCTGAATAGTCATTGGCGAGGCGAATATAATTGCGTAATCATCAGGTGCTGAATTCAAGCTTTGATTCATAGCGTTTAAAAAATAGCGCAGATCGCCCACTTCCCAATTCCACCTGGATTGTTATCTGTGCTTAAGGTCACTGTTAATGTGGTTAATGCATGTAAGGAATGAGAGAGGAGCAACAACATACAATATTTAAGTCGAAACATAGAAGCGCCTACAATAAATTTTTTTAACATCATAATCGATAAACCATTTTAATCAATGTCTTATAATGCAAATGGTGTGGGCGCAAAAGTTAATTATTAAATATCTTTACAACGTATTTATATTAAAATAAATTACCCAGCAAATAGCTAAAAAGGAACTATGGTTGAAAAAAATTGCAGTAATTGGGTCCGGAATATCTGGTCTAACAAGTGCTTATCTATTAAGTAAAAGCCATGATGTATCATTATTTGAAGCGAATGATTATCTGGGTGGTCATACCCATACAATATCCGTTACCACGGAAGAGTCGGAATATAACATTGATACAGGATTTATTGTTTTTAACAAAAGAACCTATCCTAATTTTTGTAAATTACTCGAAGAGTTAAACGTACCGATTCAACCGAGCGAAATGAGTTTCAGCTATCGCTCGGATCATCGCGGACTCGAATACTGTGGCCATAGTTTAAATACTTTGTTTTCCGATCGTCGAAACCTGGTTAACAAAGATTTTTATCGGTTACTCAAAGACATCATTTCGTTTAATACGCATGCCAAAAAATTTCTTGCGCAAACGGATGATCTTACTGTAACCATTCATGAATTTATTCGTAAACATCATTATTCAGAACAATTTACCGAGTGTTATCTTATTCCCATGATGGCTGCTATTTGGTCTAAAAATAGAGAAGACGCTTTGAATTGCTCGGCATTGTTTATATTTAATTTTTATCATAATCATGGGTTGCTGGAGATATTCAACAGGCCAACCTGGTACGTTATCAAGCAGGGTTCGAAAAACTATATTGCTCCGATGCTTGAGCGATTAAAAGATCAAGTTTACTTAAATTCCAAAGTAGAGCGCATCATACGAGAGGAGGGCAAAGTAAAAATTATAACCCGGGGTCAAGAGCAGATTTTTGATGCGGTCATCTGTGCTACGCACAGCGATCAAACATTGGCGATGCTCGACAAACCCACCGCCGAAGAAATGAATATCCTATCAGCAATAAAATACACCAATAATGAGGTTGTTCTCCATAAAGATAAAAAGGTAATGCCTAAAAACCGCAAAGCTTGGGCAAGTTGGAATTATCTAGATAATCAGAACAACGAAGCAACACTTACTTATTACATGAATCGCTTGCAATCCATCCATACGCATCATGATTTTTTTGTATCCATGAACCTTACCCATGAGATTGACCAAGAAAAAATAATTCAATCATTTCAATATGCCCATCCTTGCTTGGATGTTTCTGCGTTAAAGGCTCAAAAACAAATAAATTTAATCAATGGGCTGCATAATACATACTACGCTGGAAGCTATTGGGGTTATGGTTTTCATGAGGATGGCGTGAACAGTGCCCTGAAGGCGTGTCATCTCCTAGAGGACAGATAATGGAGCAAATCTATAGCGGTCATCTGCGTCATCGCCGCTTTTTACCAAAAAAGCATCAGTTCTCATATGGTTTATTTATGTTTTGCTTTGATCTCGCGAACATTGACACGACGTTCAAAGGATCCAAATACATCTCTATTGAGCGGTTTAATTGGTTTACTTTTAAACGAAATAACTACTTAAATGACTCTGCTCTCTCACTGGACGATTATGCTCGCGAACTTGTTAAAAAACAGTTTGGAGTTTATCCGGCTGGAAAAATTTATTTGTTAACGCAACTGAGTTGTTTCGGTTATTGTTTTAACCCGATAAGTCTTTTTTTTATTTTTGATGAATTCAATAAAAATTTGGAATACTTAATACTCGAGGTCACCAATACGCCATGGGGAGAGCGTCATCGCTATGTGCTGCGTCATTTAGCAACACCCAAAAGCGAGATTTATTCTTATCAATTTAATAAAGAATTCCATGTATCACCTTTTATGTCTATGAATTATTCTTATCAACTGAAATTAAAGCTGAATAAAGAAAAAATAGTGGTGCATATGGAAAATTATCGTGATGGAGAAAAGCATTTCGATGCAACGTTAACCTTGACTGGACAAAAAAATCACGCGATAAAAAAAGTTTTTTTGCGGCATCCTTTCATAAGTTACAAAATTACAACGGCAATTTACTGGCAGGCATTGAAACTATGGATTAAAGGTTTTCCATTTTATGGACACCCAAAATCGAATAAGGATAATAAATGAACTCAAATAAGCATACATTAAAGCTGATTACCAAATCTTCTAAAAAGATACTTTTCAAATTACTCAATACCATCAATCATGGCGCCATAAAAGTCAGTGATCCGGAAGGTAGTTATGTATTCGGTGATGTTCAAAAAAGCACCAATGCAATTGCCACGATTAACATCAATGACCCCCAAGCCTATAAAACCATTCTTACCGGAGGCTCGGTCGGTGCTGGAACCAGTTACATCAATGGTCATTGGGATACGGAGAATCTGCAAGAATTAATCTCGATTTTTATTAAAAACCAATCGCTTTTTTATAACATTGAGAGTTCTGTAGCACGTTTTTTTAACTGGTTAAGAACATTAAATTACAAGTTTAAAACCAATTCAATTCATCGCGCCAAAGAGAATATTTTAGCTCATTACGATTTAGGGAATGATTTTTTTAAATTAATCCTTGACCCATTAATGATGTATTCCTGTGCTTTATATGAGCCTGGGGATATTAGCTTGGAAGAGGCTGCGAAGAAAAAAATTGAGGCGATTTGTACTGCATTACAACTTAAACCCAGTGATCATATCCTTGAGATTGGTTCGGGGTGGGGTGGATTTGCGTGTTTTGCAGCTCAGGAATATGGCTGTAAGGTAACCACCACGACAATTTCTGAAAAGCAATACCTGTACGTCAAAGAAAAAATCAGTCGTTTAGGTTTAAATGATAAAGTGCACTTGTTGAAAGAAGACTATAGAAAACTTACGGGACAATACGATAAAGTGGTTTCAATCGAGATGATTGAGGCCGTAGGGCATAAGTATTTTGATACCTTCTTTAATCAATGCAATCAACTGCTTAAACCAGATGGTTTATTGTTCTTACAAGCTATTGTAATTAATGATCAATCTTATGAAGCGGCAAAAGATTGGGTCGATTTTATTAAAAAATATATTTTCCCTGGAGGCTGTCTGCCTTCGGTTTTCTCTATTAACAAATCCATTGCTAGCCAAACTTCGTTGCAACTCCTGTCATTAAACGATATTGGGCAGCATTATGTCGCAACGTTAAATGACTGGCATAAAAAATTACTGGAAAACAAAGACACGATTTTAGCGCAAGGGTTTAATGAATCTTTTATTCGCATGTGGGAATTTTATTTTTGTTACTGTGCTGCGGGTTTTCAAAACAATTATATCAGTACGATTCATGCCCTATGGCGTAAGAGACAATGAATAAAGCCCATTACCTGATTCATCTGACTGTATATTATATTGCCTGGTTTGCCGGTATAACCCTTGCGGCGCAAGGATATCCATGGAGAAGCACCCTGATTGTAGGTGTTTGCATTGTGTTGCAACTGTATTGGCAATATAAATCAAAAAGCATGATGAGCGGAGTATGGCGATTGCTGCTCATCATATTATTTTTCAGTAGCTTAATTGATAGCCTGTTAATCTATAAAGGAATAATAATTTATTCAGCAAATCCCTTCGCTCCTTATTTTACCTCTCCGTGGATGATAGGGATATGGCTTAGTTTTACGGTTCTACTCTATGCAACATTAAGCGGTTTATTTAGTCATTTGTTTTTACTTGGTATTTTATCGTGGTTAGGCTTTGCCGTGGCATTTTACCTCGGAGCACGTTTGGGTGCGGCGTTTTTCCCTTATGGAACTGTCATAACTTGCTTTTTTATTGGAGCTATATGGGCCTTTGTATTGCCGTTTTGTGTCTATTGCTATCGAAAACAAGCACTACCGGACAATTCGGGTAGCTTTTGATTTATTTATGGCCTTAGTTTCGTGCTGATGGTTAATTATTTCGCGAACGCTTAGCTTTCGAGTACAGCGGTATATAATCGTAAGTATGAGTTCCGCCACCAGAACCACATTCATCATAAGTATTATCGGCACAGAGAAAAAACTCTTCAGCGCCATATTCGGTGGCTCGTGTAATCGCCTCATCTAGGGAATGGAAATGCCAGAGATCGTCACCTTTGTGAATAAATTCATCCGAGTTTTTGGCAATTATTTCCACAATGTATTCGTGTAACTCAATAGGGGAATAGATCAAAGCAGTTGCTTTAGAGCTCCGTTGAATTTCGTTTATGAACTCATCGTGTTTTAATTTGGCCATGATTATCCCTTAAAAAAACGTATTTCTTTTATTATAGGTGTAATTGCTTAACAATTGTAAAAACAACTCAATAAGGAACCACGTCGTCTCGATATAGGTATTGTGAAGGGCTCCATAACTTCACACGGTGGACACTTCATTAACATAGGCCAAGCATGGTAAGATGCTTGAAAATAATAAAAATAGGGTTGAAATAATGCAATCATCCTTTGAAAATCCCCCTTTTCCTAAAACCTTCAAAATGGTTAAAGCCCATCTTGAAGCTGGATACAATTGGTCCGGAGGTCCCCTGACAGAGCAAGTTGAGCAGGGGAATCCACTCACAGTTCTCCTCTATGATTTGTATTTGCATAAAGGCAATTCAAAATATTTACACCTTTTCCAAAAAGATGTGAATTATAAAAATATTAAACAATGCTCGATTAAAGCCTTGGATGCGCTTCGTTGTATCATCAAAGACGCTTTGAAAACGACCTCCAAACAGACATTGTATTCATATCAATTTTTAGTGAAATCTTTCCCTGATCGTTCACTATTAGAGTTTTTTGCGGAAATCGGAGAAGAAGAGCTATTTAAAATTACTTTTAAAAAAGTTGCCACCCAGATAGGCACGCAAGACTTGTTTGTTCTTTATAAAACCATGCGTGCAGCTTATGAAGGCTCAGAAATAAGTCAAGCGCTGCTGCTTGGATTTTCGCAGATAAAACGTGGAAGTCTCCTATACCCTAAAATGTGGATGTGGCTGTGGGGGCAGTTGCAAGATGCTCAGCGCGTGGAATTTATGAACTCTTTTGAACAGTATATGGGTCGAAAGCAATTAACTGGGGATTTCAAAGCAGCTTGCATACGGCTGAAGAAAAACGAATTTGCGCAACAGGCAATAAACTTTTATTTACCCCCAAATGATCTTATGAAGGCTTTAGCGGATCCCGATGTAAAAGATATTCAGGCGGAGTGCGCACTTTATGAAAATTTGTATCAAATGTACGCTGGGAATATTCAGGGGGTTCATGTTTTCGATGAGATCGAACGTTATGAGTTCTCCATGCAATCAGTCGGATTAGCCCTTATTGGTTTGGGGATTGCTTTGGCGACTTTAGGTGCGGGTGGGATTGCCGTGGGCATGTTATTGCATTTTACCTGGACAGCAGGTCTTATTGGAGGTGCTACCCTGGGTATGGGTACGGGACTAATATTGCATGGCGCTTTTGCTCGCAGTCATGAAGAAAATATCTTCATCAATGAAGTTATTTCATCAGCCAAGTTAAACTAATTGATCACCATGTTCAAATAATGATAATATCGTATTTTTTTTTACAGGTATTTATTATGGAATCACGAGTCGAACTAAATCAATCAGGTTATCTACAGGCGTGCAAAAATATAGAGGACGGTAAAAACTGGATGGGAATGGCTGCATCAGGAGAGTCTGAATTATCTGACGCACATCCTCTCATCGTATTAATTTATGAGTTAAGTCGTCTTGTTGTTGATAAAAATGAGCTTACTTGCTTTAAAATAACTCATCCTCAGAAACTAGCAATCGAAGAAATTAATACGTGCTTGAAAAAACTACGTGTTTATATTCAAGCAGGTATAGAACTTTTATCAAGCAAGGAACTCTTGGACCTGCGAGTTGACTTACAGCGATATCAAGAAAATACCTTACTTGAGTTTTTGGGTGAAATTGGAGAGACAGGATTATTTAAATTAGTGCATAATAAGTTAGCTCCGTATTTAAATGCCCAAGATTATCTCAAAATTTACTTTATACTGACACAGTCTTATGAGGGATCTCGCTTAAGTGAGTCTCTTGGTTTGGGATTATCTTTAGTGAGACGTGGAAAACCAGTCTATGTGCAGCTCATGAATTATCTATTTTCTCAGCTCAATCAGGAGAAAAAAGAGGAGTTTATGAGTTTATTGGCTAATACACCAGGTGGCATTGTAAAAGTTGAGGATGTCAGAAACGAGGTGACCCTGGATTTACAGACTTTCATCCGCGATTCAATAATGTCTGTATCTGATTCCACAATTGATTCAGATTTTGAATTTGATTTTGAGAAGAAGAAAGCTCAACTAACTCGACTTTATCAAGAATATGTGACTGCAAATCAGGGGCGTCATTTAATGGAAGAACTGGAAAGTAATCACTTTTCGATGAAATCTTCATCGACAAACGTATCTATTCAATTTTTTCCTAACAACTCTGAAGAGGCTAATCGCGAAGTGAAACTGGAGCAGAGTGCTGCTCATCGTCGATGTTCCATTATGTAAAAAGAACGTGCAGTATTTACTGCACGTGTTTATTTATTTTTCTAATAATAAAATAGCAAATGGATGGTTGGCTAACAAAGGCGCGATTTTAAGCCTCGCCTCTTTTTGTTCCCAAGAATTATCAGTCATTAAATCATAAATTTTTACCTGATCAAACGGCAGAAGTAGAGACTCATTACCCCATAATTGCGCGTGCCAATCCTCATGAGGCTGCAGTAATTTTGTAAACCAACGCAAAGTCAGCACCAGGATTTTTCGCTGAGCATTGCCGCAAGTGTAAGCGATTGCATGCTCATGCAATGGGCCTAAGCATGGGACTGCTTCATAATGACCCGTTAATAGTTCCTGATATTTCTTGCGTAAATGCAATAACTTAGCACAGCAGTTTGTTTTTAACTGCTGAAGATTACCCTCAGAAAACGTCAGGTTTAATTCTGGATTCGTTAAGGCCGCAGTAAATTGTGTATAGTCAATAGCGTTACGATTATCGGGATCAACAAGTGTAAAAGTCCAATGCTCAGTTCCTTGGTAAAAATCAGGAACCCCTGGGCTTGTAATTTTAAGGACCAACTGTGAGATGGAATTATATACACCGTAAAAAGCAACTTTATCAGTAAATTCCGTCATCTCTTGCAAAAAGGATTTATCATGAAACAACTTTTGTACGAAATGGTGCACCGCCTGCTCATAGCTTGCATCAGGTTGGTACCAATTGGTTTGCACTTTGCGTTCACGCATTGCTTTCAGCAAAAAATTTTGGATGCGGTCTTGAAGTACCTGTGCGGGTTGATTTACTGGCCAGATACTCAAAAGGGATTGATAGAGTATCCACTCGTCAACGGCATCGGGTGCCGGTTGCTGGCTAATTTGATTTTTCCCAATACTGTAGCGTGTAATCCAACCTGAGACTAAGGCAACCCATTCAGATGCGCACTCGGACAAAACATTGAGACGACTACGTGCATCTTCACTTCTTTTAGAATCATGGGTAGAGGTGGCATTAAGGGCAAAAGGGCGGGTTGTATTTTTCAACTGCTGATAACGATGTAGATGTTCGGTATCGCCAGCCTTATAAAAAAATTCAAGGGAACTTCCGACTTCATTGAGCGCGACCAAGGGGTAATAATTATAACAAAAGGTATCCTCGAAACTCTTCGCCATAAGGGGACCGGTGAAGGTCTGCCAATCACTCAACCAGGATGCTTCATCCGGTGTCAGTGGTTTGGTCGCGGTCAAAAGCGCATGAATTTTATGTGATATTTCATAACCATCCTGCGCCATAGATTGCAACAGTTTTTCGACCAATTGTTGTCCCTGCGGGTCTTTATAGCCCTTAGCAAAATAAGTTCGATAGATGGGGAAACGTTTTGCAAAGCTGCGTAATACCCGCTCTACGCTTTCTTTTGTTTGCTCAGTAATTGTTGCTAATTTGGCGACTAATCTTTTGAATTCTTGTGGAAAAAGTAAATCGATTACTTGTTCCTTTTTATCTGCAAGCACGTGTTCGATGGTCTTATCCATGAGTATTTGTTGTTCATAGTGCGTGCGTATATATTCTAACCCTGTGGGATAGATAAACCATTGATTACTATGATTCATAAAGTCATAACCTGTAGTGCCCGCTATAGGCCATTGTGGCAGTAGCTGCTCTTGAAAGCCCAGAATCTTTTCAACGATTACATAAATATGCTCACCCACTTGAGCGGTTAGGCGATTTAAATATTCTGTAGGATTGCGTAGACCATCAATGTGATCAATCCGCAGTCCTTGGATTAGACCGCGTTTAATGAGTTCAAAGTAAATTTGATGTGTTTTTAAAAAGATCTTTTCGTTTTCCGCGTGCAAACAGACTAATTCATTGATATCGAAAAAGCGTCGATAAACTATTTTCTCTGGATTAGATTCCTCCCAGTTAATATCAAAGAGTCCGTTCTTATCTTGCCGCAGCTTTAAGGTTTCAACCCAAAACGGATTATGTTCAGTTGCCGCCATATGATTGGGCACAATGTCCACAATGACGCTGATGCCTTTGCTTTTTGCCGTTTCGCAGAATGCAATAAAATCCTCCATGCCTCCAATTTCAGGATTGATTTGAGTGTAGTCGGTAACGTCATAACCGTGCATACTGCCAGGATTTGCCGTCAAAATAGGCGATAAATAAACATCACTGATGCCGAGTTTTTGAAGATGAGGAAGCAAATTAAGTGCATCGCGCAATTGAAAATGCTTGTTCAATTGCACGCGATAAGTAGCAAGAGGTTGATGCATTTAGCTCACCTCCAAACGTAATAGCTCTGCTATTTGCTTTAAAGCGGGTGCATCATTCGCCGATTGGGTAAGCAGTTTGAAAATCTTATTTTCAATCAGCCAAAAGTTGACATCCCAAGGCAGTTTTTTCATAAATTGCAAAAGCTCAAAAAGTTGTAAAAATTGCTCTTCACTGACTTCATCCTGTTCCAAAATTTGTGCTTGTTTTTTTAATAGGTTACTTAGTGCATAACCAATAGCGTCTTCTTCCAATTTAATATTAAATTTTTCAGCGCGTTCAATAAGCGAATTAAGAGTAGTCAAATCAGGCGTTTCTTTTTCTAACTCGCGAATAATTCCCTTATTAATGTGGAAAATTAGGATTAACTGAAATACTTCAGGGATAATGAGCTGATTGGATTTCATGAAGTCTAAAATAGGAAGATTATTTTCCAGGAAATACTGATCATTCATTTCTTTTTCGGTTACTGAATTCGCCACGATATCATTCATGATTTTCATCTTCATATCGAAGAATAAATCAGCCAAAGAGATAGTGTGGTCACCAAAATGTTCTTTGAACAGATTAAGTAAGGTAAAGGTGTCGCCTTGATTAAATGCATCCTGAAAAATCGTCACTAATTCATTAAAGTTCTCTTGCGGTTCAATGACTGCAGAGATTAGATTTTGATCACCATTGTAAAAGACTACAAAATTTGCTGACAGTTGCTCAAGAGTAATTTTGGACGTGATATCCATATGTCCCGTCATTAATTTGGATTTACCCGATGCAAGGCTTTGGGTATCGGTTAACGCATAACTAAACGCATACACTTCATTTTTTTCATCTGCCGCGATAAAGGGCAAGCTTGCGGCAATATGTGCGGCAACTTTTTTTAAATTAATGGCATAAGGTTTCACAAATTTTTCATAAATGACTTTACCATTTTGATGTTCTTCTATATTTGAAGGCGCACGCGCTAATTTCTCTAAAAAAGTTGCTTCAAAGTCTTGTTGGGTTAATTCATGGGCTAGCTGAATAACGCGCCCTGCATATTTTAGAATTTGCACTGTCTCGATACCGGATAATTCATCAAAGAACCATCCACAACTGGTATACATCAGCATCGCATGCCGTTGTAATTCCATCCACTTGAGCACACGTTGTTTTTCTTCTTCTTGGAGTCGGCGTTGCGCATGCTTTTCAAGATATTGGTCCAATAAATCACGGTTATGAATGACCTCAATATAATCATTACGGGCTTGCCAGGGGTCTTTGAGCAATGGGTTTAGCTGTTCCTCAAATACGGGAATTAAGCGATCACGTAACTCATCTAAAGCTTCGCGAAGGGGTTTGCGCCATTCTTGATGCCAGGGTGTGCCGCCGCTATTACAACCACAATTACTGCGCCATCGTTCAACGCCATGAGCACAACTCCAGGAGGAGTTTTCATGAATTTCAACAGAATATTCAGGCTTTTGTAGTTCCATATGTTGTGCATAATTTGTTAGCTGCACCTCTTGGGTTTGTTCAATCAAGTGTAATGCATAAGCTAAACCCATATCGCCGAAACGATGATGATGACCATAGGTTTCGCCATCAGTCGCGATATGAACGAGGTAATTATCCTCTTCAATCCCATCGAAACGATGTAACAATCGCTGCGCTAAATGTTCCCCTTGATTTAGGAGTCGTTCAAAAGCAACTGCCTGGGACACTTCACCATCATAAAAATAAAGGACAATCGAACGCCCGGAGGGGAGTTTTTGTAGATAAGGACGTCCTGGATAGAATGAGGCATCCGCCTCATTGGACTCAAGTGCGCGGGCTTCTTTAAATTGGTTTGGCGCAAGAATGGTAAATTTGATGCCCAGTTCACTCATAAGGTCGAGTGACTCCAAATCCACTGCAGTTTCAGCAAGCCATAGACCTTCGGGTTTACGATGATAATAATGCTCAAAATCTTTAATGCCCCAATAAATTTGGGTGTATTTATCTCGCCTGTTGGCCAATGGGAGGATCATATGATTATACGCTTGTGCCATAGCATTCCCATGACCGCCATAGGCTTCTTGGCTTTGTACATCGGCCTCAATAATCTCCTCCAGGAGTCTTTGGTTATTGTCTTTTATCCAGGACAAGAGGGTGGGGCCAAAGTTAAAACTTATTTTGCTGTAGTTGTTGACGATGGCGATAATTTTTTCGTGATCAAGAATTCGTGAATTCGCATTAGGCTCATAACATTCATCCATAATGCGCTCGTTCCAATCATGGAAGGGTTTGGCTGAGTCTTGATATTCAATGGCTTCAAGCCAGGGGTTTTCTCGTGGAGGCTGATAAAAGTGGCCATGGATACACAGATATTTATTCGTCATGATTGAGCCTCCGGGTGTAAAGTAAGAGGGTAAAAGGAGCAATGGTATCTTTGTCATAGTCTTCTGGATTGGAGTCCCAGGTTAAAAACCATGAGGGTTTGATCCATTGTGAGCGAGCAGGTACAGGGTGAGGGCTTATATTGACAATCATCTCAATGGCCTCATTTTGGTGTTGACGATGAATAAAGAGCAAACCATGATGCTGGCGTACTTTCATGCCTTTTTTTGTCAGTGTACTGAGTACGGGGTGAGTTGTTCTTAAACGAATCGCTTCTTGACAGTAGCTCCAGATGCGTGCATGTTTTTCCTCTTTTTTTAATGTATGGTTAAGAACGGATTTTTTAAATACGGCTTCATCGTGGGGATTAGGGAGATGGTCACCGATGAAGGAAAATTCGCGGCTTCTACCCTCATACACTAGGCGATTAAGTTCCTCACTATCGTGACTGGTAAAATAGAGAAAGGGCGCAGTTTCGGCATACTCTTCGCCCATATAAATCATTGGAATATAAGGCGAGAATAGCAATAACGCTAGATAAAGCCGGATTTGTCGTTCGTCAAGATGAGTACTTAAACGGTCGCCCCAAGGGCGATTGCCGATTTGATCGTGATTCTGCATAAAGACTATGAATTGACGCGCTGGAATATTTTTCGAACTTACACCATGTGGACGATTCCGAAATTTTGAATAATCGCCGCTGTACACATAGCCTTGAGCATAGGCTTTCGCAAAATGGTGAAGATGTCCGTAATCCTGATAATACGAGTGTTGCTCGCCCGTTAATAAAGTGTGTAGCGCATGATGAAACTCATCATTCCATTGAGCATTGAGCGCAAAGCCGCCCTGACTCTTGCTGCGAATGAGGCGTGTATCATTGGCACTGCTTTCTGCAATTAAATAAAACTCATGATTATGAGCCTTTCCTAATGCCTTCACCGCATCCGATAACTGCTCGAGAAAGGGGTAGGCCGAATCATCAACGATGGCATGTAACGCATCTAGACGTAATGCATCAATTCCATAATGCTGAAACCAATGTAGTGCATTTTCAATAAAATAACGGCGAACATGATGACAATTCCGGTCATCGAAGTTCAGTGCTTTTCCCCAGGGGGTATGATACTTGTCTGTAAAATAATCGCCAAATTGTTCTAAATAATTATATTCGGGACCTATATGGTTGTAGACCACATCTAAAATGACGGCCAAACCGCGCTGATGACACGCGGCAACGAGCTCTTTAAGTCCCAGGGGACCACCATAAGTATTTTGTACAGCATAAGGCAACACGCCGTCATAACCCCAGTTTCTTGCGCCGGAAAATTGTGCAACGGGCATGATCTCAATAGCGGTAATTCCTAATGCCTGCAGTTCATCCAGATGAGGAATAACGCCCGCAAAAGTTCCATCTTCACTAAAAGTCCCGACATGCAATTCATAAATGATATAAGTGCTAAAAGGGCGGTTTAAAGTGGATATTTCGAGTGGAAAATCAACAATCTCTGAAGGACCTGCTGGACCCTCAGGTTGATAATCCGCCGCCGGGTCTGCATAGCGCCCCTTGTCCAGATGGTAATAGTAGCGATTACCCGCACTGACCTCGGCAGTTTTTAAATAAAAATACCCATCTTCTTCAGCCGTCATGGGGAACAATTTATTTTCCCGGGAATTTATGATTTCCACCGTAACATTCTTAGCGTGAGGCGCCCACACCCGGAATTCATAGGTTCCATCTAGTTGGCGATTGACGCCTAAAGTTCGATTTAATTTGTCCATTTGTAGTAAAGTGCCGATAATCCTGGCAAGTCCAAAGTGAGTGAATGTGAATGATTGTGAGCAGGTTGCGGTTGTGTCGAACACACAGCCAACTCACTTCCAGTGCCACCATAACAGGTGGCATTACTTGAGCCAATAAGTTGCCATGTTCCTGTATGGGGCACACCCAGGCGATAGTGATTACGCATCACGGGCGTGCAATTAAGAACCACAAGAATGCATTCCCCTTGGGACGATTTTCTTAAGAAAGCAAAGACACTATTCTGTGCATCATCACCTGATATCCATGAAAATCCTTTAGGCTCACAATCGTATTCATAGAGTGCAGACTCGTGTACATAGAGTTTATTTAAGTCACGAACCCACTGCTGCATAAATTGATGCGACGGTTCGTTCAAGAGATGCCAATCCAGACTTGAGTCATGATTCCATTCATTAAACTGGGCAAACTCAGTGCCCATAAACATCAGTTTTTTACCTGGAAGCCCAAACATATAGCCATAAAGAAGTTTTAAATTGTTAAATTTGGCTGCATAATCTCCAGGCATACGTTCAATGAGTGAGCGTTTACCATAAACGACTTCGTCATGGGATAAGGAGAGTACGAAATTTTCATCAAAGGCATAAATCATACGAAAGGTTAACTGCTGTTGATGATGGCAGCGGTGAATCGGATCACGGCTAAAGTAATTTAACGTGTCATGCATCCAGCCCATATCCCATTTGAACCCAAAACCTAAGCCACCCCAATCAACAGGACGGGAGACTTTAGGCCAAGCTGTTGATTCTTCGGCATAAATTTGAATACCAGGGAAGTTCTCATAAAGAACTGTGTTTAATTCTTTCAAAAAATCAATGGCCTCGAGATTTTCATTACTGCCATGTTTATTAGGAATCCACTCTTGGTCACTGCGGGAATAGTCTAAGTACAACATAGAGGCTACGGCATCAACCCGTAAACCATCAATGTGAAAGTGATCCAGCCAAAACATGGCGCTACTGATTAAAAAGGCTTTTACTTCATGGCGACCGTAATTAAAAATTGCACTCTTCCAGTCTGGATGAAATCCTTGGCGTGGGTCTGCATGTTCGAACAGTGCAGTGCCATCAAAATGAGCTAAACCATGACCGTCCGTAGGAAAATGTGAGGGCACCCAGTCTAGAATAATGCCAATTCCCTGCTGATGCATATAATCAATAAAATATTTAAACTCGTCTGGGGTGCCGTAACGTGCTGTTGGCGCAAAATAACCTAAGGTTTGATAACCCCAGGAGCCATAAAATGGATGCTCCATAATTGGCAGCAGTTCGATGTGTGTGTAATTCATTTTTTTAACATAATCCGCAAGAAGAGGAGCGAGCTCAATATACGTGAGCCAACGATTTTCTTCTTCCGGTAATCGCCGCCAGGATCCTAAATGAACTTCATATATGGAAATGGGAGTATTCCATTTTTGTTGGTTAACCCGATTTTTAAGCCATTCTTCATCATGCCAGACATAATTGGACTCCCAAGCAATGGAGGCAGTTTTTGGAGGAATTTCTTGGTAGAACGAGAATGGGTCCATTTTTTCAAAACCTGCAGCTAGTCCCTTGGGTTGTATATAAAATTTATACAGCTCTCCTGGCTTTAGATGGGGGATGAAAATTGTCCAAATTCCAGAGCTACCCAGCATATGCATTTTGTGTTGCTCCGGATTCCAGTAATTAAAGTTGCCAATTACAGAAACCCAGCTTGCGCTTGGCGCCCATACTGAAAATTTGAGCCCTTCAACGCCCTGACAACAATGTTGGTGCGCACCTAAAATCTGATAGAGTCGATGATGTGTGCCCTCATTGAACAGATAGAGGTCTTGCTCGGTTATTTGCCCTTTCAAAGAGGTGGCGCATAGGGTTCTTTTTTTAGCGATTGTTTCCAAAATATGCCTCACTTCCGGTTGATTCACCATTTCTTCATTGGAAAATATTAATTTTCTTTGCCAGTTTGGATATTCAGTGCTGCCTGGAATATTCTGCGGACGCTTTTCCCCCCATAAATCTTCCAGACCAATGATAAAAAATGCAGCTCGACTTTGTGCGAGTGAGTCGAGACTTTGTTGCAGTAGTTGATGAACATCCATGTTTTTATTTTTTACTTGTTTAAGTATAGAGCTAATTTTTTCAGGATGTGATTCGTAGTATTGAGCAAACGGCGCCATATCATGGGTATTAAGCGCGGCTAAAGTATGATAATCCTTTGGTATCCAGGGTAATTTGCTGTCTAAAGCATATTGCAGGATGTGCATACCAAACATTTTATAGCGTCGCATTAATTCTTCAGTAGTCTTGGAGACGGTACCTAAATTTTCTCCAACAAGAATCACTTGATGTCGATGCGATTCAATGGCCAAGATGGCATACAACTCCTCTACTGGATAGTAAAGATAAGTTCCCTCATCCGCATTATTTCCTTGTGGGATACAATAAATTCGTTCTAACCCCATAACATGATCAATGCGTAGCATATCCACATGGCGCATGATGCTCTGGAGCATTTGCCGAAAAAAAAGATATTTTTGTGCACGCATACCCTGTGGATTAAATGGCGGTAGGCCCCAATTTTGTCCTTCAGGAAATCCGGGATCGGGTGCAGCACCAATAGTTAGCCCCGCAAGAAACTCATCCGGGTAACAGGTAACATCATAACCTTGGGGGTGACTACCAATGGGTAAATCCAGATAAAGTTGCTGCTCTTGTGTATTTAGGTGTTCTTTTAATTGACCCAGCTGTTGGGCAAACTGCCATTGGCAAAATAAATGATATTGATATTCGACTTGGTCGTCCTGCGCACGAAATTTAGCGTACTGTTGGACTTCTGGGTGTTCGTGGATAAATTGGAGGAATTCTTTAGATAAAGAATTCTGGGCAAAAAAAGTCATGCATTGCTGCATGAGAATTTCACGTTTAAAGGCACGAAGCTCCTGATAATCAATGAATTCACTTTGATTAAACTGTTGGATACGCTGATTATATTTTTTTTCATCAAACGCTCCGGTTTGTCGTAAGTCGAGATAGAGCTCATCCCAAAAAAGGCGACTCAAAGGTGAATAAGGACTAAAGGTATCGGCGTTGGAGGCGAAAAAAGGCAGAAGCGAGAATACCGAAATATTAAAAGGCCTCAAGAGGTCCGCAAGTGAGCATAGGGTGTGTAAATCACCATTACCGATACAGTAGCGGTCGTGAAGTGCGTATAAGGGCGCAAAAACTCCTGATTTTTTTATTTTCTTTTCGGGTGGATGAAAAAACTTCATAGGAGCGACGATTAAAAACGTCTGTATTTGTTGTGCGGATGAATACGTAATCCGACAGTCATAGTAACCTAAAGGCAGTGGCGGTAGTATAACTTGCAATTGATCACTGTGCTCCCGCAGTTTGAGCTTTATGGGAATGGATTTTTTTTCTAGTTGGGAGTAGAGCTCAATGCGACTAACCGATGTGTCCGGTTTATTTTGCAGCTGCAGCTGATTTTTTTTATTGGCTTTAAGGACTAGAACCGGTTCGATGATGGATTGCAACTCTTGTTCCAAATAATTACGCGCTTCTTCCTCAGTTTGTATGGGGTGACCCAAATGATGAAATAATTGCAGCAGTATTTTTTTATCAATGATTACTTCTTCACGAAAGGCACTAAAATATGAGGGAGCGATACCCAGTCTCTGTGCTAATTTACGGATGTAATCGTCTTCATTCATAGTAGGTAATGTAGTCCATGGTAGGGAATTGAGATCCAATCAGGGCGATTATCGATTTCATAAATAATCTCATAAAGCGTTTTTTCCATCATAAATCCTTTCAATAACTGAGCGATGTTTTCTTCATCATCGGGTAAAAGAATATGCGCTTTCTTTAAATATTCCTGCATAAATCGCTGACATAAATTGCTGTATAAATAATCCATAGCTTTAATATCCAGGGATTTTTCCTGATGTAATTTATGCAATACATAATGGAAAGAACGAAGCATACCGGCGATATCTTTTAACGGAGAACGTTTTAATTTGCGCTCACTTACGGCGCGTACTGGTTCGCCTTCATAATCAATGATGATAAAGTCCATTCCGGTATAGAGGATTTGACCCAAATGATAATCACCATGGCAGCGTATTTTTTTTCCACCTAATTTGTTATGCAAAAGCTGTTTGCAGAACTTGGCGAAAGGGGCGCTATTAAAATCAAATCTTTGATCAACAGTGCTCAATTTTTTGGCGGTTTTATTTAATAGGTGATTTAAGCCCTGATACATACTGCGCTGATCAAATAATGTAAACGACTCAGGCGTAAAGTTTTTTTCTTTAATGCTTGCCAGGAGCAAATGCATGGAGGCCGTTTTTTGAGCCAATTTTTTCACAATTTCACGATAAACACCCAATTCTTCATCTCCATGCGGCGGCACTACTAACCTGTCCCAGGGAAAGACGATTTTTTCAGGAAGATCCTCTGCATTAAAATGAATTTGCTCCAATGCATGTTCTAAAAGATTGATACTTAAATCCCAAGCAGTTCCTTCATTGCTGATGTATTCATTGATAATCGCGATGGTGGATTTTTTTTGTTCGGTTTCGTAATCGATAACCGCCGCAATTTTAGCGCTAATGTGTTCTTTAAAATTTTTCAGCTGGGTGCTGATTTCAACTTCAGGATTTTCGCCTTCTTCTTGCAGTCGAAAAATTTTCAAAATAGCTTGATCATTAAATGCTACCGAGGTATTGGACTGTTCCTTGCTTAGCGGTGTTAAATCTTCAGGATTTATTTTGTTATCGACAATTTTTTGAGCGTATGAATTTGCATGAATGCTTATTTTACCTTGGTTGCCATTGATTATTTTTTTGGTGCGAAATTGCAAAAATAAATGACTCATTGCCGTGGGTGAGTGCTCCGCTTCAACCAGGTAATAATGCTTGCTGTGGGCATTGGCAATTTTAAGAAGATAAGGCTTTTTTTCTGGCTTCTTGTCACTTGCATGCAGGGTGACAAAATAATTTTCTGGTCGTTGATGCGCGAAATCTATATTCAATAAAAAGAGGTAAGTTTGCGACTTTTTAATTTCAAATTGATCCAATACACGGATTTGCGTTATTTTGTCGTTCTTGGAACGAAACCATCGGCACGAAGGGAGGTATTCTCTTAATGCTTCTTCGATATATTTATGTTGTTTAAAAAAACTCTCAATAGTGTCCACCTGTTTTAAAGGTGGCTCGATTAATCGTTGCTCGCTGATTTGATTATTCTGTAATTCCAACCATAAATAGCCATAGGGGGCAAGCACTAAAAAGTAGGATTCTTGGGTAACCCGTGGGAAAGCATTTTGTCCAAATACCTCTAAAGGTTCATAATGCTCATATTCAGTGAAATCGATATGGGTCGTCTGGGTATAACGAGACAGATTAGCGACTACCACCACCTTGGTATCCTCGTATTCGCGAATAAAAGCCAGAATTTTGTTATTCGTAGAGGACAAAAATCGGATGCTACCCTGGCTGAGTGCTTTATAACGCGCGCGTACAGAAATTAACCTTTTTACCCAAAAGAGTAAGGATTGTGCGTTTTGCTGTTGTAGCTTTACATTAACGAACTGATAGCTGTATTCAGGATCGATAATGACCGGTAAAAATAGTTTCTGCGGATTCGCCATAGAAAAACCAGCATTGCTATCATTACTCCATTGCATCGGGGTACGTACGCCATTGCGATCGCCTAAGTAGAAGTTATCCCCCATACCAATTTCATCACCGTAGTAAAGTACGGGCGAGCCCGGCAAAGAAAAGAGTAATATATTAAGCAGCTCAATTTTACGCCGGTCACCATTTAATAAAGGAGCCAAACGGCGCCGGATACCGAGATTGATACGCATTTGTGGATCCTGTCCATACATGCGATACATATAATCTCGTTCCTCATCAGTAACCATCTCTAAAGTCAACTCATCATGATTACGTAAAAAAATTGCCCATTGGCAGTTATCCGGAATTGGTGGGGTTTGTTCAATAATATCCACTACCGGATATTTATCTTCCATCTGCACTGCCATAAATATGCGGGGCATTAACGGGAAATGAAAAGCCATTTGGCACTCATCGCCATCGCCAAAATACTGTATGGCTTCTTCAGGCCATTGATTGGCCTCCGCTAAGAGGAATCGGTCAGGATATTTTTTATCAATATGGTGGTGAAGTTTTTTTAGAAAAGCATGGGTTTCGGGGAGATTTTCACAATTGGTGCCTTCTTTCTGATACAAGTAAGGAATAGCATCCAGACGCATACCATCCACGCCAAGTGCGAGCCAAAAGTCGACAATTTTAAAAATTTCATCATGAACTTTAGGGTTTTCGTAATTGAGGTCGGGCTGGTGGGAATAAAAACGGTGCCAATAATAGGCTTTTGCTATTGGATCCCAGGTCCAGTTTGAAGTTTCAAAATCTTTAAAAATGATGCGTGCATCGGTAAAGCGATTCGGATGGTCGCTCCAGGTATAGTAGTCCCGCCATATTGAGCCTTTAGGGGCAAGTTGTGCACGTTTAAACCAGGGATGTTCATTAGAGGTGTGATTGATGACGAGTTCGGTAATAATTTTAATGTTGCGTCGGTGGGCTTCTTTTACCAAGTGTTTAAAATCATTGAGATTGCCGTAGATTGGATTAACACGCTTATAGTCCGCGATGTCGTAGCCTTCATCTTTTAATGGAGAGGGGTAAAAGGGGAGTAACCAAATTGCATTGATACCTAAATATTCCAAATAGTCTAACTTTGAAATCAATCCTGGAAAATCACCAATACCATCCTGATTACTATCAAAAAAACTGCGAACATGAATTTGGTAAATGACGATATCCTTATACCAATAATCTTTTTTCTCTTTATTCATCCCTAATTACCTGAAAAATATGTGCACATTGATTTTTTTGTGGGTCCAGTTCTACATAGCATAAACCTTGATGCCACTCATAGACTGCTTCATTTAGCAAATCTTTAATTTTAAATTGCTGGGGCAAATCCGTCGTGCTATCAATCGTGACCATGGCGGATTGTTTGTATTGATAATCTAAATTAATAACCACCATAATTTGATTATCATCTTCTTCGGAAGATTTACAGAAACTGATTATTTGATCGTTATCGGTATTTAAAAACTGCAGCAAATGAGTATTATGAAACGCAGTATGTTCGTGGCGAATTTTATTAATAAGCCCTATGTATTGTTCTAGACTATCTTCCTTATTTTGCCAATGTTTTATTTCATATTTTTCCGAATCCAAATATTCCTCACTCCCTTCATGAAGTGGCTCTGCTTCATAATGTTCAAAAACGGGTCCATAAATTCCATAATTGCTCGAAAGTGTGGCCGCAAGCGTTAAGCGAATCATGTGTGCCATTTTGCCACCTTTTTGCAAATATTCAGGCAAAATATCTGGAGTATTCGGCCAAAAATTAGGTCGGAAAAAATAGCAAACTGGCGGCGCAATAAGTTCCTCTAAATACTCGGTAATCTCTTGTTTAGTATTACGCCAGGAAAAATAAGTGTAAGATTGATTAAAACCGCACTTGGCTAACTGATACATGGGACGAGGACGAGTGAAGGCCTCCGCAAGAAAGAGCACTTCTGGATTTTTGGATTTTATGGATTGGATGAGCCATTGCCAAAAAATAAAAGGTTTGGTGTGGGGATTATCTACACGGAAAATGTTCACACCCAAATCAACCCAGTAGTCGATAATTGCTTTAAATTCGTCCCACATTTGCGGCCATTGCGCCGCAGCAAAATGAAAAGGATAAATGTCTTGATATTTCTTTGGTGGGTTTTCCGCGTATTGCAATGTGCCATCTGGCCTTTTTTTAAACCATTCCGGATGGTCCTGTAAGTAGGGATGGTCTGGGCTGCATTGCAAGGCAAAATCCAAAGCAATTTCCATATCGAGTTTTGCACATGCGTGCACGAGATTTTTAAAGTCGTCCACAGTACCTAATTGCGGATGAATGGCTGTATGTCCACCCTCAATATTACCAATGGCCCAAGGGCTCCCTGGGTCATTGGGCATCGCTTCTGCGGCATTATTTTTACCTTTACGATTTTTAGTGCCTATAGGGTGTATGGGGGGAAGATAAATGACATCAAAGCCCATTGCTTTAATGGATGGAAGTTTAGCGATTAAGGTTGATAATGTTCCCGTGAGTTTTTTATGGGGATGAGTGCTGCGTGGAAAGAGTTCATACCATGTACTAAATTGAGCTCTTTTTCTATCAACCACAATTCTTTTTTCTTCGCTTTCCGTAACATAATGTGGATGGTAATTTTTGCTTATGAGGTTTTTTAATACCGAAGACTCGAGCAATTGGAGCAATTTCTCCGCATCCTTATTGTGTGCAATTTCTTTAATTTTCTGATGTAAAGAGTGATTTGTAGGTAATATATGTTCCAATAAATGAAGGCCTGTAATCACCTCAATCTCATAATCTTCTTTGACGGAATATTTTTTTAAAAATCGAGTTTTCCACGTGGCAAAATCATTAATCCAGGCGCGGATTTTAAAGACATATTCACCCAGTTTTTCTAAAGGAAACTGCGCGCACCAGCGATCATTTTCAAGAAAGGTAACTGGGCATTCACACCACTGTGTATCTTCTACGTGTTTATAATGACAGACGGCCTCAATTTCATCTATTGAATCAGCATAAATATCCACTTCAAGGTGGAATTCCGTGTCGACTATTTTTTTGAGCGCGTAATTGCCGATGGCAGGGGACAGATTATCAATCCATACTCGTTTTAACCCATTATTTTTTAAAAATATCAACTGATGATCCATTTTTTGATATGTCCTTGATTTCTGGGGCTAATTTGAAACTTCACTATTCTTAACCTATCCTAAAAAATCAGAGAGTCAAGGAAGGGATGCTAATGACAAGAATAAAATTCCATAAAAAGTTATATTGGCTATCATTCTGTGCATTTATTATTAATGCTTGTTTAACTTTTCAACTTTCCAATTTGACACTCTTACTCAAATCAGCAGGAGCCTCTTCTTTTTTAATTCCGCTGGTGTGGCTCATACCACCAATTACTGGAATGATTATTCAACCTTTGGTTGGGTATTTAAGTGATATCCATACCTCAAGATTTGGTAAGCGAAAACCCTATATTCTCGTCTGGGGATTAGGCGCAGGACTGTCTTTTTTATTGCTCCCTTTGTATCAAAATTTATTGCTTATTATATTTTTTACATTTTTAATCGATATAAGTTTGAATGGTTCTGCAGAGAGTTTACGGGCTTTATTGGCTGATCAGGTGACGGTCGAGAAAGAGCGGGTGAATGCTTTTTCTATTTATGCTTTTTTTACTGGTCTTGGTGGCTTATTCGGGGCTTTTTTACCGTTTATTAGTAGAAGTTTTATTTATAAAGAAGCTGCTTCAGAAATGCCAGAACTCATTAGTGCAACGTATTTATTTTGTGGTTCATTAATGCTGGTAGCAATAGCCTTGTTTTTATTTTATCGAGAAAAACCGATAAAAACTGAACCCTCAGCACAAAATGGTTTTACCGATCATTTGCAGGGATTATTCGCTAAAATTCGCTTGGATTTTTTCAAAATCTTATTGATTCACAGCTTATCCTGGTTTGGGATTTTTCTTTTTTGGCTGTACTTTTCATTATACATTGAGCAAATCCATTACGCGGAATTTAATGCCCTGGCAATGAAAACTAAAATGAATGCTCTAGGGATGGACATCTCATTTTACTTCTCAATTTATCAATTAATTGGTCTTTTATTCACTTTATTAGTCCCGGTTTTAGCAAAAAAATATCCTTTAGAATTAGTTCATTCTTTTTGTTTGGTTTTAGGGGGCATTGGGATTTTTATAATCAGTTGTGCTCAAGACCAAGCTTCCTTAATCACCGCACTCTGTTTGGTTGGCTTTTTTTGGGGCAGTTTGATATCCATTCCGTATATCATTATTTTAAAACTCATGCCACAGAATCGTATGGGAACCTACTTAGGTGTTTTTAATATCAGTATCACTTTTCCACAAATAATGGGCGGATTTATTTCCCCATTTGTATACAACCTGGTGCAACAGCGTGCAGGAGCCATGCTGACCATCGCTGCGGTGTCTATTATTCTCAGCGGGGTGATTTGGTTTTATATGTATCGTGATGAATTTATGATTAAAAAGAAAGTAATCATTGAGCGTGAATGATTCAGCTCATGCAAAATTAGCGAACAGGAGCATGATGTGGTGGTAGATGATGTATTCCATCCGCAGCGCCTTTATCATGATGATGAAAGAAACTCATCCCCGCACCTAGTGCGATACCACCTCCAGCTAAGCTTAAAGCTAAAGAGACCGGAAAACTGGCAACAAACAATGCTGAGATACACAAGCCTATACCACCCAGAGCCGCAAGGGCTACAAAAGCATGCAAACAAAAGTTGGAGTCAGGTTTAGGGTCAAAGTTTTCATCAGCAAATTTCTTGGTACAAGCGAAATTCCGAAGAGCCTCCGGAAGTGCTTCTTTGACCCTTTCAAATTTCACGCGATCATTCGTATCGATTACGATAAATCTTAAATTAGGACACTCATCAAAGGCATCTTCCTTGATGGCATCAATATTTTCAGATAAATCAATGCGAATTAATCCCGAGCGACAAAAAGCGAGTTCACCAATTGCTTTTACATTTGTGGGAATTACCAGGTGAAATAATTTAGTGCAATTAAAAAACAATAGGGATGGAATTGACTCAAGCTGTCGCGGTAGATTAATGGATGATAATTTAGTGCAATCCATAAATACACCCTCACAAAAAGCGATGGGGTGATCCTCATGTAAAAACTCTACTTTCTCAAGCTTTCTACAATCCCAAAAAGCTTTTAATCCAATAGTCTTTACGGTATCAGGGATCTTAATTTTTTTTAGTGTTTTGAAACTGTAAAAAACCCGAGCCTGAATGGATTCTACTCCCTTAGGGAAGGTGAATGTTGCATTTTTAATATCTACTGGATCAACATCGAATAAAGATTTTTTTTCTTCATCATAATACATCGTGATTATTCCCAGTTAGTTTTCATGCCCATTCATTATCCATTATTAACTGACCCAATGACTAAGTCAAACAATCAGCGCCAAACATATTCAAAATAAATGCCTTAAAGAGGCTGGAAAATTGATAAAATACAATGCGATATAAATGAGCCCTAAATCACGGTTTAGGATACGCTTTGCTTTATCGCTGAATTTTCCATGCGTTGCTCAGAAGCATCGACACAGTCGCGATCGAAGAATCCGACTCCTGCTAAAGTAAGACATACAACACCAGCGGTAGCCGCAAAAATTGTAAAGGGTGAAGAAAATACAACAATTGCGGCAATACATAAAGCGAACCCCCCAACAGCAGCGATTGCAAAAAAAGTATTCAGGTAGAATGAGGGATCTGCTGTAAAAGCCTTTTGTACTAAAGACTCAGGAATTTGTGCAGCAATAAAGAGTAAATTACGGATTGCCGCTAATCTTTGCTCATCTTGCGTATCAATGTATATGTGTTTTAAACCTTCGGTATCGCTGAGTGCGAATGGAGCGATTTGAGTAATGGTCTCAGGTAGGAAGAGGGTATCTACTTTATGGCTTGTTGGAAAAATATTGTCTGCAATGGTGGTTATCTTCCCAGAAAATGTAATCTGTTTCAAGTTTGGGCATTCCATGAAGGGTTGTGGCAAAGCTAGAGGCAAACTCAAATACTTTAATTTTGGTAAGCATGAAAAAGGAAATTTTTCATAACTTATCAGCTCACTTTCTGGAGCGAAGGTAATTTCCTCTAGGTCAGGGCAATGATTGATCGCGCTTTCACCAATGAGCTTTACAGTCTTGGGGATTACAATTTTTACGACTCCAGGCATACCTCTAAAGGCATTTGAGCCAATGATTTCAACGCCTTCCGGAAAAATATAAACTCCATCATCAATATCCGACTCTTGGGCTCTAACTAAGGTTTTTGTATGTTCATCGTAGCTCATGGGAAATCTCAAAATAGGAGTAAGTTGCCTCATTATATTGCAATTGATTCAATCAATAAACGAGATGAGGCAATAATATTAAGCAGGTTGGTATTGAAGATCAACTGGCTCCGGGCTTTCAGCGGTGCCTCGATTTTTATTAATCGCAAAAAGACCAATGCTTGCCGCAACGGTGCAGGCAACGCCAGCAGCAGCGACTACCAGAGAAAGAGGCATGGAAAAGACCATCAGTGCCGTAACACAAAGCGCGGCACCACTGACTGCTGCCAATCCTAGAAGTGCATTAAAGAAAAAGTTAGCACAGGTCGGGCTTGGCTTATTGTAAATGTAGATATTATTATGAACTTCTTCTGGGAATAAATTTTTTATACGTTGGAATTCTTCTTCACTTTGGGTATCGATGGCAATACTCATCTGCTTTAAACTTTCCAAGCTATAATAAAATACCTGTCGTATACTTTCAGGTAAAACGATTTTTTTAATCTCATCACTAGGTGAGAATATATCTTGAGAGAAATATAAACTTGGGGTAGCTAATATGACCTCTCGAAGATTAGGACAGGCTAAGAATAAAGGTCTTTCACCAATACTCTCTAAATGAGGGAGTGTTACCTTCTCGAGTTTAGGTAAGTTATAAAAAGCATACTCTTGTATCATTATTCCTGTATCTTTTTTTTCAAAACGAATTTCTTGTAAGTTTTTACAAGACCAAAAAGCATCTTCATGAACTTCAGTAATTGAATTCGGAAGTACGACAAGCGTGACGTTGTTCACTTTCTCAAATGCTTTTGCTGCTATAATTTTTACACCAAGAGGTAATTCAACTGTACCATCCTGAACATCTGATTCTTCTACTTTAGTCAAAGTCCCCGTGCTTTCATTATAATTCATAAATAACCCATTAAAAATACACTTTGTCACATATTATTACAATTAAAGCATTATGTAAACTTAATTAGAAAATAATTGGACCATCGCTTTATTAAAAGCCGGGATATCATCGGGTTTACGGCTCGTTAAAATATGCCCATCGATGACGGTTTCCTGATCCAGCCACTGCGCTCCTGCATTAACCAAATCTGTTTTGACGGATGCCCAAGAGGTCAAGCGCAAGCCTTGTGCAATGCCGGTATTAATGAAGAGCCATGGAGCATGGCAAATTGCTGCGATGGGTTTCTTTTGTTCATGAAAATCTTTAATAAACTTTAGTGCCTGATCATTAATCCGCAGTGCGTCAGGATTGATTACACCTCCAGGAAGAAGGAGAGTATCGAATTGATTGGCATCTGCGTCTTTTAAAACAAGATCGACCGGGAATTCCTCACCCCATTGGGTAGAGTTCCAACCTTTGACCTTATCGGTTTCGGGTGATACCAGCGTTGTTGCGAAGCCTGCTTGCTCCAGAGCTTGACGAGGTTTGGTCATTTCGACTTGTTCAAAGCCGTTTGCCACGAGAATTGCTACTCGTTTTCCATGCGGTGAATGATTCATTCTTTCTCCTCCTTGAGCTACACTAAGCTAATGTAGAGGATAGACAATGTTCATTTTTGTGTCAAACCATACAGAGTGATTCATAATGATCAATCAGGAAGCGAGAAGGGATATGGGAAAAAAAACAAAAGCAGCCTTAGCGCTCAAAGAAGCCCTGGATCAGGATCAAGAAGAGAGTCCTCGTGTCGAATACATTAAAAACACCGGTAGGGGTTATCGACGCCAAAAAGTTGGCAGGGGATTTGTCTATTTCGATGAAAAAAACAAAAAAATAACGGACGAGAAGATTCTCCAGCGTATTCGTGGTTTAGGTATCCCCCCGGCATATAACAAAGTATGGATTTGCCCCAATCCCAATGGCCATATTCAAGCCATTGGCCGCGATATAAAAAATCGCAAACAATACGTCTACCATCCGCATTGGGTTAAAGAAAGGCAGGATCAAAAATTTAAATCCTTATTGCATTTCGGCAGAGCCTTAGCAAAAATTCGCAAAATTATTCAAGATGAGGTGCAACAGCCCCCACAACTGACCAAAGTACAAATTATCTGTGTGGTTCTATTTTTTATTGATAAATATTCCGTACGGGTGGGTAATATCAATTATGCCAAGACGAATAAGACCTACGGCATTACGACCTTACGTAAAACGCACATTTATCGCGATAAAAAGCAGTTTTATCTTAAATTTTTAGGTAAAAATAAACATCCTTGGAACCTACCGATCGAGGACCCTTATATTCTAAAGATATTGCAAGAGTGCGAAAAATTACCGGGGCGAGAGATTTTTAAGTATTATAACGAAAATCAAGAGCTTACGGTCATTACTTCGAATGACATTAATGAGTTTTTGGATACCATTGATGACAATCATTTTACCGCCAAAGATTTTCGTACCTGGATTGCCACCCGCGAGTATTTTAAACGTATGCTCTTACTCGTAGGCTCGAAAAAGGTTACTTTAAAGCAATTACGTTCGATTTTGGTCGAGGTCGCCACCTTATTAGGGCATACTCCGGCAATTTGTAAGAGTAGTTATGTACACCCTGAACTGCTGCAGTGTTTGCAAAATGGGTCATTGAAGCAATGGCACCGAAAAAACAAACATCATCTGAAAAAAGGGGATGTAGAGAAATTGCTGTTACTGTGGTTGGAATGCATCTATAAAGAATAAAAGTTAAACGGGAATCATTTTGAATCATCTTTTTTTTATTATCGCGGCATTGGCACTTGTTTTATTAAATGCATTTTTCGTGGCTGCTGAATTTGCTATGGTACGCTTGCGTCCAACACGTGTTGAAACCATTAAAGCGCAGTATGGTCTGAAAGGTAAAGTACTCTCGCATATGCAAAATAATTTAGATGCCTATCTTTCGGTGTGTCAGTTAGGGATTACTATTGCTTCGTTAGGACTTGGGTGGATTGGAGAGCCTGCTTTTGCTGGAATCATTACGCAATTACTTTCTCTATTTCATATCCAATCAGAACAATTGATCACCGTAATTTCTTTTGTTACTGCATTTACTGTTATTTCAATCCTGCATATTGTTGTTGGCGAGTTGATGCCTAAATCTTTAGCCATCCGTCAAGCGGAAAAAATTTCAATTTGGACTTCCATTCCACTCTATGGTTTTTACTGGATTATGTATCCGGCCATCTGGCTTCTGAACAACTGCTCTAACTATTTACTGTATTTATGCGGTTTGCATGAAAGTGCAACAAAAGAGCATTCGTACACGGCAGAGGAGTTAAAATTGCTTTTGGGTGCCAGTCATTTACATGGTGAATTGACTAAAGAGGAAATGGAAATTATTGCACATACGCTCGATTTAGCTGAACTTGAGGTAACTGAGGTCATGCGTCATAACGAGGAAATGATTGAGATTGATATTTCAAAGCCGCCTCGTGAAATAATCGAACATATTTTTACGCACCGATACAGCCGCTATCCGGTTTATGATCCTGAGGTCAATGACATTATCGGAATTATTCATGTGAAGGATTTATTTCCTTTGGTTTATAAGGAACGAGAGCAAGAGATACGTTCAATCATCAGACCAGCATTAAAGGTTCCTAAAAATTTGCCCGCACTTGATCTTTTGCAACAGTTCCGCCAGGGATTACCTCATTTCGCTTTAGTCTACAGTGGGCGTAACACGGTACTTGGATTTATTACACTCGATAATTTGTTGCAAGTACTTATTGGGCGGATTAAGGATGAATTTCATCGCACCGAGGTTGATTGGTCGGTAAATAAGGATGGATCCATAACGGCCCATGGTAATTGTACTTTGTATGCATTAGAGCAAGCATTAAATTATGATTTGCATTTGAACGAGGAGGAGGAGGAACTGAATACGGTCAATGGGCTTCTTTTGCATCGTCTTAATCGCGTTCCCAAAGAGGGTGAGCTTCTTGATTTTCCAGATTTTAGTGCAAAAATCACTAAAGCGCGTAAATCTCGTGTATTGCAGCTTGTTATACACCCTAAAGCGATTGAAGAAGAATAATGTACCTACAGACTCCGTATGGGAAGCTTCGTATTCAAGTCGCATTGACTTCAATCTTTTAAAAAATTATCCTGCGTTTTTTATTGCGGAAATACTCATTTTGTTGGCGAAAAAAGAAGATATAATTCGTGCTTTACATGCTCCTAAAGCACGAAACTGGTTGTTAAATAATCTGAACCAAAAGCAAGGAACTAAAGAGGACCAGTACCGGTTTAGTTTGGCATGGCTTCTCGGTTCATTTTTAAGATTGAACGAAATTGATGTTATCAAATATCCGCTTTTAATTGTTTTGTATCATTGTATTCTCTTCCTCGAAAATCAAATGCGACTGATGACTAATAACCACCCTGAAACTGCGCTTATCATTAAAAATTCTGTGAAAAAATTGTTGTTCCATGTTAATGAATTTTATCCGCTCTATTCAGAGAGTCCTGAGACGGTACAATCATTGTGGCAGGGAGAGCTTTTTAAGCTACAAAAAACTTTGTCAATGTCTGCAGAAATTAGCGCTGCCTGTAATCAATGTTTACAGGAATTGGCATTGTTAAAAATGTATTCAATTCATTTACCGATAAAATTTTTACCATTGCATAATACACTTGCGTCCTTTGCTATGAAGATTGTTTTTGGTCCACGAGAAGTGCATGCACTATTTCCTCATTATTATAATCACATGCAAATAAAGCATTTATTTATTCCCAATGAGTTGGGGGAGTTATTAGATGGTTACTTATTTAAAAAAGAAAAAAACAAAAAAGGTTCTGTTGTTCTCTACTTATTTAACCAGATGGTACCGGAACACCCGTATATTTTTTTAAACGCCTCGGCTTATAATAATTTATTCAATGCGGATGTCTTTTTTTTAAAGACTCGCGATAAATCCTTGCGAACTCAGACCATGCCAACAACTGTTGAGAACCTGAGTCAAGACATCCTTGCTGTTGCCCATTTTTTTCAGGAACGAGGTCAACAAATAATTCTCTACGGTCTATGCGGTGCTGTTGCGCCCATGGTACATGCCGCAAAGCAATTACATAAGGAGGGGAAATCCTTTAAACTAATTGCGGATCGCTTCGCTGATTCGTTCAATAACATTGCATCGCCTAAGAACTCAGTTCGTATGTTTAAAATGTGTTTCCGAGAGGCTCGGCAAACAAATACATCCTCATCCCGCAAATTACTTTTTTTTATTTTGGCATTTCTTCTCGCTCCAGCCACTGTACTTTTAATTTATTTAAGTGCTTTTTTTCTCTTACCTCTAATCAAAGGGCGGCAAAATTACGGGGATTACATCCGTGCCCTCCCGATGCAAAATATATTGGCCTTGCAGGCAAGGGGGCCGAAAAGAATCGGTAATGCCCCCAGGGTAGGCGATGTGATAATCCCCACGAAACATGAATTGCGAAAAAGCACGAGTGTTCGACGTAAGCAACAGAAGTTTCTTTTACTGAGCTTAAGTCAATCTGTATCAGAAATAATTTCATACTTGGAAATAAGCTGTCCTATGTGGCAACCTTTAGTTAATTTTCGTTATTTCTTTGGTGAGGTTATTAAACTCATAGAAAATGAAAAATTAACCAGTCAAGCTGGAATTCAGAACATTCATTCACATCATTTATTTTGGCTAACAACTAGAAATCAATTAGCGCCCGCGCAATTGATTCAAGGGTTTTTATACCCGCGTGCTTTAACCATAAATTGGAGTTCTTTTCCCGCATATGATTTAGAGCATATTCACAACTGCTTGACGCATATGCGGTCTCATATTAAAAAACCAATTATTAATTATTCGACATTAAGCTCTGCTCTTTTTGATTTTTTAAATCGAGTATATCAAAATGCAGATTTTTTGTCGTACATGGCTAAACGGCTTGCAGGGTCTGGCGTGTTTGATATTAGTTCATCGATTCAGGTTTTTCTGGAAGAAGGCTTGTTAACGACTATAAAGACAGATGCACAGGATGAACTTAAGTATAAAAAATAATCCAGGAGATAGTTCGCTTGGGAATTATTGATTGTATTTAGATATCGTCACTGCATTATTTTAGAGATGACACTATATAAAAGTTTTAGGGACGTTAGCTGATTTTTTAAGAAGGTGTCGACCCAAACTATCTATTAAGTAATTGCAGAAGAGACGGTGTTTGTCCTGGCCTCCATGTCATGCAACATTTTCAATGTACCTCGGGAGTTTTTGGGCATAAATAATCCACGTTGAACCCGAAAGAATTTGCCCAGGGTGGTCCCTTTATCCAGGCTCTCTTTTATCACGGATGCTCTTTCTTCAGAAGATAGCGTTTGAATGTAATCGATGAGAACTTTCTTATGGATTGCTAATGTATTAAATTGGGCCGGAGAAAGTAAGTCGGTATTTCTTAATAATCGAAGCAGAACTTCGGGTGTGTATTCATCCGCAAATTTTAGTTCTTGCTGCGGCGTATCATGCAGAAGTGTTTGCAAAAAGACAAAGGGATCCTGGACGTTATCCGGGTTATATGTTTCTAACCCAATCGCGGGATGGTACCACCAGCGACCAGGATGACGGATTGAACTGTAAATACCTATTTTACGATCGGTAGGATGAATATCACCTGCTCTTATCTGAGCATCAATCAATGCCTGTTCAATCCTTGCCAATAATGCTTGGCATTCTTGTTCTCTGCCTGGGGTAATGTATAAGGTAAACTGCATGCCTGTTTTGAAACGCATGCTTCCCTCAAGCTTTTGTTCCCAGAGCTCAATGGCATTTTTGTAGAGTTTATCAATATAGTTTATTAGCTGGTACGGATTGAAAGTCCGCTGGATAAAGAATAAAGTGATGCGCGCTAGGAGTTGTTGAAATTTACATACAAGCCATGAATTGCTGAGGGATAAAGCCAGTATTACCGTTGAGATACAAGTTAGTTCATCTGACAGAAATTCTGTACTGTAGGTCCCAAGTTTGCGGAATTTTTCATACTCACTTTGCGTTTCAGCCAATTGTTGTTTGCGAATCTCAGATTGAGTATGAAAGTAATCTTCGCGACCTACCTTAAAAGGAATTTTATTTTGAATCAGTAGCGGTAAAATAATATCCCAAGCCTGATGTAAATCCTCTGCATGGACGCTCAAACGTGCTTTCCAATTGCGATTAATGTTTTTAATATATTGAGACTCTTGAGGTTTAAAATAGATAAAATTGGAGCTCGTCCGGACACGATAGCTGTGATTTAATTTAAAAAAAGAAATCAACGAAAAGTCAGGGTCTATAAAATCTGAATAACGCATGGGTCAACCCTCTCATGACGGATGAGTCTTAATTTTATCTTGATGATCAAATAAAATCTATTCAGTAGGAACATACCGCTTTCCTGCGTTCAAAAGTATTTGAGCTGGATAGATCTTCAACAACGCTAATGAAAGCCTTTGCTTCGGCTTTCATTAAATCCATTGTATAAAATAAGCGTTTCAGGACAAAGTATTTGATTTAGTTAACGCTGTTTTGAGCTCAAATCCTGTTGAACTGAATCTTTAGAAGGAAGCAGCGCCCGAATAGATGGTTGAATATTTCCTTGCTTATCCAACCAACCCAATTGGATTAAGACACTGCGGCTACGGTTTCCACCATGTAAAGCATGTCTGAAGATATCGTTTAACCCTAAATTAGGGTTATCAATATTGAGATTTGAGCGACGAAAGAACCCAAAAAACGTTCGCTTATCAGCGGATAATTTTCTGGCATACGCTTCACGAAATTTAATTAAAGCTTGATCTTCATTAGTGGGGAGCTCGTTTTCCTGGGCCTGCGTTTCGGGTTGTGGTGCATAATTATTTCCCAATACATGCGGCTCCAGCTTGTCATGATCAACTTCTTCTCTAATCAGGGTGTTATGGTTTGGTGCGTCTACTGTATCATCGCAATACTTTTGCTCCGATTCTGTGTAAGTTACTGGTGAAACTGGCTCATCTAAATCAAAATCACTTTCGTCATCAGGTGCAGGCACTGGAATCGCTCGCAAAGCCGAAGCTAAAGAAGCTTTCAGCTCGGTTATAAAGTGCTCAATTGTTAACTCTAATTCTAAGGCTACACCGGCATCAGGTTGCCACTGAGGTTCGTTAGGGATTGCGAGGGTTAAGGGACTTTGATTATGGTTGGCCCACAAGCAATGGGCAATGGTGGTCACCGCTTGCGCTTGGGGGTATTTAATTTTAAGTGTGTTCAAGAATGCCGGTGAACTACAAGCTGCGGTTAGAAGTCCTACCAGATCTCGTGGGGCATTCAACAACTGTTCGAGTAATACAGTTTCGCCTTTCTTTGATGGAGTAGCTAATGCGCTTTGAACTAATTGTCGTAATTCATGTTCAGACAATAAAACCGTACGCGTATCAAAAACTTCGTGCGCTTGCATGGTATACACCTGGTCTGGGTGCAGAAGATTGAACAAGGCCATGGTCGCAAAAGTTTTCATCTCCAATTTATGCAGACTATCGTGTAGGAGACCCAGGGTTAATAACCGCTCCTCACGGGCTACATTGTATTCTTGTAAGTCATCGCTTAACGTTCCGGTAACTAATAGCATAACTAACTTTTGGTCAACAAGCATTTGAAAGGGACGATGTTTAAACGGATGTGAAAGATAGGGTAATACCTTAAGCCCATCTTTATCTGATGGCGCCGATTGCTGTTTTAAATAGGTAAGTACGCGATAAGCTTCTTGCGGATAGCTATTTTCAGGTAATTTATGAAGCCGAGGCAATATTTTTGAAAGCGCTTGCAGACAATCTTCGATGACCTTGGCATCGGTTAGCAAATCACCTGAGATTAGACTGTCTGTTAATGGTTTTAAGCAATCGGCAATTAGCTTATTGCGGTGCAAAAAGCGACCAATTACTTTATGGTACTGTGAATGATTGGTTTTTTCGTCTCTTCCTAAATTTAACAGGGTGTAATTGTCTTTTAATGCCTCCATCAGGACCTTCATGTCTGTGTCGTTGATTTTATTGTTTTCATATATCAAAATCTCGGTAAGGCCGGTGTTGTTTTTTAGGATATCCGCAAGAACCGATATGCCCGCACTTTCAATATCATTGTTTGATAAGTTAAGTTTATTTAGGCTAGTATTCGTTCGCAGAGAGTGAGCCAGATGTTGCAGCTCCTTTGTGTCAAATTCACAGTCGGAACAGTCTAACTCAATGAGCGTGTTATTTTTTAATAAAACATTTGCCAAGTATTCAACAGCTTTAGGGTGTATTTTAACCCCCCCCAAGCTGAATCGGGTGAGGACTGTATTTTTTATTAAGACCTGTGCAAGGACTTGGAATTTTATTAGGGTATTTGTTGTGTACCAGTATTGACCTAAATCACGAAGATCTAAATTGGTTCGATCAGGGTTGTTGGCGTTTAGTTGAGTTATTATTTCGGGTTTTTCGAATTCAAGAAGGTGTAGGGATTTTTCAGCGCGGGCTTGCATGATAGGCCTTAATTTTTTAAAAATTAATAAAATATATTGAGTATTATATAATCATTTGGATTTAAATCAAGTCAATTAAATGAAAAATAATTTGACAACATTGACTCCCCCAGGAAACTTGAATTTCCCTTAAGTACTTACGCATAAAAAATCCACCTTAAATTTCAAAAGAATTTAAAATTTTCGTCCTTTATTCAGAATTTCTTTTATGCAGGATACCTTCTTTCGCAGAAGATTTCGTTTGAAGGCAATAAATGAATGAATGTTTATGTCTAGAGAGCAGTTGTTATGAGCCTGAAATGTACCATAGCACCAACCCTGAAGATTTCAGGGTTGGTGCTGATATTTATGAATGAATCTCAATCTCTTCATGCACGCCCTGAGCACGAATGCTGGGTATATACATGGATGTCGCAGAAATAGCGGGCACTGTATATTTACCGACATTAGTTGCTTTAATTTTATAAATTAACTCCTTCGTGCTCGCTT
>JAFKHV010000005.1 GCA_017306715.1 Legionella sp. | reverse complement strand
GGCGTTAATGTCCGTTTGTGTCAAGACATAGGTAGCCGTTGCGGTACCTGTTGCTCCCGGTACTAATGTAGCCGGTGTTACCGCTGCATTCGTCAGTCCGATCTGCGTATCGTTGATGACCAATCCGTTTACCGTTACGTTTCCGGTATTGGTTACCGTGAACGTGTAGGTGATGGTTTCACCAACCTGGGCAAATGTATCTGCATTCGTATCATTAAATACTGCTGTTTTTACTAAAGCAATAGCAGGATTTTGCGGTAATGGTGTTACCGTTGGCGTATCGTTTGTTGTACTGGTTCCGGATGTATCATGAACCGTACCGCCTTGTGGCGTGGTTCCTGTTGCAATGGCTGTATTGCTGATTTGTCCGGCGTTAATGTCCGTTTGTGTCAAGACATAGGTAGCCGTTGCCGTTCCGGTAGCGCCCGGTGCTAATGTAGCCGGTGTTACCGCTGCATTCGTCAATCCGATTTGTGTATCGTTGATGACCAATCCGTTTATCGTTACGTTTCCGGTGTTCGTTACCGTAAAAGTGTACGTGATCGTTTCACCAACCTGGGCAAATGTATCAGCATTCGTATCGTTAAATACTGCTGTTTTTACTAAAGCAATAGCAGGATTTTGTGTTAATGGTGTTACTGTACATTTTGGACATGAAGGGTCATATCCGTTGTCACCCGGTTGAGCCGGATTTGTCGGATCTTCCGATTCGTCTGTAACTGTTCCTCCAACGGGATCCTGACCGGTTACTGTTGCCAGATTGTGTACAAAACCATTATTCAAATCTGCTTGTGTAATCGTATGTGTTGCTGAAACTGTTGTATGTTGTCCGGCACCCAAAATTGCTATTGTTGCCGGAGAAATACTTCCTGCATCGGCATTATTATCTGTAACCAAAAGGTTTGTAATAGTTACATTTCCGGTATTTGTTACGGTAAGTGTATAGTTAATAATGTTTCCTACAGCATTATAAGTACCGCTTAAGGCTTCTTTGGTTAATGTGATTTGCGGAGTCATTACAAAAACAGTAACTACTGCCGTATCACAATTGGTCGGATTTGCAATTTCACATATCTGATAGGTTAAGGTATGTGTACCTCCAGGCGTACCCGGAATAACATCCACGCTTCCGTTTGGATTTAAGATCAAATTCGGGTTTGAAACCGTAGTGGTTAACGTTACCTGAGATGGAGTTACCGCTGTTCCGTTTAAGGTGTCATTAGTATATACATTCACCACGTTTGTTGCTCCGGTATAACCGTTTACGTTCGTTGC
>JAFKHV010000088.1 GCA_017306715.1 Legionella sp. | reverse complement strand
GCCGCCAGACCACGGGCACCGCCAATACATTCGGTCACGTTATCGCCGGTGAGTTCAAAATGTACGCCACCCAAATAACTGTTCATTTGGTGATGAATTTCAAAGGCCTTTTTCAACTCCAATAAAATTTTATCAAAATGCCGGGTTTTGATTCCATCAGCAGTGGTTTCGGTATTGCCATGCATAGGGTCACAAGACCAGGTCACCGGAATTTTATTTTTCTGAACCACTTCAATAAAGGGTGGTAGTAATTGTTCAATATGTTCTGCCCCTAATCGTGTAAAGAGGAGTAAGCGACCTTCCTCTGCATGGGGATTAGCGCGATGAAGCACTTCTTCTAACCATTCAGGGGTCGCTTGAGGACCAATCTTTATCCCGATGGGGTTTTCAACACCACGCAATAATTCCAGATGTGCACTCTCTAGCTGGGCGGTACGCATGCCAATCCAGGGTAGATGAGTGGATAGATTATACCAAGCCCCCTGTTCATCTTGACGAGTTAATGCATATTCATAATGCAAATGCAATGCTTCGTGAGACGTATAAAAATCCACTTTGGAGAGATTGCTGGATTGAATCCCATCAATCGTTTCCAGAAAATCAAGTGCATCACCAATAGAGCGTACCAAGCTTTGATATTCGTCTTTTTGTTGCGAATGTTCGACAAAACTCAAATCCCATTGTTGGGGATGTGTTAAATCGGCAAATCCGCTATCCAAAAGAGAACGGATATAGTTAAGTGTGATGGCGGCGTAATTATATCCTTTGAGTAGTAGTTTAGGGTTAGGCTCGCGTGCCGCTTGGGTAAACGTAGGTGAATTTACTAAATCACCACGATAACTTGGAAGGGTTATGCCGTCTATTGTTTCGAAGTCTGATGAACGCGGTTTAGCGTACTGGCCCGCTATGCGTCCAACACGAATGATGGGTTTACGCATACCATGTAGGAGAATTAAGCTCATCTGCAGCAAAATTTTCAATTTGTTGCTAATGACTTCCGAGCGGCAATCTTTAAACGACTCTGCACAGTCACCGCCTTGTAATATAAACGCCTCTCCACGGCCAGCACGCGCAATTTCCTGACGTAATTGCCTAATTTCGCCGGGTGTAACGAGCGGTGGGAGTTGTTGAAGTTGGGCAACAACCGCATCTAATTGCGCGTTATCTGTATAAGTAGCCGCTTGCGAATAGGTATACTCTTGCCAAGATGTCGGTGACCAGTTGCGCATAGATGATCCGCGGATTTTTTACAGGGCTCAAGTATGAAAGAAATGCACAGAGACTGCAAGACAGCCGCATAAAAAAGGGGTTGAAATTTATATTTTTGCCCCCATGTGCAGAGTTCAAATTACTCAGGAGTGATTCGGATGAGCGAAAAAGATAAAAAAGATTGGCACAAATTTCGAGAAGAAAATGAAACATTGGCGTCAGAAATGGAACACGAGCCGGAGCAGCTTGATGAGATGGATAAAGAAATAACGGAAGAAGATGCCCTGGTCCATCCTGACTATAAAGAATTGAGTGAGCAATTAACTTTAGCGGAACAAAAAGCCCATGAAAACTGGGAAAAATCAGTGCGCGCCTTGGCCGAGTTGGACAACGTAAGACGCCGCGCTGAGCGTGAAGTAGCGAATGCGCACCGTTATGGCGTTGAGAAGCTTATTAACGGTTTGTTACCCGTAATTGATAGCTTGGAGCAAGCCTTACAACTAGCTAATAAAGAAGAGAATGCGGCCATGCATGAGGGCTTGGAATTAACGATGAAATTGTTTCATGATGCGTTGCAAAAATTTGACGTGACACAGATTGATCCTGTGGGGGAACCCTTTAATCCTCAAGAGCATGAAGCGATGTCCATGATGGAAGTTCCCGATGCTGCTCCTAACTCAGTCGTCAACGTATTCCAAAAAGGGTATAAGCTTAGTGATCGAGTCATTCGACCTGCACGAGTCATTGTGGCAAAAAAATAATAAATAATGGGTTGAAATTAAATAAACCAACCCCATATCCAATTCATCTGAAACAAATTACCAATTTGGAGCGTAAAGAGAATGGCTAAAATTATAGGAATCGATTTAGGTACCACCAACTCCTGCGTGGCAGTTATGGAAGGGGATAAGCCTAAAGTCATCGAAAACAGCGAAGGTCATCGTACGACCCCCTCTATTGTTGCTTACACCGATGATGGTGAAATTCTTGTGGGTCAAGCAGCAAAGCGTCAATCGGTAACGAACCCTGAAAAAACTTTATTTGCGGTTAAACGCTTGATAGGACGCCGTTTTGAAGATCCCGTGGTTCAGAAAGACATTGCCATGGTTCCCTACAAGATTGTCAAAGCGAATAACGGTGATGCCTGGATCAGTGTGCAAAACCAGGAAAAAGCCCCCCCACAAATTTCTGCTGAAGTTTTGCGTAAAATGAAAAAAACGGCAGAGGATTATTTAGGTGAAGAAGTTAAAGAAGCGGTCATTACCGTACCTGCATATTTTAACGACTCACAGCGCCAAGCAACGAAAGATGCGGGACGAATTGCAGGTTTGGAAGTTAAGCGTATTATTAACGAGCCCACCGCAGCTGCTTTAGCTTACGGAATGGATAAAAAGCGCGGTGATTCTGTTATCGCGGTTTACGACCTTGGTGGTGGTACATTTGATATTTCCATCATTGAGATTGCTGAGGTCGATGGTGAACATCAATTTGAAGTATTGGCAACCAATGGCGATACCTTCCTCGGTGGTGAGGACTTCGACTTAGCTTTAATTGAATATTTAGCTGCTGAATTTAAGAAAGATTCAGGAATTGATTTGCATAATGATCCTTTAGCGCTTCAGCGTCTAAAAGAAGCCGCTGAAAAGGCCAAAATTGAATTGTCTTCTGCACAGCAAACAGACGTCAATCTCCCTTACATAACAGCAGATGCGACTGGACCTAAGCACTTAAATATTAAATTAACTCGCGCAAAACTTGAGTCCTTAGTTGAGAAATTAGTACAGCGTACGATTGAACCTTGCAAAACTGCGTTAAAAGATGCCGGTTTAGCGGTTTCACAAATCAATGAAGTGATTTTGGTGGGCGGTCAAACGCGTATGCCTCTGGTACAAAAAACAGTAGAAGAGTTTTTTGGCAAAGAGCCCCGCAAAGACGTGAACCCTGATGAAGCAGTAGCAGTGGGTGCAGCAATTCAGGCGGCAGTCTTGGCTGGTGATGTTAAAGATATTCTCTTGTTAGACGTAACTCCTTTGTCTTTAGGTATCGAGACTATGGGAGGAATCATGACCAAGTTGATCGAGAAGAATACGACGATTCCTACCAAAGCCACGCAAGTGTTCTCTACAGCGGACGATAATCAGACCGCAGTTACGGTGCATGTTTTGCAAGGGGAGCGTGAGCAAGCTTCAGCAAATAAATCACTGGGGCGCTTTGACCTAGGTGATATTCCTCCAGCACCACGTGGGGTACCGCAAATCGAGGTTACTTTCGATATTGATGCCAATGGTATTTTAAATGTTTCTGCTAAAGATAAGGCAACAGGTAAGGCGCAATCGATTGTGATTAAGGCTTCCAGCGGCTTAAGCGATGCTGAAGTTGATGCCATGGTAAAAGATGCCCAGGCGCACGCTGAAGAAGACAAAAAATTCAAAGAAATGGCTGACCTACGCAACCAGGCAGATGGCATGATTCACAGTTGTGAAAAATCCATGAAAGATTTAGAAAGCGAATTGTCTGAAGATGAGAAAAAAGGTATCGAGACTGCAATTACTGAATTGAAAGAAGCAATTCAAGGTACTGATAAAGCAAAAATCGAAGACAAACTCAAAGTATTGACTGATGCTTCTGCTAAAATGGCTGAACGTGTTTATGCAAAGAAATCTGCTGATGGACAACAGCCGCACGAAGATGCCCAACAACACACGGCGGATTCAGCTAAAGCAGACGATGGTGTTGTGGATGCGGAATTCGAAGAGGTTAAAGACGATAAGAAATAATTGATACTGTGCAAGGTTTCTTGCACAGCTGGCCAATGTATCCTGGGCCGTAGGCTTAGCAGTGGCGCTAATTTGAGGCGATAATGCCGAAGAAAAGCAAGATTGTGAGGTTTACGGCCAAATTTTGTTTTCAGGTGCTGATTTTTGTTAATTTTAGAGTGTGAGTCGTTATGGAACCGCGGGATTATTATGAACTTTTAGAGGTTAGTCGTACAGCCAGTGATGCTGAGATTAAGAAAGCATATCGTAAATTGGCCATGAAATATCATCCAGATCGTAATTCCGGTGATTCCAGCGCAGAAGAAAAATTTAAAGAAATTCAGTACGCTTATAGTGTTTTATCTGATCCGCAAAAACGTGCTGCCTACGATCAATTCGGACATGCAGGTGTTGATCCCTCCATGCGCGGAGGCGCTGGTGGTTTTGGTGGTGGTGGATTTGGCGGTTTTGGTGATGTTTTTGAAGATATTTTTGAAAATATTTTCTCCGGCGGTCGCGGTGGAAGGCAATCTCGAGGCCAACGCGGTGCTGATTTGCAATTCAATGTGACCTTAACGCTGGAAGAAGCGGCTGTAGGTAAAGAAGTAGAAATTACTGTTCCCCGACAGGGCACATGTACGACCTGTAATGGGTCCGGTGCAAAACCAGGGACTCATCCTAAAAACTGTGAAACCTGTAATGGTATGGGGCAGGTACGTATTCAACAAGGATTTTTTTCTATTCAACAAACATGTCCGAGCTGTCATGGCGAAGGGAAAGTAATTGTTGACCCCTGTTCTAGTTGTCATGGTCAAGGCCGCATTCGCGAAAGTAAAAAATTAACGGTAAAAATTCCTGCTGGAGTGGATAATGGAGACCGCGTTCGCCTGACAGGTGAGGGTGAAGCAGGAGTTTATGGTGGTGGTTCAGGAGATTTGTATGTTCAAATTAATATTAAAAAGCATACTATCTTTGAACGTCATGATAATGATCTCCATTGCGAAGTGCCGATAAGCTTTATTACGGCCGCTTTGGGTGGATCAATTGAAGTTCCTACCCTGGAAGGTCGGGTAACATTAAAAATTCCCCATGAGACCCAAACGGGTAAAGTGTTTCGCTTACGCGGGAAAGGGATGAAATCGGTACGTAGTCATAGTCAGGGTGATCTCTTATGTAAAGTCGTTGTTGAGACACCAGTGAATTTATCACGCGAGCAAAAAGATTTGCTCAATCAGTTACAAGATTCACTTGAGAAAGCAAAAGTCAATCATTCTCCACGAAGTAGCTCCTGGTTTGATGGGGTGAAAAAATTTTTTGAGGACATGAAATTTTAATCGAGGTGCGGTACAATACCGCACTTGTTTTTAGTGCAAATTGAAGCTTTACCGCCCTGCACGGCTGCGGAAAAGTCATAAGCAGCTTTGCCGGGGGCACCATGCTTGGACGCGCACCCCAGAAGAGTTTTATCCATGATAAATCAACCTGCAATTTTAGCTTTGGCAGATGGTACCATTTATGAGGGAATTTCAATCGGTGCTGAAGGCGAAAAGGTTGGCGAATTAGTATTTAACACGGCAATGACGGGATACCAAGAAATGCTTACCGATCCCTCATACGCACAGCAAATTATCACTTTAACCGCGGCTCATGTGGGAAATACGGGATGCACTGCAGAAGATATGGAATCTTCCAAGGTTTGGGCTGCAGGCTTAATCATAAAAAACAATCCACTCATACATAGTAATTATCGCGCTGAAGAATCATTAAGTGAATGGTTAAAACGTCATCATGTTATCGCAATAGCGGGTATCGACACGCGGGCATTAACACGTAAATTACGTTCAGAGGGAGCACTGGGAGCTTGTATCACAACTCATACTGCGACCCCAGAAAAAGCCATTGCTCAAGCTCGAAACTTTGTGGGACTAGATGGTGTTGATCTTGCTTTGTCGGTATCGCGTAAAGTGCAAGATCATTGGGATGAGGGCAGAGGCATTTGGGCTTTGGATTCCAAACCACCTCATTATCATGTTGTTGCACATGATTTTGGTATAAAAAATAATATATTGCGTATACTTACCGATAAGGGATGTCAGGTGACGCTTGTTCCTGCAAATACTTCTGCTGAGGAGGTCCTCGCAATGGATCCTGATGGGATTTTTCTCTCGAATGGACCAGGTGATCCCAAGGCATGTCATTATGCCATTAACGCCACCCGAAAATATTTAGAAGTGGGAACGCCCTTGTTTGGTATTTGCTTAGGATTTCAGATTTTGGCGCTCGCTTCTGGTGGTACTACGAGCAAAATGAAGTATGGGCATCATGGCATCAATCATCCTGTGGTCGAGATGAATGATTTGAAGCGGGTATTTATTACCAGCCAAAATCATGGTTTTACGGTTGATGAGGCAACCTTACCGGAGTGTTTCACCATCACCCATCGTTCTTTATTTGATAATACTTTGCAGGGAATTAAACACCGATTTAAACCTGCGCTTGGTTTCCAAGGTCATCCGGAGGCGTCTCCTGGCCCTCATGATATTGAAGTGATTTTTGATGAGTTTATTCAAATGATGCAGTACACTCATCACCAACATAAATAAGAGGATTTACAATGAATGACAGTTTCGTCTTTACTTCAGAATCGGTTTCTGAAGGACATCCAGATAAGATAGCAGATCAGATTTCAGATGCGATTCTGGATGCCATTTTAGCGCAAGATCCCAAAGCGCGCGTTGCCTGTGAAGTTTTTGTGAAAACTGGAATGGTTCTGGTTGGAGGCGAGATTACCACTAAGGCCTGGGTTGATGTCGAAGCGGTGACCCGAAAAGTTGTAAAAGATATTGGTTACAATAGCTCGCAGATGGGTTTTGACTGGGAATCCTGCGCGGTGTTGTCTGCAATTGGTAAACAGTCACCGGATATAGCACAAGGTGTAGATAACCATGAAACCCAAAAAATGGGTGCTGGCGATCAAGGCTTGATGTTTGGCTATGCAACTAAAGAAACGGATGTATACATGCCGGCACCCATTGCCTATGCGCATCGCCTCATGGAAAAGCAGACTATGCTGCGCAAATCAGGTGCCTTGCCCTGGTTGCGTCCAGATGCGAAAAGCCAGGTTACGCTACGCTATGAAGGTGGTGTGCCTGTTGAAGCGGATACAATAGTTATTTCCACCCAGCATGCTGATACGATAAGTCATAAAGATTTAACGGAAGCTGTGCGCGAGGAAATTATCAAGACTACGATTCCAGCTGAGTGGCTGACTGCAAAGACCCGATATTTTATCAATCCTACAGGACGGTTTGTAATTGGTGGACCCTTAGGTGATTGCGGCTTGACAGGACGTAAAATTATTGTAGATACCTATGGTGGTATGGCGCGGCATGGAGGCGGTTGTTTTTCTGGAAAGGATCCTTCAAAGGTAGATCGCTCAGCAGCTTATGCAGCGCGTCATGTTGCTAAAAACCTTGTCGCCGCAGGAATCGCGGATAAATGTGAAATTCAAGTGTCTTATGCGATTGGTATCGCGGAGCCCACCTCCATTTTTGTTGAAACATTTGGAACAGGTAAATTGTCGGATGTGGCGATTATTGAATTAATCCAACAACATTTCGATTTGACTCCGCAAGGGATTATCAAACATCATGATTTGCTGCGCCCAATTTATCGACCCACAGCAACTTATGGCCATTATGGTCGCGAACAATTTCCATGGGAACGTTTAGATAAGGTTTCAGATTTACAAAAAGCACTATAATGAAAATACTGCCGGACTAAATAATAAGGATACAAAGCCATGGAGCGAGCTTTTAAAGAAAACATTAAGGCTGATTTCAAAGTAGCTGACCTGTCGCTTGCGGATTGGGGTCGTAAAGAAATTGCTATTGCTGAAACAGAAATGCCTGGTTTAATGAGTTTAAGACAGGAGTTTGGGGCACAGCAACCTTTAAAAGGGGCGCGAATTGCAGGTTGTCTGCATATGACGATCCAGACCGCGGTTTTGATTGAAACCCTGGTCGCTCTGGGTGCGGAAGTGCGTTGGTCTTCCTGTAACATTTTTTCTACACAAGATCATGCTGCTGCAGCCATTGCTGCAGCAGGCGTGCCGGTATTTGCCTGGAAAGGAGAAACGGAAGAAGAGTATTGGTGGTGTGTGGAGCAAACTTTGATAGGTCCCAATGGATGGATACCTAATCTATTGCTCGATGATGGTGGCGATTTAACTCAGTTTGTTCATCAACAACGTCCTGATCTATTACCCGAGATTAAAGGGGTTTCTGAAGAAACGACTACCGGTGTTGCACGTCTAATCGAAATGGCTCGTCAGGGTTCTTTACGCATGCCTGCGATTAATGTCAATGATGCCGTGACTAAATCTAAATTTGATAACCTTTACGGATGTCGGGAATCGTTACTTGATGGCCTTAAGCGCGCAACGGATGTGATGATTGCCGGGAAAGTAGCCTTAATTTTAGGCTACGGTGATGTGGGTAAAGGATGCGCTCAAGCTCTGCGAGGGCAGGGGGCTACGGTGATGATTGCTGAAGTTGATCCGATTTGCGCTTTGCAAGCGGCAATGGAAGGATATCGGGTGGTGCGTTTGGATGATGTGGCCGAGCAAGTAGACATTATTGTCACGGCTACGGGTAATTATCACGTAGTTACCCTGGAGCACATGCAACGAATGCGTCATCAAGCTATTTTGTGCAATATTGGGCATTTTGACTCAGAAATCGATGTTGCAAGCTTAAGACAATATCCTTGGGAAAACATAAAGCCTCAAGTTGATCACGTGATTTTTCCTGATGGCAAGCGTATTATCTTGTTGGCTGAGGGACGGCTTGTTAACTTAGGCTGTGCTACCGGTCATCCAAGTTTTGTCATGTCCAATTCATTTACTAATCAGGTTTTAGCACAAATCGAATTATTCCAAAATAATGCGCAATATTCCTGTGATGTTTATGTTTTACCTAAACTACTCGATGAAAAAGTAGCCCG
>JAFKHV010000087.1 GCA_017306715.1 Legionella sp. | reverse complement strand
ACGCACCTGCCCCTAATTTAACGCCCTTAGAAAAATTAATTTTTGTCAGGCTGGTACATTCATCAAAGCCCCAGACCTCTATCGTTACGCCCTGAGCAAGGTTCACCGTGGTAAGGCTCGTACACTTTGAAAATGCAGACACACCTACCACAACGCCCTCGGGAATACTCACCTCAGTGAGAGGGGTACACCCTCGAAATGCTCTAGCACCTATACAGGTCACCGTATTGGGAATAATGAACCGCCCCTCGTGGATATCGTTCGGGGTCACCGAGAGAAGGATTGTTCCATCGTCTGATAAGCGCATTTTATCCTCAGCTAGCTGGAGTTAAGCTCATTAATATATCAAATATTAAACAATAAGTAAATTAATAAATCTTTTCGCCGGCCATTTGGCTTTCAGCCTTCGCGCCCCGCTCTTGCGGTCATTGTTACCAAGTCCCTTAGCTGTGCCAAAATTTGAAAGGAAATTTTCTAAGGCCTTTTTATGGGATGAAGCAAAAAAAAACGCACAAGCACACAAGGCTAAAACTACAGGAATTGTAGTTATTAAAAAATTTGTTTTGGCGATTCCTTATTATGGGTGCACTGGCCAGCACACTCCATAAGCTCAAAAGGTTTGATACGGTCTATACCGATTATTGGTTAGCAAGCGTGCATCTCGACAAGTCCGCCTAAACACTTTATTTTTACAGGCTATTGTAAGCAGTGGCTTTCATGAAGACAGTAAACAATAAGAGTAGCGTGTTCATACTAAGCACTTGTTTGCATCTCCATAATTCTTTGGTAAGTTGACTAAGGAGGTACAATTACATATGCAGAACACCCCGGCTAACAACTAAAAGGCGATTATTAGACAAGTTTTCAAGAATCTATAACGTTGCATTTTAAGCGAACATTAGAGAATTTTTTGTAGGAACTTAACACGACTTAATATTCCGGAGCTCACTGTCCATTAACTTATAAATTAGTAGACATCCTAATTCCTATGCCATATTATGTCTATTAAATCACTTTTCAAATAATTAGTAGACATTTATTCTATTAATCGATTTAGGAGACAGTTTTTTTGTTATGCGACTCTTTGGGTATGCTCGAGTTTCAACCAGCCAGCAATCTTTAGATATTCAAATTAATGCATTGAGAGAGGCCGGTGTCAAAATCAATCGAATCTTTACCGATAAAGCAACGGGTAGCCATTGTGAACGTGAAGGTTTAAAGACTCTTCTGCTCAAAGTGGAGGAAGGTGATCTTATTTTAGTTAAAAAATTAGACCGCCTAGGCCGTGATACAGCCGATATGATTCAATTGATTAAAGAATTTGATGCAATGGGGGTATCGATTCGGTTTCTTGATGACGGAATCAGTACGGAAGGTGCTATGGGTAAAATGGTCGTCACGATTTTAGCGGCTGTGGCTCAAGCTGAGCGGCACCGTATTCTTGAACGAACCAATGAGGGCCGAGTAGAGGCAAAAATCAAAGGAATCCGTTTTGGACGAAAACGCTCAATCGATCGAGATAAGATTATATCCCTCTATCAATCTGGAGTAGGCGCGACGGAAATCGCACGAAAAACAGGGATTGGCCGTTCAACCGTTTATAAATTGCTGCAAGAGGGCCTGGTGTGTACGTCCTAACTGTTTTCGGTCAAGATTAGTTCCTAGTTTACAGATGTAGTTGTCATTAACCGGCTTAAAACTAGTTATTGGGACTAAAATTACCTTCTAATAAAATTTTTAGGAAGATTGAGTAATAGAGAGATGCTGCTTAACACCAGAAATATACATATTAAGAGCATATTGATTTGCAATGGATCTATAATCTTGACCGAAAACAGTTAGGACGTACACACCAGGCCTAAAATAAATCGTTGACCATGCGCTTCTGAACCGGGGACATCGGGCTCGAGCGGTCTTAATGCAATTAGAGTGGCTGGATGCACAAGGGCAAATTCAAGAACCTATCAGCAGACGATTGAATTAGTAGGGTTATCTTTTTGTTTACAAAAATTTTTAGAATTAGGCCAGTAACTGCTGAGGAGGAAGCAGTCAATATGGCAAATTATAGGCATTTTTCGTTATCATTTAGCTTCGTTTTATTTTTGAAGACACCTCTTTTTTTAAGGTATATAATATCAATGAATTTCATTTCTTTGCGAGAAGATTTGGGAGATAATTGAATAATTGCTTCTTGATTATCAGGAAATTCTACGACTAAATCTAATATCCCATCTATCTCTGTTAATTGTTCAATTCTTGCTAACACTTCTTTAATCCTCCTTTGAATTTAAAACGGTGACGTACCGGAATTGCAGAAACTTTGGCAGGGATTTTTGACAAAAACGGCAATTCATGCCCGGTTCTTTGGATTCTATTGATACGATAAACCCTTGCGTTCATACTCCTCACAAAGACTTGGAATAGTCACATAATCAGGTCTTTCTCTGAGCTTAAATATAGGATTTCTTGGTTTCCAGCCTAAGTCTGAAGGTGCAGGTCTAGGATTTAAAAATTGTTCTAGGAAAGACTCTAGAGATACATAGTCCACTTTCGCAGCCTTACTGGCAATACCTACGGGTCCTCCCCAAGAGTTAAACGAGTCAAACTTGATGGGAGGCTCGGGGAAGTCATTCTCGCTCATCCAATATTCATCCACCGGACGCAATTCATCGATTTGGATAACCGTAATAGCCCCCCTATTCAGGATAAAATGCTGACATTCTACCCAAATATTGGTATAACCTTCATACTGATCGTTTCTTTTTTGTATGTAGAATCGATATTCATTACCCATACGGGTAAGGTAAAAAGTACCTTCCCCTACTTTCGGATTGAACAACTCATAAAAATTACGGTCGCGCCACTTCGGGTAATAACCTGAGGCGAACTGGTGATCATGGAAAAAATTAAACCATTGTTTTGATACCGATTGTGCTTGAGCACGTGCGAAGCAGTCTAATTTTTTTTCAATAATTAATCTGATACTCGGGGTAAGTCAGGATACGTGCATATAGAAGACTTTTTATATTTAAAACCGTCTATAACCCTTTCCACACATAGATTTTATAGTTTTTTAAATATAATTTATATATCAAGCAATATCTCTCATGAGTCACCTAAAGGTTTTGGCGTAATTTGAAAAGGAGAAGGAGCTTTATGCTCCTCTACTTCTTTATCTCCTTCAACAGTCGCAGTAGATGTTGGCTCATTGGGCCTAATCTCACTTGAAGCACTCCTATATTGTTGCATCCTTTCTCGTGCAGTATCTAACGTAGCAAGCTCTCTTGCTTCTCTCAATGGCATTGGTGGGGAGGCGAGACAGGACCTTACATAGGTATCAATACGAGCGGTATCATCTTCCTCTTTATGTTTCCATCCAGGATTGACATCTCTGGAAACCCCAAATTTTTTAAAAAACCAATCAAGGCCATGTGTCAACTCAACTTCTGGAGCAACAATTACATCAGCAAGAACATGTCCATATCCATGTCCGGAGCCATTTTTAGCGTCGTCTCCATTTGCAAAATAGACAACTGCTGATCTTGCTTTCACATCCATTGCTACCCATCCACGCCATTGATTCATGTCTCCCGAATGAAAGGCTGTCGTAACCTCACCTGTGTCGTCAAGTTGCAGACCTAAACCCAATCCCCATGCAAGGTGCTGTCTATCTTTTTCTGCGACACCCATATCTATGGCCCATTGATCCTCTGTCAGACGCATTGCTGGTCTGAAAGCTTCCTGTAATGGATTGGTATGGCCTGTAATTGTGGTTATCTGCGAAAGTGCCTTATCTGATAACCTCTCAACAGATCTATTTTCGGTGACGTGGGAGAATTGTCTGTGTAACTCTGCTAATTTAGCTCCAGCCTCATCTAACTCTATCTCTTGGACAGTCTCTTTCGATTTGTTGTAATAGAAAAAACCGGTTGCAGTAAGAATATAGCGTGAATTTTCTGAGTCTTTTTGATTTTCAGCAGTTGGAGCAACAGCCATTTTTATTAGGCTACAGTCCTTCTCTTGCATCCAGGCAGCTGCAAAACGAGCGTAGTCGCTGGCTGTGGTGTGGAGACTGTTAGCCGCGATGGGTTGTGGAGCTGAGCCTTCTTTAGATGGAGGTAAAAAGCTACTATGAGTCATTCTAAGAGGCCTAAATACTTCCTCTTGTGCAAGTGTTTCAAAGGATTGTCTAGTTTGTTTTTCAATAGCTTTTTGCAAGTAATTTAAAGCGGTATTTCCGTACGCATATTGTGTTCCTGGTTCAAAATCAAACCTTGGAGCACCATTTATAGGTATGCCTGTTGTATGAGATAAGACCATACGGGAAGTTATCTTTTTTGCATCTACAGAAAACTCACTGCTGACCTCTTTACCATAAAATTCACCTATCGGGAGAATTTCAGAAATTGGGGTATCTAAATCAAAGGGTTTACCATCTGTTGTCGATAATTTCTTATCAGCAATTAGCTTAAGAGCTAAATAAGAGAAGACAGGCTTACTTAATGAGGCTGCACCAAAAATAGTATCTTGTTCAACGGGTGTATGGGGAGTACTAGAATGCACATCTGTTGTACCTATTACCACTGGCTCAACAGGACTGGCTTTTTTTGAATCAAGATAGGCAATCGATACACCAGGTATCTCGCCTTTTCTCATTCTTTCTTCAATTTCAGCTCTTGTTGGTCTTGGCATAGATATTTATCATTCCATAATATGTTATCTAATTATACTATATTGTGTGGAATTATTCATTTATACACCGATAGAATACAGAACGACTAATACCTATCGTTTCACATATTTGTTTTACTGACATTTTTCCAGTTTGACGTAGGGCTTTTACTGTCTCAGCCTTCTCGATAGTTAGAGCTTTTGGTCTGCCTCCCGTTCTACCCTTTTGCTTGGCTGAGTCAAGACCTGCTTTTACACGTTCACGAATAAGTTCACGCTCCATTTCAGAAAATGCAGCACAAATGTTAAATAACAGCATTCCTATAGGGGTTGTTGTATCTAAATTATTTTCAAGCGCAACAAACTCAATACCTTTGGATTTAAAATCATTAATCAACTCGACTAGTTTCATCATTCGACGACCAAGCCTATCTAGTCTCACTACACACAAAGTATCGCCTTTTCTTAATTTACTTACTAGTGCATCGAGTTGAGGCATGCCATCTTTAGCTCCCGAAATCTTTTCTTGAAAAATTTCTTCACAACCAGCAGCAGTTAGTTTTTGAATTTGTATTTCAAGACTCTGTTCGTTTTTTGATACACGAGCATACCCAAACCTCATTGTTCCTCCTTGGTATTAAAAAAGTTGTTCCAAAAACAAAAACAAAAGTGTATTTTGACCCAAATTATTTTGGCATTAGTTTTGGAACAAATTTTCGTTCGTTTCAGCTCAAAATGCAATGCTTAATCGCCATGCACCTAAAACACATGTTTTTGGAACAAATCAGGATTATCTATGTCACAAATTGAAAAAACTGCTTATCCTCGTTTTCCTAAAAGAAAGAAAATCAAGCCAGATGAGTTAAACCGCAGTTACTCTTTGCAACCTGATGAAATGAACATGATTAATCTCACTGCAAACAAAGACAAATTGCGACTGAATTTGGCAATTCAGCTCAAAACATTTCAGCGTCTTGGTTATTTCATTGATATGGATGAAATTCCATTAGAAGTTATTGTGCATATCCGTCAATCATTAAAATACCATCACAGGCTAACCCATGGTTATGATAACCCCAGAACTCTTTATCGACACAGGCAAAAAATTCGTGATTTTCTTAAGGTTAAGCGCTGGGCATATGAGGAGATCGATGGGAGAAAAATACACTCTGGATTGAAGTTGGCCATTCAATATGCTTATGATGCCTCGATTTCCATGAATAATATTCCAGATATCATCAGTGCTGTTATTGAAAAATTGGTACATGCCAGTTATGAGCTACCAAGTTTTTACAGACTAAGTCGCCTTGTCCGTCATACACGTCATACCGTTAATAACAAGATCTTCAATGAAGTCATGAAAAAGATAATGGTTTCAAACCAGAATGAGATGTTTAAAAAATTATTAATACTGCAGGAGGGAACACAACGTACTCTATTTAATAAAATTAAAAATCAACCAAAACGTCCAAGCATCGATAGATTTCATGATTATTTGGATCACTTCAATTGGTTAATGTCCTTTGGAAACAGTATGCATTACCTGGATGGCATTGCAAAAGTGAAGATTGAACAATTTGCTGAAGAGGCCAATCAGTTTACTGCTGATGATTTAAGCGATTGTGGTGAAGCAAAACGATATACCTTGATTGCATCATTAATTTACCGTTCACAGGCCAATGCTAAAGATGCGTTGGCTGTGATGTTTTGCCGACTTATCTCCATTGCTCACAAACAGTCTAAAACAGAGTTGGGGGTTAAGCTAAACAACAGTAAAGATGACACCTGCAATATTGTAGAGTTGTTTAAAAATATCATGCAAGATGGAGAATCTATAGAGCAGCCTGCTGAATTTGGGAAAGCGTTTTATAAAAAAATTGCGGATGGCGGTGGATTCGCCCAATTGACCAATAAATGTGATGACATATTGGCTAGCCATAGCAATGAGTATAGAATCTACCTGACTGATATGATCCAAAAACGACGATCATTGCTCTTTAAAATTTTGAAAGCACTACAGCTAAATAGCCCGACGCAGGACGACAAATTAATCCATGCCATGCAGTATCTATTGGACAATGAGAGCCGACGTGCCGAATTCATCACGGAGGATATTGATCTGTCATTTGCCACCGCGTTTTGGAAAAAACAAATAATGGGAGGCAAGGGTAAGACGCAAATAAAACGGCGTGCATTGGAAAGTTGTGTCTTTGAGTATGTATCCAAAGGCCTTAATTCTGGTGATTTGTATATTAAAGGCGCCAGAAATTATGCGGACTACCGTGTAGAATTGATGCCTTGGGACGACTGTCAGGAACATTTAGAAACTTTTTGTGATGAAGTTGGCATCGCTAATAATCCGAAGGATATGATGAATAATCTTAAAAAGACCCTGACCGATAAAGCCCAATATGTTGATCAAAATTATTTTAATATTCCTGATTTTGTCATTAATGAAGATGGACGACCTGTTCTGAAAAAATACGAACCAAAACCCAAAAGTGACCACGCTGAAAAAATTGAAAATTTAATTAGATTACGCATGCCAGAAAGAAGCCTGTTGGATATATTAACGAACGGGCACCATCACACTGCCTGGGCAGTTGAGTTTGGACCAATTGCAGGCACAGAGGGCAAACTGGAGAATGCAATTGAAAAATACATTCTCACAAATTTTTGTTATGGCACCAGCTTAGGGCCTACTCAAACCTCTAAACATGTCCGATTTGAAATTGAGCCACGCACTTTATCTCGAATCAATAAAAAGCATTTTTCGTTACGGTCATTAAACAAAGCGATTACAAGAGTAATCGACTGTTTAAATCAGTTCCCGTTATTACGCGCTTGGGGTACGGGTCAACGTGTGGCTGTTGATGGAACACTTGAAGATATTCATGATGATAACATGATTGCAGAGCAACATATCCGATATGGAAGAAAAGGCGGCATAGCTTACCGGCACATTTCTGATACTTACATTGCGTTATTTTCAACATTTATACAATGTGGCGTATGGGAAGCGATACACATTATTGATGGTTTACTAAAAAATGCCTCTGAAATTCAACCCAATATTGTTCATTCGGATACGCAGGGTCAATCGTTACCGGTTTTTGCTTTTGCCTATTTGCTTGGTATTCAGCTGATGCCAAGAATTCGCAATTGGAAAGACTTGAATTTATATCGTGCAGATAAAAAAACAAAGTATACAAATATCGATTCAATGTTTTGTGAAGCAGAAATTGATTGGAATCTCTTGGAAACGCATTGGCAAGACTTGATGCAAGTTATTATTTCAGTGAAATTAGGAAAAGTGTCTTCTTCATTTATACTGTCTAAACTAAACTCCTATAACAACCAAAATAGGTTGTATAAAGCCTTCCAAGAGCTTGGCAAGGTGATTCGTACTATCTTTTTGCTTGATTATGTGTCTAATAAGTCGTTGAGACAAACTATTACAGCGACAACTAATAAGGTGGAATCCTATCACACGCTGGAAGATTGGATCAGATTTGGATCAAGGTATCTGGTCGCATCAAATGATCCAGATGAAATGGAAAAGGCAGTGAAACACACCGATTTAATCGCAAATTGCATCATTCTACAAAATGTTATTGATATTACTGATTTATGCCATGACTTAATTCAAGAGGGCTATACCATTACTGAGGAGGATCTTAGTTATATGAGTCCATATCTAACAGAGCAAATTAAACGTTTTGGTGAATATGTATTGGATCTTGCTCGCCGTCCTGCAAATTTACACACAACAAGAGAAAAATTTTTATTTAAAACTAAGAATGATAAACTTCAGTCTGTCGCATAGTTGCATGTATAAGAGCTGGTTTTTAAAAAAACCATATAACCCATACGTAGCAAGGGATATATGCTGTTTTTAAAATGAAAAGTCCTATTTACACACATATCCTGACTGTCTCCGAAGCAGAGCAATTGTCAATTAGAGATCAAATAAAGAAGATATTTAGCGGCGAACAACCTCTATTTATAAAACTAAACTAAAGTCTGATTAATCTAAAACTAGCCTTATCGAATAACTTATTAAACTGAAGCGCTAATCTAGTGCGCATTGGCAGCGTACTAGATTAGAATAAATTTAAATTAATTTTTTGAATTAATAAAAATAGATTGAGTCAGCTCCGGTTCATGATCGAGTAAATTTTCAATTAATTTGACAGTCATCGTTTTTAGCATTTTATTATAAATTTTAAGTGCCCCACCAAAAATTCCATAGGATTCAGGAGTCCTTCTATGAGATGAGCAAATTTGCCAATTGTTAACTCCATTAGTGGTTGAACTTTTCCATAATTCAACGACTTCCCGAATAGATTTCTCAGAA
>JAFKHV010000086.1 GCA_017306715.1 Legionella sp. | reverse complement strand
GATACAAGTATTGGATCTTTAGTACGGGCATAATATTTGAAATAATTAGCAGTAATGCCGTATGAAATGGTTGTTGCTAAAAGAGCCATAAGTTCAACCGCTGAACCTTGATAAATGCTCGCATCTGAATTGATAATAATGATTCCAACAAATCCAAGTACGATACTTAATAGATTCAATACACCTAATTTTTGTTTTGAAGAAAAAAACACCATACCCAGTATTAATGTGCATAGTGGTGTAAGCCCATTAATAACGGAGGCTAATGAACTGGATACAGTGTTTACTGCAAATGTTGTCAGATAAAAGGGCAGTGTCATGTTAAATGTCCCGACTATTATTCCATCCAGAATCAACCCACGAATATTATCCGTTTTTAATTGAAGTATTTTAGCCAGAATAAAGAGAGAAGCTGCGCCAATTGCCATTCGATACAGCACAATTTCAGTTGGGGTTAAAGACACCAGTAATATTTTCATTAAATAGAGTGAAATACCCCATCCTAATGTTCCAAGAAACAAAAAACTAAATACATTTGCCATGATCTATACCTAATAATGATTTTAATTGAATAAGTAACTGCGGGAATGACGAAAAACCTGCCGCTTTGTTTAGATGCCCACCTTGAGAGATAATCATTTTTCTAGCCTGTAGGTTGTTTGCAATAAAATCAAAATTACTCTTTGATACATAAGGATCGTTACTCCCGTGGTAGCAAAAGAATTGTTTGGATTTATTGATTATCGAATGCCAATTAAAGGGATTTTCAAAAAAACTCTCATTAATTGTATCGAATTTCTGTATTCCAACAGTTCCTATAAATGAACCTACTAAAATGGTGGTAGATACAGACTGATTAGTTTGCTCAAGCCATCTCAATAGAAATGCCGCCCCCAAGCTATGGCCGATTAAAATCGTATCAGGAGTAACCATTGGTGATACTATGGAATTAAATACGTGAAGCCAGTTCTTTAATTCCTGACCATGTGGTGTAGGCAGTTGTGGAACAAAACATTCAATGCCTAAACTATCTAACTCAGTCTTCATCCAATTGAACCAATTTTCAAAGGGATGGCCATAGGCGCCATGAACAATAATAACATTAGATTGGGACATCAGATTCGCCCTTATTTTGATTAGTTAAAATGAATCACTGAATCAATATCATGAAGCATTTGAGAGAGCTTATTGTAATTATCGCTCTTAGCGATGACATGCCCGAGGCGACGTAAGGGCTTAGGAAACTCAGGAATTGCTTCATTCGCTTTATAGTAAATAGCAATATCTTCAACAGCCTGCAACTTCACAGCATCCACACCGGTCACTGTTGTAAACATATCCGTATGCGGACGATAGAAAAAGCGAATACCCGCATAATTATTTTTCATTTCTTCTAATGGAAGTTCAATGCCCAGATAGGCCGCATAAACATAATCAAAATAATTAATATCCCGAGATAAACAAAGCAAATCACCAATCTTATCACCTGCTAATCGGGCTGCAATTTCCATAAGTACTGGCTCACCATCACGGCGCAGTCGCACTTCGGCATGAAAGGGGCAATTATCCGCACCAAGAACATATATAACCTGCTCAATATAGCTTTGAATTTTTGTATGTAACTGTTGTTCAATGGGCGCATTAACAATATGTCCTATTTCGATGAACTCAGATTGGTCTGAAACAAATTTTTCTGTAGTACTAAAATGGACAACACCACCATCTTGAACTATTCCTTCCAAGCTGTATTCTTTACCATCAATATACTCTTCTAAGAGTAATAAATTAGACAATTTATGACCCCATAGGACATCATTGCCATTTAATATCCGGTTAGTAGCTTCTAATAATTCTTTTTTATTTTTAACTTTCTTAACATGCACGCTTCCTGCGGCATCAATAGGCTTACAGATGGCCGGAAATCCAATATAAGCTATTGCTTTATTAACATCTTCCAAAGTAGTGAGAAAATAATACCGTGGATTATTCAAGCCTGCTTTATTTAAAGCGGTACGCATGAGATCTTTTCTTCTAAGGTTTAATACGTGTTTATAATCAATTCCAGGTACTTTTAATAGCGCACTAACTTTTGAAGCGATAGGAACAAAATATTCAAACCCGGGAATAACCGCATCTATAGACATTTGTTGGTATAATTTCTCAGCAAGATCCACGACACTATGATTATTGGCAGTATCTATCTTAATACTTATTGTAGCCTGATTTAAAATTTCATCAGGCACCACTCTAAAATCACTGTTCGCTGTTAGCACAATAATATTGTACTTTTTTTCAAATCCTCGCTTTAGCAATGAAAGAACGGCACCATAAGGCTCTATAAAAAGAATTGTTTTTTTTGCCAGGTCAAATTTCTTATATCCTTGTACTATTAATTCGATAAATTCTGGTTGTTCTGTGTAATTAATTAAATAGGTTCTCATGTGAAATATCCTTATTTTTTACGTAATACATAAACTGGTTCGAACTGACAATACTCATATTCATGTGGATAAAATATTTCCTCAATGTGGAAATACTGATCGAGCAAATGCTCAAATGCATCTTGGGGAGGGCAATAAAACTTGCTATTACATCGTCCAAATGTACCTACAAAATCAAATTTTGGCTTGAATTGATCCAGTTGATTGATTCCTAGCTGTTCAATAGTCTTTTGCCACCCCATAGCATAGGAATTAGTGTCATAGCAGATAAAATTTAATCTACTGGCTAAATCATATTGAGTTCTAATCATTCCATCTTCATACTCACGTCTCACATCATCTATTGTATTCGTTATGAAGTATTCCGCGGGTTTCACTAATAAATGACAAATGAATACACCATCATGCTTAAGAACACGATGAGCATTAGATAAAAACAAGTCAAATTGAGTCCAACCCACCATATTAATCGCGTCATCGCCAATGAGGAGATCACATGAATCATCAGTAACACCCTCTAAATTAAGCCAATTGGTTACAATGAGCTCCTCATTTGCAGCAATGGGTGTCGCTGCGTTTGTTAAGTAGCCCATGGCATGAACGATTAACTCAGACTGATCCGTTAAGGTGACCTTTAAATTTAACTCCTGAAAGATTGATCTGATTTCTGGTGTCCCACCATAAATTAAAAAAGATTCCTCATTAGAGTCAGATTGAATTAGCTCTTTATAATAAGCACAAGTACTGGGCAAAGGCCGCACGGTGTAACCCGCATATTTTTTCCATTCTTCTGCAATTACTTTTTCATTTGAAACAAGCATATAACTCATCATCCACCTCATGCAGCTTTTTTCATGATTAAGCTATTTAATAACTGGTCATAATATTTTTTAGTCGAATCCAGTCGCATATAAAAACCTAACCAAAAATCCTGTGTTTTATAAGGCTTACGTGCTAGCTCTGGTATGACGACATGGTTAAGCCAGCCACTGGCATGTTCAACATCTACTAATTCATGTTCCGTGTAATAGGAGTGATCGATATTATGAGAACTAAATATTCTCTTAATGCCTTTTATTAATTTGTTATAATGAGGAGGATCAAGCATCTCCGTTGCCGCAAGCATCCCGAAGTACTTGGTTTTATTAAAAGGATAAATAGAAAAGTAATTGAATAAATTAATTCCCGCCACGCCTTCCCAGGACATACTCTCTAGAATGTGTTTTCGATCATAAGTGATACCTAAATCATTCAAAAAATTTTGAAACAATACAGTATGAAACTTTTCAACGCTTCCTTGGCCTGCCTCATCCCAAAGATTTGACATAATTTCTACCTTTGCCTGATCAGAAACTCCTATCACAGCCAAAGCGAGATAATCGAAAAACTCCAAATTCATAATGGATTCGCTATAGGCAAATTTTTTGAGCTCGTCAAGTCTGGCATCATGCATTAAATAATCAAAGATGGGATGATTAAATACTTCATGTTTTTGCAACATGTCTCGAACAAGAGATTCATCTTTTACAGCAACACTGCAATCATAATGTGCTAAAAAATGACTCTTTTCACTTGCCATCCATGACGACTCATATTTTTTAAATTCATGAAATAACTTATTGTTTATCGGTTTTTCCCCAAATAATATTTGGTGATAGGCTTTATTCATAAACATGTGTATTTTTTTTAATTCATTCCTATTGTAATTTTGAAAATCTTTTTCTTTTGAGGTTGCTATATAATATTCATTCTTTAAACTGTTCATAATTACTCCTTTATTCAGCTAACAGTATTTAAATTTATGTTTTGGATGGTTAATTCATGACGTTGTCGCAGCATTCGCACGGATTTTTCAATCTAAAATGCGATTTGATCTTGGTGTATTTGTTATACCCTAGCCGTGCAATAAGATTGAGTTTATTTATATCAATACGTTTATCTTGAGTTAAAACATTCGGATCAAGATGAATTCCCACCACTTCGCCAAGTACCATACGATTAATTGTGTGAGCATTGGGCGTTGGTAATTGTATTGATTGATGATAAATACACTCTAAGCTAATGGGCGATTCCTTAACTCGATGTGTTTGAATCAACTCTCCTGGCAAATGAGCCACTTCAGCCATATCAAATTCATTAATCCCTCGTGAAAAACCAATCGAAGTGATATTCATTGCTTCTCTACTGTTATAACTTACTAAATTCACAGTAAACTCTTTCGTTGCTTCCACATTTTTTAAGGTATCTTTAGCCCCACCACTCTGATGAGCGCCCGTAGTAGCAAACATAATCATTGGAGGCTCTTCAGAGACAATATTAAAATAACTAAATGGTGATAAATTATGGTTGCCATCAATATCTTTCGAGCTAATCCAAGCGATGGGTCTTGGAATAACACAGGCTTTAAATAGTCCTTTAGGTAATTTTTTTGATGTGTTTAAAAACATGATGATCAATCCTAAAATTTCAGTTTTAGATAGTTTTGTTAGCACTAATTGCTAAACTTTAATTGGAATAGTGGGACTTTAATAGAAATAACGCTAAGAAACATCGGTGATTTTTACTGATGCTTTTATGAAAAACTACTAACTCATTTCATTACCAATGCATGAGAAATTGAATGATGAAATTTAATTCTGCAAAAGTTTTATCGATGGTTATCAAAAGGCAAATTGATGGCTCTGCTTCAGTGGTGAATTAGGGATGTGGCTGCCTATGTGAAATAACAGCTCCCTCTAATATCTAAAGACTGCATATATATATATCTGCTTCATGCAACTCTAATTCATTGAATACTCTAATTCCATTGTCATTTAATAATTGTGCTGTAACACCAGAGCCTGAGATAATTTTCCCAGTAAAACTACCGTCATATACGGTAGTATTTCCGCAAGACGGGCTATCCTTTTTAAGGACTGCTATTTTTATATTAAATTTTTTTGCAAGTGATAGTGCATTAAATGCACCTTTAATAAAGGAATCAGTCCTATCAATACCCGTGTGAGTAAATACTTTTGCCTTGCCTTTCAATACATCGTTTGCAGTTCCATGGATTATTTCACTAGAAGGCCTTGGAATAGGAAGCCCGGCTGATACCTCTGGACAAATAGATACAATCCGACCTTCTTTGGCCCATCTATCAATTATTTGGCTATGGCATAGAGCATCACCACCATGATATCGAACTTTTAGCCCAACTAAGCACCCACTAATTAAGACTTTCTCAATTTCCATACCAACTCCTGATTAAATTGAATGTTCAAATAAATTCTGAGTTAAAAATTTAATATGTTCGTGAGCCATCATTTCCTTTCTTTCTAAGTAATTTAAAATTGTTTGATCATCCGCTCTTGAAAAGGTATCAGAAAATAATGTCGACCCTTCTAAAGGTTTATTACTTAATCCTATCTGTAATAATTTGTACTTTACGAACTCTATGGTGGAGGCATCATGATATATTGGGCATTCTAAATAAATATGATACTTTTTTAAAAAATTTGAAATAAATTCAATTGAAGATTCTCGCTGTTCCGGGAACTCTGCCTGGTATTTTGTAAAACCACAATTGACTACACTAAGGCGGGATCTAAGACAAAAATCGATAACATGTGCCATAATAGCTAACATCTCACCGACAACAATTAAATTTTTTTTATCTGTTAAAATGTCTTGTTCAATATTTTCAAGAGCAATACTTCTAAAAGTCCCAGAAATATCTAAAGTTTTGTATCCAACAACCAAATTTTTTCCAAATTTCCTGATTAATTCCTTTATTCTATATTGAGTTACATCTCTGTGAACTGAAGCCCCGCTATTAGCGGATAATAAATATACAGGGATATTTCTCATCATTAATAATGATGCCGTTAAGGTGCTATCCCGCCCCCCAGAAAAAAGAACAACCTGGGTGGTTTTTGGCAACTCTTCTTTTTTAGCCAAATATTGATTTATATTTTGATCTTCCATTTATTTACACCTTTAAATCTATAATTCACTTGTGAATAGTGAATCAAAAATCCACCTCTTTTGATGGATATATTCAATTAACAAGTCTGTTGTATAGCAATTGGATTTTAATTTAATATGGTTCACATGAGTTTCTATTGTCCTTGGTGACAAACACATTTTATTTGCTATTCCTTTAATGCTTAAACCTTTGCTTAGATAATAACAACATTCTATTTCTTTATTAGTTAGAGATAATTCGTTAGTAATTTTGATTTTTTTAAAATCAAGAATTTTTTTCTGCTCGATGGATTTGTTCTTTGTTTCACTTGCCAGCATGCACGGAAACTGTATATCCGTTATAATACGATTCTTTCTTTCCTCTGCCTCATTTAATAAATTCATATTACTCATGAAATAAATAATGAATTTATTGAGAAAATTAAAATTATTTATGTAAAAATTTTGTATATTTGAGCTATTAACAGATGATGAAAACGAAAACACTTCTATTTGGTTATTTTTGGGTATGTAAATATTACAGCCATTCCATATCCCATTAGCATGCAAAGCACCTAAAAGTTTGTTGTCAATTTCATTTGGCCATAAATACATATAAGGCCTCTCAACAACTCCGTCTTCTAATTGTTTTTCGAATAAAATTTGATACTTAATATTTTCAGAAAATCTATAATCAATCCATCTTGTGTCTGTGGTTAGATTAATAACAGAACCATCAGCACAAAACTTCAAATAACTAAAATTTGTAATCTCTGTGTTTATTAGTAATGGCTCAGCTATTTTTTTCATAACCGGAACTATGGATCTTGAAAAGTCTAATGCATTCACATTATCTTTAAAATAGTTAGTACTCATAGGGTGCCTTGCAGTAAAGCTTGAAGCTGAAATATAGAAGTAATCTGATGACTTGTTATAAAATTTTGTGGGACAGGTTTTCTCTCTGGATTTAACCAACACGTATTGAGTTTGGCATTAATCCCGCCCAACATGTCAGTCTCGAAAGTATCCCCGACCATAAGTACTTTTTCACGAGCAGGATTACCCGCCAAAGAAAGTGCATACTCAAAAATTCTTGGATCTGGCTTGGCAATGCCAACTTGTTCAGAGATAACATGTATTTCAAAAAAATCTTTAAGCCCTGTGCGTTCAAGGCGAGTTTGCTGTAATTCCGCAAATCCATTTGTGATAATGCCAAGTTTTGCTTTATTTTTAAGAAAATTTAGCAGGCTGAGTACACCTTGCAATGGTTTACTTATATCTGCCATCGTTTGCATGAAAATACTATTCAGTTGGGCAGTCGATATTTGTAATTTTTCAGCCCAGAAATAAAAGCGTCGTTCTTGTAAATATTGTGCATTGACTGTGCCATTTTGGTAACTCTGCCAAAGTGGTTTACTTATTGCTTGAAATGCCTGATAGTCCTGCTCGCAAAATTCCATCTTAAAATGTTTTTTAAACATGCAATTAAGCCCTAAAAAATCATCAAAATGGAATAAAGTATTATCAGCGTCGAATAGAATCCATTCATAAATTTTCACAGCTTTTCTCGTCGTTAAAAAATTTTAACTAAACCAAGGTGTTCAGTAATATTTCCGTCTAGCTTGTATTTTGTCATAAAAGCACGTACAAAGACAGTAAATAATCACATACGAAAACTACAAATATGTCCAAACTCAATATTAGTGGACTACGAAAAGACACTATTGGATGTCAACAAGTTGTACACTTTAATAATGCTGGAGCAGCTTTACCACCAAAACCCGTTACTTTCGCTATAAAGCATCATATAGATTTGGAAGCTTCGATTGGAGGATATGAAGCTGCTGCGGCTGTAAAAGATGAGTGTGAACTTTTTTATGATCTTGCAGCACGTCTTATCAATTGTTCCCGTGATGAAATTGCCTATGCACATAATGCAACTCATGCTTGGAATATGGCTTTTTACAGTCTTGATTTAAAAGCCAACGATAAAATCTTAACTTGCCAGTCAGAATATGCCAGTAACTATCTAGCATTCTTACATATAGCTAAACACAAAGGTGTTGTTATTGACATCATACCTAATGATGATCATGGACAACTCGATATTGAAATGTTGAGAAAAAAAATCGATGGACAAGTAAAACTCATTGCAGTTACCCATGTGCCTACCCAAGGAGGATTAATAAATCCAGTGAGTGAAGTAGGTTCAATAGCAAAACAATATGGCATTTTATTTTTATTAGACGCTACACAGTCGATTGGACAAATGCCTGTAGATGTTGAAGAAATAAAATGTGACTTTCTTTGTGCAACGGGAAGAAAATTCTTACGGGGACCTAGAGGTACTGGATTTCTATACGTGAGTAAAAGTGTTATTCAAGAATGCAATCCTCCATTTATTGAACTTCATTCAGCAATATTAATTAAAACTAATTATTATGAATTAAAAAATAATGCCTCCCGTTTTGAGACTTGGGAACAAAATATAGCAGCCAAATTGGGGCTTAAGACAGCTATTCAATATTCTCTTCATTTAGGCTTATCAGAAACTTGGAAAAGAATTCAACATTTAGCAAAACTATTGCGTGAATGTTTGGCCGAGATTGATGGCATAAAAATTCAGGATTTAGGTTTAAATAAATGCGGAATTATTAGCTTCACCTGCAAAAATAAGTCTCCAAAAGAATTAAAAAATTATCTAGCTAAAAAAAACATGAATGTTTCAGTATCATTACAGGAATATGCCCCTCTAGATCTGTTACAAAGAAAAATTCCTAGTTTAGTTCG
>JAFKHV010000004.1 GCA_017306715.1 Legionella sp. | reverse complement strand
CTCCGTTGACGTCCAGTAAAAATCTGGGGCAAAGGATGAGAGATTGCTTTGATGCAGAGAGGCATGCATTAGTTGAAGCTCAAACGCGGATGGTAAATACCAATCGCCATAGCACACACTGGTTTTATTAATCGGGGTTTTGCATGGGGTAACACCATCGGCCTGAATTTGAAATTGGGATGCTAATAGGGCGGCAAATCGGCCTTTTTGATTGTCAATCGTTTGGCTTGCAATGATAAGGCGTGTGTTGGACTCACCAGCTCCTATCCCATCCCCTCTTGCATTAGTAACTTTATTCCCTGATGTCCCATTTCGCCATTGAATACCCTCTAAAGTTACATCGATTTTGCTGGCAATGAGTCCATGCTGCCTGGATTCATCCATCCAAAAAATAACGCCACCATGATATTCTTCTCCGATAAAATGAGGTACTTGGCTGAGCTGAATAATATTATCTTTAATCGTAATCCCATCGCCGGAGGTATAAATGCCAGGTTCTCCTTGTGCCCCTTTTTCACCCTTCGGGCCTTGAGGGCCGGCTCTACCTCTTTCTCCTTGTGGACCTTGAGCGCCCTGAGGCCCTCTTTCTCCTGGAATACCTTGTTTTCCTTCGGGGATATTATTAACCTGAAGTTGTAACTGCTCTGTTCTTACTTGTAAGGCTGCAACATTGTTCTGCAATTCTCGGATATACGCAGCATGCTGCTCAATAATGTCTGCGTGAATACAAAATGGAAGTGTCATTAATATAGTCATGCCTAATTTATTCATACATTTTCCCCGTCATTAAAAATTCCGAATTGCACGGACATGAGCCTGAGTTGATTTGTCACTAATTCTTTGTTCACCATTATTAAAATTGACAAGCCAAGCTTGAGTGGTGTCAGATTCAGTAGAACTCCAGTAGAGTCCACTTAATGTTTGATTTACATGGATCAACGTTAAATTTTGATGCAATAGAGACAGCTCATAAAGAGAGGGCAAATACCAATCACCATAGCAGGGTGGGTGAGGCGTTCGGGTGGTGTCACATTGTGAAATACCATCTGCTGAAACGAGATAGCTCGATGCCAACACGGCTGCAAAACGTCCTTCTTGATCGTCAATCGTTTCTTCAGAAATAATGACCGGGGTGTTGGTATACCCTGCAAAAAGCCCATTGTTTCTAGCATTTGTGGTTTTATCACCGCTGTCACCATTACTCCAAGGAGCTCCCTGTCCATCGGTTGCATCCATTTTTGCAACAATCAGACCATGTTGCTCAGACTCATCTACCCAAAAAACCACCCCACCTTGATAGAACTCGCCAATGTGATGCTTCAGTCCTG
>JAFKHV010000003.1 GCA_017306715.1 Legionella sp. | reverse complement strand
AGTTTGGGTTTCACTAGTTGATAAAGAACGGGAATGGCTAAAGTCGCGCTATGGATTGAATGTTCGAGAAATGCCTCGAGATATATCTTTCGGTGCGCACACGATTCTGCAAAAAGATTGCCTAATCGTTAACAACACGCTTGATGATATTCGCTTTAAAGATAATCCTTTAGTATTGCGCGAACCCCAAGTACGTTTTTATTTAGGATACCCCTTAAAAATTCAAGGTGAGTTTAATATTGGTACTCTTTCTCTGATGGATCATAAGCCTTTAGATTTTAATGCGGTAGATTTGAATATCATCCATGATTTAGCCACTACGACTGAAGCGGAATTGGATATTGAGCATCTGTCTACGGATGATCTATTAACAAATCTACCCAATCGTCAAGGTTTTTTGGTTCGCGCAAAAAAAATGATCAAACGATGCAAACAGTATGATAAGAACATAATTTTATTATACTTTGATATGCATAGTCTAAATGCAATTAATTCTGATTATGGTTTTGAAGAAGGAGATAAAATATTACAAACTTTTTCAGATTATTTACGGCATAATTTTCGCGTCTCCGATCTCGTTGCCCGCATTGGCGGAGATAAGTTCTGTGTATTGTGTCCGGGCATGGAAAAAAGACATGTGTCCAATGTTATTCAACGGTTACAAAAAAAACTGACTCAAATAAACGTGCCGATTCCAATTGATTTTCATATGGGAATGATAGAATATGATTATGTCTTTCATTTTTCAGTGGGATCTTTGCTAGAGCATATTGATAAAGAAATATACCACTATAAACGAGTTCACCAACATACCTATGCTTATGCACATAACGAGTAATTAGAGTAACTTAGCATAGATTACACGCACTGCAATTCGCGAAATTTCTGCTAGGCTATATATAAGCATCCGTATTTTAAGGAGAATATGATGTACAAAAGGGTCTTATTTGCTACTGATTTTGATGAAGTTGGGGTGCTGGCTGCACATAAAGCTAAGAAAATCGCGGATGAAAATGGTGCCGACCTGATACTGGTGCATGTTGTCGAGCCGATTCCCGCTTATGCTTATCCTGGTTTTGCAGGATTTGCCGAAGTTGAACTTTCCATACGTGAACAGGCGGAAAAAGAGCTTAATGAATTGGCTGAACAGTTAGGGGTTGATGAACAGCATCGCTTTATCGAGTTCGGCTCTACAAAAAATGAAATTTTGCGTGTAGCTGAGGAGCGCAAAATCGATCTAATCGTTACCGGTAGCCATGGCAAGCATGGCCTTGCACTATTACTCGGTTCGACCGCCAACTCAATTTTACATAATGCTCAGTGCGATGTGCTTATCGTTCGTTCCTATCCCAATACGATAAATCCATA
>JAFKHV010000149.1 GCA_017306715.1 Legionella sp. | reverse complement strand
TAGCAACTGGATTTCCAAATGGGGGTTGCTATTGGTACTACAGATAAAAATCCTCTGATTTTCTTGATTTAGCAACAATTTAGCACGAGGTACTATCGTAGACTTCCCCGTTAAGCACACAGTTCTAAACTAGAGTTTTCGTTGGCCATTCTTTCTCTATAGGCTTTGGGTGTCAAGTTATTCAGAGCTTCATGAGGTCGTTGCTCGTTATAATCTAACATCCATTGCCACGTAATATCTTGAACCTGTTTGATGGATGTAAACAGGTGTGCATCAAGCACCTCATATCTAAATGACCTATTAAAACGCTCAATATAGGCATTCTGGTTAGGCTTCCCCGGCTGAATATGCATCATCTCAACATGATTTCTTTCACACCATTCCACCAGCTGAGCCGATATCAGTTCAGGCCCGTTATCCATTCTTAGTTTTTGAGGGTATCCTCGCCAAGCACTAATTTGCTCAAGAACCCGAACAACTCGCCCAGCAGGTAATGATGTGTCAATTTCAATACCCAGGCATTCGCGAACACCCTCATCCAGCACATTTAATGTACGAAAGCGCTTTCCGCAATAGAGCGCATCATGCATAAAATCTAATGACCAGCTTCTATTAACGATAGGAAGCGCCTCAAGTGGCCTTCTTTCTCGTGTTAATAGCATTTTCTTCTTCCTGCGCGGTAAATTAAGTTTCATCGCGCGATATATCCGCCAAACACGTTTATGATTCCATTCGTGCCCTTTCGCTCTAAGCCAATTAAAGCATTTCCAAAAGCCCCAACGTGGCCAACGGCCCACAAGCGTATTGAGTGCTGAACTCACTTCACTGTCCCTTCCGTTGCCACTTGGTATGCGATACCATGCTGTTCTGCTCAGATTTGTGGCTTTACAAGCACGCTCAACCGGCAAGTCATGCTCATTGACCAACAAAGTGGCTATCTCACGCCGCTCAGAAGGGTTTAAAGCTTTTTTGCGATAACATCTCTCAGGGCATAATTTTCATGCGCTAGTTCGGCATACATACGCTTATATTGGGATAGTTCTGCCTCTATATCGCGCAATTTCTTGACATCAGATGCTTCCATTCCGCCAAATTTAGCTTTCCACTGATAGAAGCTCGCGGCGCTTATACCGTGTTGACGGCAAACATCTTGAACTTTCATGCCTGCATCGGCTTCTTTCAAAATCGCAATAATCTGATGTTCAGTGAAACGGGATTTTCTCATTGTTCAGTCTCCTAGCTCGTAAGTATTTTGCCAGGAAAACTCTATTTATGAAATGTGTCTTTTTAGGGGGAGTCTACGATATGATTTTAAAATAAGGCTTTGACAATGAAAATATCCTAGAGTCCACATCGATGCTCCTATTAAGAATGACAATATTGATACAT
>JAFKHV010000148.1 GCA_017306715.1 Legionella sp. | reverse complement strand
CGGCCTGTTGAAAAATATGAAAAAACTTTACTCAAAGAGTCGATAATGATCTAATCCGATATTTTCAATAAGTTATGTTGTTTGTATGCAAGGAATATTAACTAATAGAGCGTTGTCAGATTCCATTTTTGAAGAATTGATACCTTCAGATCATTTTTTAAGAAAAGTGAATCAATGCATTGATTTTTCTTTTGTAAACAAACTTACTGAATCTCTTTTTAGCCCAAATAAAGGCCGGCCTAGTATCTCGCCCGAGCTCTACATGCGAATAAAATTAATAGGCCATTTATGCAACATTCATTCTAATCGAAATTTAATCGATCATATAAAATACAATATTTGTTATCGATGGTTTTGTGGATTAGCATTGAAAGATTCAGTGCCTCATCATTCATCTTTAAGTCGTATTAAAAAGCGATTGGGTGTGGAAATCATAGAACAATTTTTCTTAGAAATTGTTGAGCAATGCAAAAAAGCTAGTTTATTAAATCATGCAAGTGTTATGACTGACAGTATTTTACTTGATGCAAATGCTTCTCTTGACTCATTAATATTAAAAGAAAAAGATAACAATACTCCTCCAATTGAGAAGGGAAAACGTCAACTCTCTAATAAGACTCATATTAGTAAAACTGATCCAGATGCCACATTAGCTTTTAAATCAGGAACACCAAGAACATTAAAATACAAAGCCCATGTCACAAGCGACAGTGTTAATAGAATAATTCTTGCAATAAAAATAACTACAGGGGCAGTTCATGATTCAGTCCCATACTTAGAACAACTTGAATATGTGAAAATGAAAGGGTTATACCCTATAAATGAAACTATTGCTGATAGAGCGTATGGCTCTGGAGAAATAATTTCTTATTTAAAGAACAATTCCGTCACAACATATATCCCTTTATTTAGCTCTCGTAGTGGGAGCTCTGAAAATGGCACCCTTCCAGGTTTTCAATATGATGAGGCAAATAACTATTTTCTATGTCCTCAAAACTCCATATTAAAACCCTGTAAATCTCAAGGAGATACTACACTCTACATTTCTTCTACGATGGATTGTAAACAATGCAATGTCGCAAACAATTGTTTGGCAAAGATCAAAAATAAGGGGCGAGCCATTCGATATGTTACGCGCAATAAGTATGCTGAGCTTTATATTCAAATGAAAGATGAAATGGAGCAAGAATATTTTAAGGAAAAACTCTACGAGCGAATGTGGAAACTAGAAGGAATCATGAATGAATTAAAAAATTATCATGATTTAAAACGAGCTCAATACAGAGGATTAGAGAACACTCAAATTCAGGCTTTTTTTGCTGCTATGGCATTAAATATCAAAAGATTAGTATTTTTTGTTCTTCATAAAATAATTTTAATTTTGATCCAATTTTGATCATATTTTTCAACAGGCCGG
>JAFKHV010000085.1 GCA_017306715.1 Legionella sp. | reverse complement strand
TCTTTTGTCTATGATGATAGCTACTTTGAAAACAAGAATAATCCCCCTTTATCACACTCACTTCCCATTAAAAAAACCCTTTATTCAATGCAGCAATGCCGACCGTTTTTTAGTGGTCTATTACCCGAAGCTCATATGCGTACTGCTATTGCTCGTCAATTAGGTATCAGTGAAAAAAATGATTTTGCCTTATTAGCTGCTATTGGTGGTGAGTGTGCTGGGGCTGTGATGATATTGCCTCAAAATACCTCCATAGTTCAGCTAAAGCCAGACTATAAAATTATTCAAAAAAAGGAAATATTAGAAATACTGCAAACCATGCACCAAAGACCTATGATAGTCGGCGAGGATGGAATCCGTTTATCCCTTGCTGGAGCTCAGGACAAACTCCCAGTAGCTATTATTGAAGGAAATCTCGCAATACCAATGAATGGTGCACCCAGTACTCACATTTTAAAACCAATCAATCGAGACTTTCCCACCCTAATTGAAAACGAGTGTTTCTGCCTTAACCTGGCTCAAAAAATTGGACTAAATGCTGTGGATGCAGTCATCCATTACGCTGATGATACTCCTTATCTGTTGGTTAAACGTTATGATCGGATTGAGACAGAGCAAGGAATCCAACGTCTTCATCAAGAGGATTTTTGCCAAGCAATGGGCATAAGCCCTGAGATGAAATATCAGCGAGAAGGTGGCCCCCAAATTAGTGATTGCTTTGGTTTGATAAGAGAGATATCAAGTCTCCCTGTCTTTGACATTAAAGAATTATTACAAGGGATTCTGTTTAATGTGATTATTGGCAACAATGATGCACATAGCAAAAACTTCTCTTTGCTCTATCATGGTTCAAAAACTCGTTTAGCACCTTTCTACGATATGATTTCAACCGCATATTATCCTACTCTTTCTAGTAAAATGGCGATGAAAGTTGGTAGTAAATATGATTTTGATGGCCTCTTCCCACGTCACTTTACACAAATGGCAGAAGAGGCTCTTTTATCTGGCGCCCTAGTACGTAAAGAAGTCTTGAATCTAGTTAGCAAAATTCAAAAAAAAATAACGCCTAGCCCCTTTACCAGCATCATTTTGCAGCGTGCTGACAAATTATTTCAAAGGTTCCAGAAGTCTTCAGCAGAATAATCTTTATAATAATAGTTAAGGGACGTCAAATACATTCAACTTAACTCCGCAGTTTCCATCATATGCTCAATTATAAAATTAGTAACCTGCTGCATTGGCTTACGCAAACGCTCAACATCTTTCATGATATATCCTGCTGTAACATCATTGTTCATTTTATGATTAAGCAATCGCTTCAAGGCATAAGCGGGTAAATCAAGACTATCTGCAATAGTGGCGAATGTTCTTCTTAAATCATGCAAAGTAAATGGTACGCCAGATAACTCAACCACCCTATTCACCGCTTTTTTAGGTTCATAGATATAACCAGTTTACTATCAGCTGGAAATACAAACTCACTGGTTTTATTCCTACTTCTGCGTTCCATTAATTCATAAACAAAATCAGACATAGGCAGTGTATGGATTTCGTAGTTTTTGGTGTCTTGCAGAGTGATAGTTTTGGATTTGAGATCTATATCCTCCCAGCGCAAAGAGGCTGCTTCCATTTTTCGCATGCCGGTGAATAAGAGTAATAAAAAATAATCATGCCACAGTAAGGCATTGCGGTAGTTATCAGTCTCCACCAATACGATGACTGCCTTATACCAGTCAGCTAATTGATGCGGTTTGATCACTGTTTGTTTGCGATCCACTCGATACCATGCCCGGGTATACGATAGGTAATTGACTGGGTTAATGGTGATGATTGGATGGCCATTACCATCCTGATATTCATACATGGCGTAATTAAAAATAGCTCTTAATACCCTCATAGCATTGTTAGCACGTGCTTTACTATTTGCCTCGCCATGCTTGGTGTGTCGTTTAGCAATCATCTCTCGGGTAATATTCACCAGTGGTTTATCAAGCCAGTCAGGGGCAACTTCATGTAGCACACATTGATAATCATTTAAGGTACGTGGCTTTAAATCTTTTCTTGCTTTGAGGTAATCATTCAGCACTTGCTGTAAACTCATAGCATGAATTTTCTTGGTTTTCTTCTCAGCGATTGGATCATCACCTCTAGCCACACTACCCAAAAGACTCTTAGCTTGCTTTCTGGCTTCTTCAACCGTCAAGTTTCCATATTTACCTAATGTGATCCTTTTGACCTTGCCACTGATTCTGGTTTCAACGATGAAACTTTTGACACCACCTGAGGTAATTCTTAAAGCGAAACCTTTTAAATCATAATCACGATAAAACGTTTGGGTTTTACCGGGGATATGTTCGAGTTTATCAACGATGGTTTTGGTTAATTTAATACCCTATGTTCATTACTTAGTTTCATATTTATAATTTTAATATTAAAACCCAATGACGTCGAATGGGTTTCAATATTAAAAAATAAAGTAAAAATCCATTTGAAAAATTATATTGAATGTTCTAATGAATTTAATTATGATTCACTCGCATTTGATTGTTAATTCTCCCAGCAACGGATATATTGGCAATTGCTTGAGTAAAAAGTTTATTTATGGATACGAAGTGGAAGAGTAGTTATCCAAAACTATAAAAGTAAAAAATACTGTCTGACTTAAAGGAAGATTTAAAATGAAATTATCAAAGATCATTTCTGCAGAATTTAAAAATACAAGTAACATTCCTACACTCTCATTCTCAACAAGTCAAAAAGGCCAAATGGTTGCTCCAGGAGGATGCTCTTGCACCCTTGGATGCTCATGCAGTTGCTCTTGTGGTGCTACCAGCAAAGAGCAAACAAAGAACCATTAAGACTCCAATGAGCCTGGTCGAATAAACCAGGCTTTCCATTATTTATTTTGTAAGTTGTATTTTTATGGAAATTATTTATCTAGAACAGGATGAGCAATCCAAAATACTGGAACAAGCCACATACGCCAATAACTATGCAGCATTTGTTCCTTGGTCCAATTCTATTAGTTTTAAAATTAACTCGTTCAAATATCAGGAACAACGGCAAACGATGCGGATTGCTGAAGATTTTTTAGCAAATCTAGGATTTACTCGTGATAACGTTGAAACTGAATGTTCGATGCAACCCTACTTTGATGATATTGGAAAGACTATTTTGTCATTTTCGGGACTCGAAGATAACCAACAATTTGAAAAAATTTATTTATCTAATGTAGCCCCCCTGAGTATGTCGTTGGACAAGGTCATAAAAAACCGAAGGAGCATCAGACAATTTACCGGCGATAGTGTTTCACTGGAGTATGTTGCTTCAATCGTAAAGGCTGGCTCAGGCATTACAGTAGAGGATGAAGTCAGTGTTGGAAAAAGCTCTACAACAACTTTAAGCTACAGAACTGCTCCAAGTGCTGGTGGTATATATCCAAACGAATTATATATTGCCTCATTGAATGTTGATAAATTAGCCGTGGGAATATACCAATACAATGCTTTAGAAGATTGTCTTGTAAAAATTTATAACAAAAGTACAGTTGATGAACTTTTAGAAACGTTTTCAACGAAAGAAGATCAAATATCAATAAAACGGGCTGGTTTCGTCTGCTTACTGATAGGATCCGCACCAAAGTCCATGTACAAATATGGAAGCCGTGGTCTGGGTTTTACAATTCACGAAATTGGAGCGATTTCTCAGAACATCCATCTCGCTGTAACGTCTCTAGGCATAGGTAGTGTTGATTGTGCCAGTTATTATAATGATGAAACTCATCGCATTTTAAACCTCGATGGTATTTATCGTCATTTATTTCATACAATTGTTATAGGTGTAAGCCAATAACACCCCAATTTTTTATAGGTTGTTTACATGCGTACTAATAATTTAAGGATAAAACCCTATTTCACTATCATCGCCCATAGCTCTGATTTGATCGAGCTAAGAGCTGGAGTTTGGAATCACATAAGTTTCACTATTCAAGATGATACGAACAGTGGCCAACTATATCAGTTTATAAAAGCTCTTGATGGTTCTCGTTCTCTCTCAGAGATTACAAAATCTTTAGATATGGCTCGCTCAGAAGCTGAGAGCATTGTTGATTATCTTCTAGAATTGAATGTTCTTGAAAAAGATGCTTCTACCGCTTTTGATTATTATACAGATATTTACACACCAGCGTTCAAAAGCAAACAAAAGACTCCAGAAGAGTGTCAAAAGAAGAAAATATATATTATCTCAGAATCAGAACTTGGAAATAACATAAAAATTGCTTTAGAAAACAACTGTCAATTGTCAAATCTGGTAACTATAGACAGCCAACATGCGATGTTTAAAATTCTCAGTAGTAATGATACATCATGGTTGCACAATGCCCTGCTTTTTGAAGAAATCCTGCAACACTTCGAAGTGCTGCAAGATGGATTTATTGTTATGGCACTGGAACATATTAATCCAATTTTCATTAAAAAATTAAACAGAATAGCAACCGCATTAAATCTTCCCTGGATTCATGCCGCTTTCGATGGTCCATTTCTTTTTATTGGCCCACTGTTTGAAACTGAAAAAACCGCTTGCTATGAATGCTTCGAAACAAGAATTGGCATGAATTTACGAGAATATCACTCCTATCAGAAATACAAGGCGGCAATAGTAGAAAATAAAATTGTTAAACACGCAGAGTTCCCAATGAACGGTGTTTTACATGCTCTTCTGATAAGCCACTTAACACTTGAAATTTTAAATTACGTTCTTACTGGTTGTGGTTTTACTAAAAACAAAGTCCTCTCAATCTATTTACCAACTATGGAGATTGCTTTTAATGAGTTCTTAAAGGTATCTACTTGTCAAAATTGTGGTTCTCAACCCCATAGAGATGATGCTCAACTTTATTTTGATGTTCAAGGATTATTGAAGGAAGCGCAATGATTCAAATTAGCCAATTAAACTCATACATTTCAGTCGAGCACAAAACTCTTGCGTTAATGCAGCGGATGCTAAATCCAATTTGTGGATTGGTACAGGAAATTGGATTTATTAAGCGCAATAAATTTGGGGCTAGAATTCTAACTGCCGGTGCTGATATCACGGGGGCACATACTATATTAAATAGACCTGATCCAGGAAGAGGTGCCTATCACACCGGTGGTGCAGGTATCTTTCTAAACGAACCCATAATCAAATCGTTGGGAGAAACTATCGAGCGTTATGCTCAGTTGATTTCAGAACTTACCCAAAAAGGCGAGTTGATCTTTGCAAGTTATGATGAAATGGTAAAGCAACACAATAATGTACTATTACGAGAGTACCTAGATTTATACAGTACAGAGCAGTTAAATAAAGAGGGCTTTCCATATGACAAATTTGATCCTGCTTTATCACTAAGTTGGGTGAAGATAAAGCAAATAGATGCTGAAACTTTTTTTTGGATCCCAGCTCAGTTTTTATTTGTCGGTTATCATATCAAAAGAAATCTTAATGAGCCTTGGTATTCCACTGCAGTGACTACAGGAACCGCCGCACATACAGATCAGGCATCGGTTTTACTTAATTCACTCCTGGAGATCATTCAAGTTGACTCGGCAATGGGCCATTGGTATTCAAATTATGAAGCCCCAGAAATCATTTTTGACGAGAGAACTGCCCCTATGCAACGTATTCTCAAAAAATATGATAACAGAACCCATAACAAGATCCGATTTTTCTGGCTAAAAAACCCAGATTTATCTGGATTTAGTATTGCCTGTATTTTAGAAAAGCCAGAGGGTTGTATACCGCGAGTCTCGATTGGATTGGGTGCTAGCACAACATTGAACGATGCTTTGTATAAGGCTTATCTTGAAGCCATCGGAGTTTCATATTTAAGTAATGTGCTCATATTGAAGGATAAGCTGTATAACACAAACAATAATATAACCTTAGATAATATCTATGACATCGACTCGAATGTCTCTATGTACGGAAAGGGTGATAATTTTAGCCGCATCAGCCAGAGATTCCATGGTAAAACCTCTGTGCTTGCATCCAACATGGACTTCGACATAACAGGCTCTAAAATTGAGCAGTTTAAACATTTGCTCTCATCATTTAATAGATCGGGTAAAGAGGTTTTGTATACCGATTTAACCAATACCGAAGCGCAAGAATTAGGCTTTTATGTTTCGCGATTATGGTGCAAAGATACTTTAAGCTTGTGTTTTCCAAGCGCGCCTCCTGTTAAACATCCTCGGTTCCTAAAATATGGCGGAGTTGCACATGTTGACCCTCATCCCTATCCATAATTTATCACCTTATATCTTGGTTAGCTTTACTAATCTAACCTTAGGGAGTTTCTTCATTACTAGCCATATTTACCAAAACTGGCTAAAAAGAGTTAATCTCTCACTGCTAGATGCAAATGCCATCATTAAGGGAATATTTGTTATATTTGGATTTACATTATTCAATCCTGAAACAATATTCACTGAGGATATTCGCTTTGAATTGGTTTATTTGCTGTATAGCTGCATTATTGGTCTTGGATATTATAAATTTGAAGCATGGGCTTTAAAAAAACTCCCTAACTACTTCGTGCCCACTGCAAATAATACTCGTAGAAAGACTAACAATATTAAAAATATCTTAAGTAAGAAAGCAAGTGTAAGTACCAGTAAATCCAATCAGGAATCCTACTTGTCTGGTGGGGTGGTTGCTGCATTTGAGGAGATATTGTTCAGAGGCTTTTTGACCATTATTTGCCTTGGTATGCTAAACGTTTTTATATCTATAAGTTGCCTCATACTAATTAGTATTATTTTTGCTCTAAGCCATATCAATCTTGGTTACCAACATGTACTTACAAAACTTGTTTTAGGATGTATTTGTTTATTTTCCTTCTTACTAAGTGGGGATATTACCGCATCAATCGCCATTCATCTTACATTTAATATATTAGCTATTAAAAAGATAAGGAATTTATAGAATGAGTCATTCTGCCATAACTCAAAACCTTATTATTCAGTTGACACTAACAACTGTTATTTTGATCGCTTTCTACAGCTATGGAAAAAAATTAATTTTTCAAATTACTCCTGCAATCGCTGGAAGAACAAGCATAATAAAGGATTACTCCCTAACCCAAATCATAGGCGTTATTGAACTATCACTTGTTGCAAGTTGCCATGTACTTTTCTGCGCATTACTTATTTTAATATCTAATACAGATATTCTCACCATCTTCAAAAATACCAATATCAATAATTGCTTTTATGGCATATTAATAGGAATTGGCTCTGTTGGAGTTTCTATCTTATTCTGCACACTAGGAATGAAACTAGTTGAGTCATTTAGCCCAGAAACAGCTCCAAAAACACTGGACGGCTGGATGGCTGTTGCTAATGCAGGATGGATAAGGCATCACAAAAATACTCTGAAGGTTTTACCTTTCTGGATAGCATTGTTAATTATCACGATGCAAATTGGATCAGAAGAAATAATTTTTAGAGTCGTTCTTACCAATTTTTTTATGCAATATGGAACTGCATTTGCTTTTATCATCTCAACTATTCTGTTTATTTTTATGCAAACACTGCATATGCCATCAAAGACAAGTGCTATGTTTCCTGTTATTGGGGCTATTGTTATGGGTATAACACACGAGTTTCTTTATTTAGAAGAGCCTTCTGTTATCCCATTAATTATCTCTCATTTAACATTTTTTATTTTTACTGTTCTTTAATATAGGTGTACCCAATGGAATATGGTCTATCGTTTTTACCAGATATTGTAGAAGATGATTATAGCGCTGTTGAATATTTTCAAAATGCCCTCACCCTTTCGCAGTTTGCAGATGAAGCAGGTTTTAAAACAATTAAAATGACGGAGCACTATCTTCACTCTTATGGTGGATACTGCCCAAGCCCATTGATGTTTTTGGCAAGTGTGGCTGCAATAACAACAAATATACGATTAATGACCGGGTGTATTCTCCCTGTATTCCACCACCCGCTGCAAATCGCTGCAAACTCGTCCATGCTTGATGCAATCAGCAAAGGGCGATTAGATGTAGGTTTTGCCAGAGCCTATCTTCCCTATGAATTCTCAGCGTTTGAAATAGATATGGATGAAAGTAGGGATAAATATCAGGAAACAATTGCCGCCGTAAAAAAGTTATGGACTGAAAAAAATGTCTCTGTTGCATCAAAATTCTTTAACTTCACTAAAGCAAATTCATTACCAAAACCAACACAATATCCTCATCCTCCTCTGTGGGGAGCCGCGGTTAATTCACGCCAGAGTTTTGCTTGGTTAGGAGAACAAGGTTTTAATTTACTTGTAACCCCTCCTCTGACAGGATTAGAAGATTTAGCAGCAAAGTTGGATATTTATCGTGAAGCATTCACTCCTAATGATGTAAATAAAATACCTCAAATAGCCCTAAGTTTGCCTCTACTAATAACAAAAAATCAGGATGAAGCTGAATGCGAAGGCGATAAATACCTTTCTGAATACATTCGCGTTTGGGCTGATGCAGCCGATTCCTGGAACAATACTGCATCAACAAATTACCCAGGCTACTCTGGAATGTCTTATGCCTTGCGCCAAAATAACCCCGTACATATGAGGGCATCAACTCAAGCCATCATTGGTACACCTGATATCGTTATTGATAAAATAAAATATATTGCAAATCTTACTGGAGTAAATCAGATTTTGTGGCAAATTGACTTTGGAGGACAAAAATTAAAATCTATGATGACTACCCTGTCGTTATTCATAAACAACGTGTTACCTAACTTGAAATAATTGAGCCAGTCATGACAAAACAAAAAAATGTTTTAAAAGAATTAATTATACTCGCCTTACCAATAATATTTTCAAATATTATTAGTGCTACCACGGGTCTCATTAGCATGCTGTTTGTTGCGAAAATAAACTCCGATGCCCTTGCCAGTGGAGCTATTATAACAAGCACTTATGGCTTAATTATGATGATGGCTATTTCGATTTTCTATTCTATAAGCATTCTCATAGGGCACCACAAAGGTGTTGGTCGCAATAGCGAAATAGGGAAGATAACATGTTCCGGTGTTGCCTTATCCTGCTTCATAGGACTCCCCTTAATCTTTCTTTTTCTCTACATTGAACCCATCCTGCAACTCCTACATCAACCGCTAGTGGTGAGCAAAATGACAGGTGAATATTTTCACGGCCTTGCCTATGGTTTATTACCCAGCCTGATAGTTGCTGTATTCTCCCAGTTTTTTATGGGTATTGCGAGAACTAATATCATACTCGAATTTACTATTATCGGAGTTATTCTTAACAGTTTTATAAGTTACTTTTTGATTTTTGGGTATGGTGCAATTCCCCCATTAGGCATCTATGGTGCAGGCCTCGCAAACTCGATTACAAGTACTCTACAGCTAGTGATGATACTCACTTATATACTCCGTAACCCCGATTTTCATCAATATAATATCTTACCAGCAAGTCTATTTGTGCTGACTCATTGCAAATCACTTTTAAAAATAGGGGCTCCCATATCAATACAATACACCACTGAAATCCTCGCCTTTTCATCAATTACTTACCTTATGGGTACCATTGGTATTGAGGCTTTAGCAGCGCATCAAATTACACTTCAATCGACGATGCTGGCACTGATGATTGTAATGGGGATCTCTCAATCAGGATTGATTCTTATCAGTCATAATATGAACAAAGACTCTAAATTTGATCGAACCGTTATTTGCAGACTCACTCTACTTATAGGTGTAATTTCAATGCTGATAATGGGTATCTCCTATTTGTTATTTTCAGATGCTCTGATCTCTGTTTATGTAGATACACTAAATCCGTCATTTCATCAAATCGCGCATTTGGCCAAAAATCTGTTAATCCTTGCTGCAGTCACTCAAATTTTGGATGCTGCCAGAAATATCTCATCTGGTCGTTTAAGAGGATCCGGCGACACGAAAACCAGTATGTGGACAGGATTGGTTTCTTGCTGGATTATAGGGATTCCTATGGCTATTATATTAGCCTTTATCTTTCATTTAAATGCCATTGGACTTCGACTAGGTATGATGCTTGGAATATTATATGGCTGCATCCAACTCATTAATCGTCTGGTTAAAATGAACAGAACTGATTTTTCTAACACAGACTATAGCACAGGGAGTATCTAATGTTTGAAATAATTACTGAGTATCTAGCAAACTTATTCAATAAAAGTGCTTTCATTGAACAAGATAAGAGCAATCACTATGATCAAACAATTAATGGCTACTACAAGGCAAATGATACTCAAATTGACATGAATCTATGTATCAATGGCCA
>JAFKHV010000084.1 GCA_017306715.1 Legionella sp. | reverse complement strand
CGTTTAGTACGCTTAAAAGACCCTTTAAAAAGTAAAGCGCTCCTCAAAGGGTTAATTGAATTATCCGAAGAAGGCGCAACCCAAGTTTTTCGACCCTTAAATAGTAATCAATTAATACTTGGTGCTGTGGGGATTTTGCAGTTTGATGTAGTTGCCCATCGCTTAAAACATGAGTATAAAGTCGATTGTATTTATGAGGGGGTAAGTGTTGCTTGTGCACGCTGGGTTTATGCAGAGGACGAAAGAGCTATGGCGGAATTTCGAATCAAAGCTTATGACAATCTGGCGTTAGATGGTAGCGACTCGTTGATGTATTTAGCCCCCACCCGCGTTAATTTGGCTATGGCCGAAGAACGATATCCAAAGATTCAATTTCACGCAACGCGTGAACATTAATTCATTTTATCCCCACCCAATAAGCAAACTGAAATTGGGTGGGGTGTTTATTAGTTTGTGATGCACGATGCTTTGATGGTGTGTTCACCATAATTAGTGATTTCGACCTTAGCACCGGATTCGGCTGATAGTTTAAGCACTTGATCGTGCACTACAGTTATCTCTAGAGATTGACCGGTTTCTAAGGGCACTTCATTGACTTTCCCTTTTTTAGCCAGCGCCACAACAACCAATTTGTTGCTTGAATCCTGGCTTTCAATTTTACAATCAGCATCAATGGTCCAAAACATATAATTGATGAAGGTATGCGATTGGTTCGGGTGTAATTCGTAATCCATACTCATATTTAGTGCATGCACGGTGTCTGTAGCAATTGGAGCGGCTACGGCACTGAGCGACGCAACAATACTGAGTATCCCTAAACTTAATCTTTTCAACATAATTAACTCCAATAGAAAATAGCGCTAAGATACATTTTTTTAGTACGTTTGGCAATTCACTTGTGTAGAGTTAAAACAAATTGTATGGAGGGTGAAGAGAAACTCATGCGGTCGGCGGATTAGCTCAACCACAACAAGGCCCAGCTTTAGGAGCCAAGTTGGGTTAAGAGATTCTCAGTTATAAATCCTCTAATGCTTTAGAAATCGATTCGGTCATGACCTTAGCGTCTCCAAAAAGCATGTGGGTGTTATCGTGGAAGAACAGCTCATTCTCGACCCCCGCATACCCGGGTGACATACTCCGTTTCACGAATAATACGGTTTTTGCTTTCTCCACTTCGAGAACAGGCATGCCATAAATAGGGGAGCTCGGATCCGTTTTTGCCGCAGGATTCGTAATATCATTGGCACCGATGACAAAGGCGACATCACAGGTGGCAAAATCACGGTTAATTTCGCTTTGCTCAAATACCCGATCATAAGGAATATTGGCCTCGGCCAGCAGCACATTCATATGACCTGGCATGCGTCCAGCAACCGGATGGATTGCAAAACGCACGCGTATATTTCGTTTTTCAAGGGCATCGACTAATTCTTTAACAGCATGTTGTGCATGCGCTACAGCCATGCCGTAGCCGGGGATGATGATGACATCTTTGGCATTACTTAAAATAAATGCCGCATCTTCTCCGTTCGCTTGATGTACAGTGCGATTGTCGAGTTGACCATGAGCACTGCTACCGCTGTCGCTTGCCTGGATACCGCCAAATATTACGTTAAAAATAGAACGGTTCATACCAACGCACATGATGTAACTGAGAATAGCACCGCTTGCACCCACCAAAGCTCCGGTAATTACCAATAAATCATTGTGTAAGGTAAATCCGATACCTGCTGCGGCCCATCCCGAATACGAGTTGAGCATAGAAATCACCACGGGCATGTCTGCGCCCCCGATGGGAATGATGAGTAAGACGCCAATAAGGAAGGACAGTGCCGCTATAAGGATAAAAAGAGACAAGGTTTGTTGCATGAAAAATAAGCCAAAAGTGCCCAATATGACTAATGCAATCAATAAATTAAACCAATTTTGGCCAGGGAATTTAACCGGTGCCCCGGACATGATTCCTTGAAGTTTTAAAAATGCAATCACTGAGCCTGAGAAGGTAATCGCACCAATGATTAACCCCAGACTCATTTCTACGAGACTTGCTTTAGCAATGGCCCCAGGCTGACCAATCTGAAAAGATTCCGGAGCCATAAAAGCACAAAAGGCAACCAAAACCGCGGCCATACCCACTAATGAGTGAAATGCAGCCACCAGTTGCGGAATAGCGGTCATATTAATTTTTAGAGCAATTATGGTTCCGACCAGGCCGCCTGCGGCTATTAATGCCAATAATAGTAATTCATGATGTGTGGTTGGCATGAGTAAGGTCGAGCCAACAGCTAAAACCATACCGACAATCCCAAACATATTTCCCCGTCGGGAACTTGCAGGACTTGCCAGTCCTTTTAAAGCTAATATAAAACAAATTGCTGAGAGTAGATAAAAAAGTGGCACCAGGTTGTTCATAGCATCTATCCTTGTCAGTGGCTTTCCATGGGAAAGAAACTTTATTATTATTTTTTATACATACGTAACATGCGCTGGGTTACAACAAACCCCCCAAAAATATTAATGGAGGTAATAAAAATTGCTAATCCACCAAGCCAGGTAATTTGTCCTAATTGATAGGTACCTGCAGCAATTAAGGCGCCTAAAATAATAATACTTGAAATGGCATTCGTGACTGACATCAGCGGAGTATGAAGCGCTGGAGTAACTTTCCAGACCACATAATAACCAACAAAGCAGGCCAGGACAAAAATGGTTAATACTGTGACGTAACTCTCATGCATGTTGTGTCTCCTTAATTTCCTGGAAGGGTCGATACTTACCTTCATGACAAAGTACCGCTTGTTTGATAATTTCGTCGTCAGGGTTAAGCTCAAGCTCAGGGCCTTTGTTAGTTAGTAATTGCAGTAAATGAACCAAATTATTCGCATAGAGATCACTGGCGGTAGCAGGAACTAAACCTGCAAGATTACTCCAACCGACAATCGTGACTTCACCATGCTTACTCACTTTATCCTTCACACTGACTTCACAATTGCCACCTCGGGATGTGGCTAAATCAACGATTACAGATCCAGGTTTCATACCTTCTACAGTTGCTTTGGTAATCAAAATAGGTGCTTTGCGGCCTGGAATTAGGGCCGTTGTAATAACGATATCGGCCATTTTTGCATATTGGTCGATAAGCGCGCTTTGTTGTTGTTTGTACTCTTCACTGGTCTCGGCAGCATAACCCCCCTGAGTTTCACTGTCTTCATCCAGAGCCACTTCAACAAATTCCGCGCCCAGACTTTCTACTTGCTCTTTAGCAGCGCGGCGGACATCGAAAGCATAAACAACCGCTCCAAGGCGTTTTGCCGTGGCAATTGCTTGTAAACCCGCAACACCTGCACCGAGTATTAATACTTTTGCTGGTTGAATCATACCTGCTGCAGTCATCATCATAGGGATGGCACGAGGAAAAAGGTTACTTGCCTCTAAAACAGCACGGTATCCAGCCAAATTCGCTTGTGAAGAAAGACTATCCATACTCTGGGCACGGCTAATGCGTGGAATGAGGTTCATAGAGAGTAAGGTAATTTGATTTTGCTGGCACCACTGAATTAGTTTACTCTCAGGATGATCATCGACATGGCCTATGATCATGCTATGCGCGGGTAGGCCAGTAAGGTGATCAGGATCCGGCTCATTAACGCACAGGAGAATATTAGTTTTGGCAAGAAGTTCATTCTTTTCAAGAATCGCAGCCCCTGCCTGTGTAAACTGTTCATCCGTATAGCCTGCAGCGTGTCCTGCTCCGGATTCAATACCTACAGTTAACTGAGATTTAAGATAGTTTTTGATTGCATTAGGTGTTATGGCGACGCGTGTTTCTTGATTCGCCTCATGGAGCGTTGTGATCATCATGGTAAATCCCTTTTACCGGTTTTTAGAATTATCTTATTGTAGTTTATACCATTTTGGGAAGTACGCGAGGCTGTAATTGAAATAAAAAAGGCGTAGATAACTACGCCTTTGCTGTAAATGGATAGACAGTAAGATTGAGTACAGTCCTTTTCATCAAGGTGGACTCCTCCGGAATGCTTTAGGCGTCTTAGCTAGGCTAAGCATGCTCACCACATTCTCAATCTGGCTCCCAGTAGCGTGATGTTGGCTGAACAATGTATACCGTCTATGCTTTTATATTAGGCTAGTAACGGAGCGAATGCCAATAATCAGTATCCGGAAAAGTGCAAAAAAACTGTTAAGATATATTAATCCATAAAAAAGAGAGAGTTAAATCTATTTTTGTTGTTTCGAAAGCTGCAATGGATAATCAAATTGAATAAAGGTTATTTAATTTTACTTGTGGTCGGGATTTGTTTAATCCATGTGTCGTCAACAATCTTTTTGTAGACTGCCTCCAGCCATTTTTGCGTATTGCCTCCACCGGGTGCGCGGTCACTGCTCCAATTATTTTTAGTCCATAGATAAATTTCAAGGGCTTTCAATTGAATTTGCTTGGTGAATGCAGCCAATTCGATGCTGTTTTCGCCCAGGGTCGATAGATACCCATCCAAATAAGGATCCAGCTTCTTCAACCACGAGGGTTCTTCCCAGATAATTGAGTGAAAAAATGGACGAGCGACGTCTTCTAAAAACCAATTATAAATGGGTAGATCAAAATCAATTATGTGGATTTTCTTACCATCAGTTAATATGTTGCCTTCACGATGATCACCGTGGGTTAATCCATAATTATTTAACGAAGAGGATCTGACTTTATAATATTGATTTATTTCACCAAGAATTGATTGTAGTTCCTGAGACTCATTTTGAGCATAACCAGTCAACTCATCAAGTGATTGTTGCCAATCAGTATATCGATGCTGTTTCGGTTCATAGGTTTGCGCAGCTTTATGTAATTGACCTAGAGTTTCGCCCCATTTTTCATATAACTTATTGTCTTTGTGAGCAAATGTAATTGGTTCTCCCGGAACTTCTCGACAAACATGGGCAAGAAATATCTCTTTTCCTTGGAAGATTTGCTCAGACCAAAGATTATTAACCGAAAGCACGGGTTCGCATACCGGAACGTCCTTAATGAATAAGTGATGCTGATAACTAATTGCAGCTAATAATTCTTTCTCTGCCCTAAGAGAAATATGCGTTATTCTGAGGTAATATTTTTCGCTGCCTCGTTGAAACCGATACACTAAATTGATCCCATCACTCACTAAAATGACCGAATCTGAGTCACCTGACCAGCGTGCCACTGCCTGTTTCGGTGTATTTATTGCATCAATTTTTTTTAATACATCATTCCACATGGCTCTGCTCACATAGTTGGCATTTTTTTACACAATTTTAAACTATATAATTATCTGATGAATTGTACTTTTATTTAGCCCATCTTGTCATAATTGTTCCATCCTGGTTCATTACCGCCCGAGGTTTCGGTTCCCTAGAGGCTAGTGCTTCAAGCTCAGCTTCCAGCTTAAGAAAGTCACGGCTTCTTATTGCGGATAACGCGCTTAGAGCCTGCAAATCCATCCTGGGTACATCCTCAAATCGTCCACAAAAGGCCTCTGCGCACGAGTAGGGTCCCTTAAGTATGGCGAAAAGTACCGACAATTGAGAATCAGCAGAAAACCAATATTCATTTTGGCGGTTCGTCCGATTATAGAATAGGTTGGAGGATTCAGGTGGCGCGATAAACTGGGGTACTGGATAAAAAGGCTCTTTCGAACAATATTCAGCGACCACATGCATGGGTAACAGCTTCTGTGCGCCACCGATACCTTTGCACCAATAGGCCTCTTTGGCATCTAAACTTTCCATCTCCACCAGTGTTTGCAGTGCTTTAATCAGCGTGTTGTTTAAATCAAAGCTCTGTTCCGTGACTCTATTGCCATGAAGCGTGTAGGTGACTCCTTCAGTGTTTACTTTATGGTATTGAATCTGCAGTTGCGCCAAAACCATCCGACCTTTTTTATTTTGTGGAATGCACGATAGCATCGTGGTCCACATATGTTTATCTAAAGCCCAGAGCACATATTCAAACCCGCTAATGCATGCAAATCTGCGCTTTGAGCAATCGACGATTGATTCTCTTTGCACCAGTAATTGATTGTCTTGATGCAGCATCGCTGTAACCGCCCCGTGTTCGCCGCGCACAACATGAAGGAGGAAATTTTGCAGCGTTTCACGGTGTTCGACGATGGGTTTAAACAATCTTCTATAGCCTTGAGATACATTTGAAAGTTTACGTAGTTCCGGGAATGACAAATGAGAGATGGTTTCCTTTTTTAAATCATGCGGTAACTGGTCAAAAAATTCAAATTTCTGCTCCATAGTGTGCCTTACTAATTCATGTTTTAAAAGGGTAATGATATACAAAAGACGTGAAGCACGATAGATCATTCTGGTTTAAAAAAATTCAAGATAGGGGCATGTTCAGATGCCTAGATCGTGTACGCACGGCAGCAATCTTTTACTTCTATAAAGCGAGCCGACTGCCATACCTCTTTCGAGCTTTTATATGGCGTCGAGCTCATGGGCGGGCAGCGTTAGTGATTCCCAGGATTTTTGCCCGCAGGGGGCGCAGGATTTATCGAGGTTACCGTGCTGCTTTGTGCTGGATAGTCAAAAAATTTAAACGCCCCTTGAATGAGTTTGCGAGTTCTTTCGGTATGATCTGCAATTAAAGTACGCGCCCGCTCTGCATGCTCACTCGTTAACTGTTTTGTGGCCAGGAGAGTGGCATGATTGGATGAAATGTACTTTTGGCGATAGTCTGATAACCAACGAAACACTTGCGAGTTGGGTTTTTTGCGAGCCAAGTCGAGAGGGAAGCTGCCATCATGTAATGGTTCGTAGAGCTTCGCTCCTGCATCCACTAAGCCTTGTAAAAGCGTGGTATCGTCTTGTTCCAGAGCGATGCTCACCGCTTGGTGTAATAATACAGCCAAAACCTTTTCTTTTTGGGGGAGGATGTAGGCGAAGTCTAGGGTGTAATTAACTTTTTGACTGTCTTGGATAGAGGTGACACGTTCTGCCTGCTCGGCATAAATGAGTTGATTATCTTGGTGATAAAGTACATTAATGTGTTTACTGTCTTTATATTGAAACAATAACTTCATTAAATGTGGATCGTCTTCAAGTAGAGCACATTGGAACGGACCTAAAGGCGAACCCATTTTAATGGGCGTATTGGCGTGCACAAAGTTGGGGTGCTTTAAAAGAAACTCAATAAAATCATAACGGGGTTTGCCGTCACCGTGATGGCTGTTTTCGATTGCAGCCATCAAAAAAGAACAGTGGTCTTGATCCAGGGCATTTACATCCAAGTCGGGCGTTTGCTTGATTAATTGCAGTGCCGCGGCATAATTGCTTCGTTGCAAATGCTGAAATAATTCGAGTTCTCGGGACATAATCTACTCCTTGTAAAAGACCTGCAATTGTACGCCATGTGCATTCAAAATGCACGGCACTTAAGATAATCGATTGATCAGGGTCTCCGCCGCTGGGGATTCTGGCGCATTCATTATTGGGTGCGTAGCAAGGACGCTTTTCAATTCCTCATAGCTGCTTTTGAGATGGCTTGCTTCCGGAATTTTAGTCAAAAGCAACTCCATATCGGCATGAAAAATTTCAAGTTTTTGGACGTCCATGTAAGGTGTGATGCTTAATAATCTGGCTTGGGCCATAAGCTTTCCCCAAAGATCCTTGGTGGGCCTCTCACGGATGTTTAGTTCAGCACGCTTCAGATTGTTCCTCAGTACTATCAACAGTGTTTCTATATCTGCATCCAGACCTTTTCCAGAAGCAAGAGTTTCGGGATATTTATTTTTAAACAAGGTTAACCGATGTTTTACCGCGGTGCTGGCCTGTAGCAAACGGTCACTCTCGGGTGCTAGTTCTTCATCTGGAGCCACGGATTGCTCTCGGGCAAAGGTTTTAATTTCCTGCAGATCGGCATGAAGGGCAAATCCCGACAGCACCTCTAATGCCTCAATGGCCTGAAGCATTTGGGTACCGTACATGCGTCGCATGGGTTGGGTGATTTTCGCTTGCGCTTCTAAATGCTGGGCTGATTCGTGCAGTCCCTGACCTTGTTGTCTCAACGCTTGGTGTTGTTCTGCGCTTAATTTCTCATCGCTTGTGGCTTGCGTCAACGCCTCCTGCACCCAGGCAAAACTTTGAGTGAAGCTTTTGCGGTAAGCCTTTTGTAAATTTGCGGTTAGGTCATTAAGTTTGGCCTCATAGGTTAGCTCATTTTGATGGAGTGCTTCCAGGAGATCTTGATATCCCTCAAGCGTGCTTTGATAGAGGGCGCGTAAACGCTGATATTCCAACTGCAATGAAGGCGCTTGCTGTAATCGTGTCAGCATGTCTTCAGTGCGCTGCAAAAAGGTTTCATGTTCCTGCATCACGGTGTTTGGTTTGTCAGAGCTTGTGATTGCGGATTGCAACCATTGGTGTTTCAGGTAGCGCTGGTATTCATTTAGCGTCATCTTATCTTCCGCATCCAGATCAGGTGCATTCAAGATACGAGTCATATCCAATAAGGTGGTTGATTCGGTAGTTTTGCGTTGCGCATTGGGCCTATCCATCTTTGTTGTGGTGAGTGGCTGCTGTGCCAAAAACATACGCCATTGGGTAACTTGTCGCGGCGGCTCGTTGGGGGTACCTAAATGTTGTGCGCAATACGCCCTCTGCTCCGCCTCGGAAGGTGATTTCATTCCAGGAGGCAGTTTAAAGATCAGGTCCTGAAAGCGGGGGTGGGCGGCCTGTTGCAAGGTTAAAAAGGCGGCATGAACACGATACACCAACTCGGGAGGACCGGAGATGATGGTTGTTTTTTGCTGCGGAGTAAGGCTTAGTAAATAGTGCAAACTGAACTCATAGGCTAAATCGATTTCATGATCCACAGAGAGATTTTGATATTGCGCCTCATACGTGGTGGGGGTAGCAATAATTTTGGCCACACTCTGTTGGTCTTTGGAGAAACAGCGGGTGGAGGCTAGTGCCTCGCCTTTTTGCAGCATGAATCCATGCACTGCTGCGCGAGGAGGTTCCGTAGCCTCTGAAGTCACCTGTACGGACGGGGAAGTGGGCATATGTGTTCGAGCTTGCCCTGTATATTGGATAATCTCACTCATATAGGGCGAGTCGGCCAGTAAGGTATGGAAAAAAGGCGCCGGTTTTCTCTGTTTTTGAGCTAATGGTTGCGCTGCGGCCTGTGCGGCGATCAATGCTGCCTTATCTTCTTCATCTAATTGCTCAATGTCCTGTAAACTCAGCTCATGAAAGCCGGTTAAGGCACGTAATAAGGTGAGGTTACGCTTCATGAGTGCCAGGGATAAATGCTCGTTGATGGAGAACCAGGAGCCTGCAAGGTTTTGCTGAGCGAGCAATTGCTCGATTTGCGTCGTCCGCATATCCATTCTCCATTAATCCCTTATGTGTTTAAATTTATACCAAAAAGGTGGAATAATCCACCATGCTTTTATGCTTGATTTGGTTGAATATTGGTCTAAATGTTGAATGTCAATAAGAACGATAAACTGCTTGCTGTTGAAATAATTCTTTTAAAACAGCGTTTACGGAGGTACTTCGATTTTCAAGCTGGGCTTTGAGCGCGCTCCACTCCTGGGTTCTTTGTTCATATAATTGCCGCATGTGTATTAAGTCGTACCACACATGCTGACTCATACAGCTGGTCACGTATTCCGTCTCCAAGCCACCACATCCGGCACAGCCTATGCGGCCGTAGTCTCCAAGCTCTTTATAGACAGCGAATTCTATCCCGAGAGTGGAGTCAAACCAAGGCTCATATTGCTGTGTTTTCCAATTGAAGAGGAGTTTGCTGGATGTCGGGTGTGAGGCACTTACCAGTTCAATAGAACAATATTCGTTAACAAGATGTATGGGTAAGCATTAGTTTAAGGTAAAGAAGCAATTAATCAGTATACACCGAGTTACCGCAGTTTAATTGTTTTGGTTGCTATCATTGTGTTAACAAATTTTTCTATTAAAAATCTGGGTGATGGGTGCTCATCTTCATATAAACTTGCTAATAAAAGCCCTGCTTTGAGTTGGCCATCAATTTGGCTGGTTAACGTGTGACCAAAAATAAGCGCCTCTTGATTATTTACCTTTTTATCTATAGCCTCTTGGGTTAAGTTCTTTATGTCTGAGTAGGGTAACTGATTAATTGGCCTAAGAAGGCCTTGCTCTTCGAGCTCTTTATTTTTCTCAAAAACAAATACAACGGGGTTATAAAAGCTACTAAGTAAACAACCACCCATCCGCAGAAGCCTTGCGCAACCCTGCCATACAGGATCTAAGTGAGAAACATACAAATTAGAAATGGGATGGATTATATAATCAAATGAATCTGCAGCAAAAGCAGATAAATCGGACATATCCCCCTGAATAGTGGTCATGTTTAA
>JAFKHV010000147.1 GCA_017306715.1 Legionella sp. | reverse complement strand
ATCCTTCTGGTGTTAATACTCAAATGAAGTAATTCATCGACTTTACTTAAGGTATTTTCCATAATGACCGCTCCCGCTGCTGCGGCGGTTACATTACTATGCTGTCCGAAAGCAATCCCTACAGTTGCTGCGGTTAAAGCTGGGGCATCATTAATACCATCGCCCATAAATACCGTAGGCGCTTCTTTTATTTCTCTGCGCACAATGGCTAGTTTTTGTTCCGGACTTTGGGAGGCATATAGTTCTGTAAAAGGAATTAATTGGGCCAGATAGTTAACCTCCGATTCTCGGTCTCCAGAAACTAACATGATTTTTTTAAATTGATGTGCTGGCATCAAATGACTAATAAATGATTTACTCTCCGTCCGGGGCGCGTCATGAAAATGCAGGGCAGCGACATATTGGCTATCGATTAAAATAATGCACTCTAAGCCTTGAGCAACCGGTGGAAGCAATACTTCACTCTCAGGCATTATCTCTAATAATTTTTTTCGACTGGTGACGTTTACTTGGCGAAAATTAACTAAGCCGCTCAAACCTTGCCCTGGCTTTTCTGATACATTCGTCGACTCAAGTAAATCAATATGTCGCCCTTGGGTGGCATTTATAACAGCACAAGCAAGAGGATGTTTTGAATAACGCTCAAGACTTCCAACATATTGTAAGATTTGTTCTTCGGTATAATTTGGAATAGTATAAATCTCAGTCAACGTCGGTTTTCCATAGGTCAGAGTTCCGGTTTTATCAAAGATGGCGGTTTTGCAAGTGGGTAATTGTTCCAGGACTATTGGATCTTTAATAATGATGGCTTGTTTCGCAGCCTGGGAAATAGCACTAATGATGGTAATGGGGATCGCGATTAACAAGGGACACGGTGTTGCAATAACCAATACGGATAAAAAATGCATGGCATCGGTAAAATACCAGGTACCGGCTGCGAATAAGAGTGCTACTGGAGCAAATATAGCCCCAATTTGGTCACCTAGACGCCGAATGGAGGGACGCTTTTGCTCTGCCTCGGCTAATACTTTCACAATAACTGCATACCTTGAGTCTTCTGGTAACTTGTTCGCTTGAACTATGAGCACCGACTCCCCATTAATAGCACCCGAAATAACATTTGAACCAGGTGCCTTGGAAATCTGATAAGGCTCGCCGGTTAGATATGACTCATCCATGGAACCATTACCTTTAATAACAATTCCATCTACAGGACACGTTTCATGCGGATAAATAACTAATTCATCATCAATATTTATATCCGCCAATGGAATATCTTCAATTTTATTATCCCTCTGTCGATGAGCAAGAACAGGCATTCGGTTAATTAATGCCAATAAAACAGACGAAGCTTTCTGCCGCGCATAGCGTTCTAATGTTTGACCACTGGCTAACATGAGAATAATTAACGACACAGCTAAGTATTGTTG
>JAFKHV010000083.1 GCA_017306715.1 Legionella sp. | reverse complement strand
GATAGAGGAATTGTTGCAACAATTGGAAATTTTGACGGGGTCCATTTAGGTCATCAGGAACTTCTTCGCACTTTAAAAGAAAGAGCAGAACAATTCAATTTGCCGATGGCGGTTATTTTGTTTGAACCTCAACCCCGAGAATATTTTAATAAGACAAGTTCTTGTGCACGACTTTCATCATTGCGAGAAAAATTAGATAATTTAAAAAATTGTGCGGTTGATGTTGTTTATTGCTTAAGGTTTAATCGAAAAATAGCAGAAATGAGTGCATCAACTTTTGCTCACGATTTTTTATTTACTAAGCTTAATGTTAAATTACTCTTGGTGGGGGAGGATTTTCGTTTTGGAAAAAACCGTGAAGGCGATACGCTGCTGCTGCGGGCCGTTGCTCAAGAATACAATGCTCAAGTAGAGATTTTTGAAAATTTTAATATTCATGGTGAACGTATAAGTTCAACAAGCATACGCAACGCGCTAAGCGTTGGCGATTTAACCCAGGCAGCACTCGGGATGGGACGTCCTTATCATATTTGTGGCCGCGTTATTCATGGAAATAAACGGGGTCGAGAGTGGGGTATTCCCACGGCAAATTTAGCATTAAATCGTAGTGAGGTGGCACTTCGCGGTGTGTTTGTGGTACAGGTGGTACTTAGTTCTGGCGCTAAACTGTTTGGGGTCGCCAATATTGGTAGAAGGCCGACAATTGATGGTAACAAACTGATTTTAGAAGTTCATTTATTTGATTTTGCAGATAATATTTATGGTGAATTCATACAGGTAATTTTTTTGCATAAAATACGTGATGAAGTGAAATTCAGTTCTCTAGAAACTTTAATTGCGCAGATTCATCAGGATATTCAGGTGGCGAAAGAATTCGTCACAAATTTAACGATTTCACAATGTGGTGGCAGTAATGGCTGAATATAAAGATACATTAAATCTTCCAAATACCTCTTTTCCAATGAAAGCAAGTCTAGCAATACGGGAACCAGAAATGCTTGCCCATTGGCAAAATAAAGAGGTCTATAAACAGATTCGTGAGGCACGTCAAGGAAGTAAGAAGTTTATCCTTCATGATGGCCCTCCGTATGCAAATGGACACCTACATTGCGGTCATGCTTTAAACAAAATTTTAAAAGATATTATCATCAAAGCAAAAACTCTAAGTGGCTTTGATGCACCCTTTGTACCTGGATGGGACTGCCATGGCCTACCAATTGAGCTTAATGTTGAAAAAAAGATAGGGCGCGCTGGGGATAAGGTGAGTGCGCGTGAGTTCCGTGCTAAATGCCGGGAGTATGCAGGCAGCCAAATAGATATTCAACGGGAAGAGTTTGAGCGCCTGGGTGTTTTCGGTGATTGGTACAATCCTTATATCACTATGGATTATCGTTATGAAGCCAATATCGTACGCGCGCTGGGATTAATGATTAAAAATGGTCATTTGCAACAAGGTTTTAAACCGGTCCATTGGTGCATTGATTGTGGTTCTGCTTTAGCAGAGGCTGAAGTAGATTATGAAGAAAAAACTTCTTTATCAATCGATGTTGCTTTTAATGCGGTAAATCCAGAAGAATTTTTACATCATTTCGCGGTCAATGCGCCAGTTAAAAGATTATCACTACCTATATGGACCACCACCCCTTGGTCTCTTCCAGGAAATGAAGCCGTTTGCTTGCATCCTGAAGTTGAATATTCGCTTGTTGATGTGGGTAGTTTTTATTTAATCATAGCGACCGAATTAATAGAAACAGTTATGGCTCGCTATGCAATTACTGAGTTTACAGTACTTGCAGCTGTAGCTGGGAAGTCGTTAGAGCACCTTCGGGTTCACCATCCACTTTTTGAGCGGAATGTACCAGTGATTTTGGGTGAACATGTTACAACTGACTCAGGTACTGGAAGCGTGCACACGGCACCAGCACATGGTCCAGACGATTACATCGTGGGACAGGCCTATAATTTACCTTTAATTAATCCAGTTAAGGCAAATGGGTGTTTCGCCGATGATGTACCTCTATTTGCCGGACTGCATGTGCTTAAATGTAATGACCAAATTGTGCAGGCATTAGTGGAAAAAGGCGTGCTTTTAGCAAAAGAGAGCATCCGTCATAGTTATCCCCACTGTTGGCGTCATAAAAGCCCAATGATTTTTTTGGCAACGCCGCAATGGTTTATTGCAATGGATAAAAATGCTTTACGTCCTAAGGCTATGGAAGAAATAGAAAAAGTAACCTGGGTTCCCGATTGGGGACAAGCACGCATTGCAAATATGGTTGAAAATCGACCCGATTGGTGCATATCAAGACAAAGGGCTTGGGGGACACCAATGCCTTTATTTGTTCATAGTGTCACGCGAGAATTACACCCAAAAACGCTAGAGTTTATCGAAACCATTGCACAAAAAATAGAAAAAGAGGGGATTGATGCCTGGTTTGAGTTAGACAAAGAAGAATTTCTCGGAGAAGAGGCTGCAATATATGACAAAATTAATGACACCATGGATGTATGGTTAGATTCCGGTGTGACCCATTTTTGTGTGCTCAATAATAATTTGGAGTTGGCATTTCCTGCCGATGTCTATTTTGAGGGCTCTGATCAGCATCGGGGATGGTTTAATTCTTCATTAACCACAGCAGTTGCGATGTATGGTGTTGCACCCTATAAAACGGTGTTAACGCACGGCTATACGGTGGATGCTGAGGGTAAAAAGCTTTCCAAATCCAAGGGAAACTATGTGGCACTTGACCAGATGGTCAATCAACATGGTGCGGATATATTGCGATTATGGGTTGCTTCAACCGATTATCGTCATGAAGTGAGTATTTCTGAAGAAATCATCAAGCGTAACGCGGATGCTTATCGGCGAATACGTAATACGGCTCGTTTTTTATTAGCTAATTTATTTGATTTCACGTGCGCAGATGCGGTCGCTGATCATGAGTTACTTGAGTTGGATCGATGGGCAATCATGCGTTGTCAACAACTCCAAGAGGAAATCATAACCGCTTATGAACAGTATCAATTTCATGTGATTTATCAAAAAATTCATAATTTTTGTGCCGTAGATATGGGAAGTTTCTATCTTGATTTAATAAAAGATCGACAATATACCTCAGCAAAAAACAGCAAGGCGCGTCGTTCTTGCCAGACAGCAATGTATCACATTATCCGTGCCTTCACATTATGGATTGCTCCTATTCTGTCATTTACTGCAGAGGAAATTGCCCGATTTATCCCCGATTATAATCAGGATACTATTTATACCGAACTTTGGTACCGTGATTGGCCCAAGGTAGCATCAGTGGACATGACCGCTTGGGAGGAGTTACATCAAGTTCGGGATGAGGTTAATAAATCGCTAGAAGAAAGTCGTCAGCAAGGGATCATCGGTTCCGCGTTAGCCGCTGAGGTTACACTGTATGCAGATATGCAAAATTTTCCTAAACTTACTCGACTGGGCGAAGAGTTGAGGTTTTTACTCATTACTTCTGATGCGGTGGTGCAGCCGCTGAGCGCAATTCCACAGGGGCTTAAAGTGAATGATTATGGCTTTGCGATTCAAGTGGCACCCAGTGCTTACAATAAATGTGCGCGATGTTGGCATCGTAGACCAGAAGTAGGCCAAGACTTAAATCATCCTGAGCTATGCTCACGCTGTGTGGGTAATATCACCGGTCATGAAGAAGAGAGACTTTATATATGAAGAAATGGCATTGGTTTGCACTGAGTTTGCTGCTGGTCTTTGTGGATCAGCTCACTAAATATTGGGCAGGTCTTTATTTAATACCTTACAAACCAATGCCGATAGTACCCTGTCTTAATTTTACCCTAGCTTTTAATACTGGGGCTGCATTTAGTTTTTTAAGTGGTGCCGGAGGGTGGCATCGATGGTTTTTTGCAAGCTTCAGTGTGCTCATGAGCATCGTGCTTATGATTTGGCTCTATCGAACACCAGCACAGAGTAAATTGCTCTGTGCTGCAATCAGTTTCGTGTTAGGTGGCGCTGTAGGTAATCTTATTGATCGGGCTTTTTATGGTTATGTTGTTGATTTTATTGATGTTTATTATCAGCATCATCACTTCGCCACATTCAATATTGCTGATGCTGCAATCTCTATAGGCGCGGCACTGTTTATCCTGGAACTTTTCATGTCGCAGAAGGATACGAAGTAACGTTGGTTATTAAACTTCAATTTTTGGCATAGTGGTGCGTGTGAGCAGCTGCGGCGTCGGATTGTGAATGCTCACGGCTCTTACTGAAGCTAAATTTAAAAAAAACTCTTTTTCTTCCCAGGCAATATCTGCGGGTATGAGATTTAATTGGGGTATGCAATGGCTTAGTAGCGAGCAGAAGGATAAGTCAGCAGGAAAAGGGCGGGCATAATTAAATCCAAAATTTAATACCGCCATTGCCTCAGATAAAGTGGCGATTCCTGGAAGATAATTCATAGAATAAATGTTTGCTGTTTGTGCAAGTGCAGGTAAAAAGCCCGGGCTACTGACAAAATGTACTCCAGCCTGATAACAACTTTCTAATTGTTCTACATCAATGATACCGCCCGCACCGATGTAAGCTTGTGGGTATTGCTGAATGATTTCTTGCAGAAATAAAGTATCTGTCGTGCAAATCTCAATTGTTTTAAATCCTGAATGGATAAGGTGCTCAATACGCTCATGAAGAAATTGATCGGCATCTAAAGAAATGATAAGTGATTGTGGCATTAATAGACTAAAGGGCATCAGCACAATTCCTTTGATATTTTACCTCTAATATAAAGCGCGCAGAGCGCTATGTAAAGAATATACATTAAGCCATGAATATCAAGTGTGCTTCAGGACATAAAGAAGCCTCCTGCCTGAAACAGAGTATTCTATTTAATAAAGCATCGCTAAGATGCTTTATTAATAGGGTGTTGGAGTCGTTTTAGTGGGCGTTGGATTAAAGGCTGGAGTTTGTGAATCTAGAGGCGCTTTTAGGGGGGATGTAGTTTCCATAGGACTTGGTAGTGGGGTAACTTGAGGCTTATAGGAATTAGCACCGAAGCGTGGCATATTCTCAAGTAAAGATTTCATCGTTGTTTCAGGAAGAGGGGAAAGGGATGGAATAGTTCCTAAGCCTAATAGACGCAGTGCTTTTTTAAAATAATCTTTAATCTCTCGTGGGTCGATCTTGTTCCCTTTGTTGTTTTCATCTTGTGCAAACTCATCCACTTTCTTTGCGAAATTCGTATAGAAAAAGTTTTTTGGCATCAATGGTATTGAGTCAAGGAATTTGAGCGCAGATATTGGCGCCGTTGGGAAATTTGCAGGATTATTCTTTGGTAATACCTCTTGAAGTTTGAGTTCTCCAGTCGCTACTTTTTCAAGGGTCAGCCTCATCTCCTCGCGAGCGGATTGCATTGTACGAATACTATTTTGTAGCTCACGTTGCTGAGTGCTATTTATTTCTTTTGCGTTCGTTATGTCTTCCCGCTTTTTATCAAAATTATGAAATTCTTTCTCCGCTTTAAGGGAGAGAGTTACCGTGTTTTTCACAACTAAGATGGAGGGCTCAGATTTTTTAAACGCTTGTTCAGCTAACAGTTTCTCTTCCATAGATAACTGATTAATATCCTGATTTTCTTTTAATAAGTAGAATTTATCATCCTGTTTTATTACTTTTTGATTGGGCTCCAGAACGAATTTTGCTTGTTTTGCCGATGGTACCGGGTTCCCTTCTTCATCAAAAAGGAATTTTTGATTTGCTCTTGTCGCACGTAAATCAAGTAAATTGGCTAATTTGAAATTTAGTGCGGTTTGCGCATGAAGCAATTTTTTTGCGCCCATTTCATCATCGAGTTCAAGTGCAGTCATCACTTCTGAAGTTTGAGCATGAATTTGATTTTCAAGTTCTTCAATTTTTAAATTAAGTTCTTCTTCGCTAAGTGTATCCAGAGCATCTAATTCTTGTTCCATATCGACCAAATTACGACTATATACCTCTTCTTTGTCGACAAACAGTTCTTCCTGCTCCTTAATGGCTTCTAATTGACTATCCAGTTCAGCCTCAGTTTCTTTAAGCGCTTCAAAGGTAGTTTCGTATTCACGGATGGCTGCATCCAGATTACTGATTCTATTTTGTAAGTGCTCAACTCGAGTATTGGGGGTATGAGCGCGGCTTGGTGTGTTTTGCTGTAAAAGCTGCTGATTTTGCATTTCTATAAATTCACGTACGCGCTGTTGGGCATGACTTCGTTTATCCATTAGCCACATGAGCATCATTGCGCGTAAGATATTTTGTCGGCGCAAGTGTTCAAGAATGGCCTGCTTATTGGCTTCAGCAATGTCGTTTTCTACGATAAGTTGCGTGCTGATTTCACCCTTTACCGTGTCGCCCGCTGGGGATTTGAGAAAGTTGACGAGATCTTGGGGGGTTTTAAAGCCAAATCGACTGACATTAATCGGGGAATTCGGTTCGAAATCTTTATCGCTAGGGGAGGCAAAGACAATTTGTCCTTTTTTATTTTCAAGTTGTTGACTTAACCAAGCCTCTTGATTTCTTGTCATTGTATTGAGTTGCACAGCCATAAAAGCATCCCCTCTTGATCGAGCCTGAATATATTATACATGAATTTGTATAATTAATCACCAATTTTTTTTATTTAAACGAATTCGCATAGGATAATCCACCACCCGCTTAAATCATATTTAATTCCGGAGGTTACTGGATATTTTCTCCTCTGGCTGATAAAATGTTTCAAAACTATACAGGATTTATCAGATGAGCAGTTATTGTGGCTATATAGCCTTGGTTGGAAGACCCAACGTTGGGAAATCTACCTTATTGAATCGTATTTTAGCGCAAAAAGTAAGTATTACGTCAAGAAAGCCACAAACAACTCGTCACAGTATTTTAGGAATTCAAACCCAGGGCAACTATCAGTTTATCTATGTCGATACTCCCGGGATTCATCAAGAAAGCCAAAAGGCTTTGAATCGAGTGATGAACAAAACTGCATTAACGGTATTACGCGATGTTGATGTCGTGGTCTTTGTAGTAGAAGGCACGCATTGGCAAGAAGAAGACGAGTATGTTTTGAGCCAGATAAAGAAAACTCAGGCTCCCTGTGTTTTAGTGATGAATAAAGTCGACAAAATTCCACAAAAAGAAATTTTGCTCCCCTGGATTGCACAAATGCAAGAGCGTCATCCATTTGCAGCAATTATTCCACTCTCAGCAAAAACAGGCGTTCAGGTAGAGCAATTAGAGAATGAATTAAAAGCGTATATGCCTGAAGGCGAGCATCTATTTCCTGAAGATCAATTTACCGATAGGCCCGTTAAATTTTTGTGTGCTGAGCTCTTAAGAGAGAAAATTTTTCGTTTCTGTGGGCAAGAGCTACCCTATTCAGTGAATGTGGACATTGAATCGTTTCAAGAGGAAGAAAATCTTATCCGTATTCATGCTTTGATCCTTGTAGATAAAGAAAACCATAAGCGGATGATTATTGGTGAACGTGGTAAAAAGCTGAAAGAAATGAGCACTGAAGCTCGGATTGACATGGAGCGCTTACTTGGGAAAAAGGTTTTTCTCCAGTGTTGGTGCAAAATAAAATCCGGCTGGTCTGATAATGAGCACATGTTGCGTCAGCTAGGCTATGATTAAAACTCTTGAAGCATGGCTCATTCATAAGCAATGGTCTGGAGACTCAAGTGTTCGACTCACTCTATTTACCCGGGAGCAGGGATTGATTCAAGGGCTTTTTAAGGGGGGACGATCGCCCAAAAAGCAGGCCTTTTTAAATTTATTTACGCCGCTGTGGGTCACTCTGGAAACGCGTTATCAACGTATTTTTATCAAAAACATTGAAGGTGTATCACCCATCTTACCGCTACAAGGGCATGCATTATTTTCCGCTTTCTATATTAACGAAATCGTATTTTACTCGTTACCTCAAAATCAACCCGAAATGAACTTATATGGGCGGTATGTCGATACCTTACATCTACTTGGGAATACGCGGGAGATTAAGGAGATTGAGCCTTTATTGCGATTATTTGAATGGCATTTATTAGGAGTATGCGGTTATCATTTTTCCTGGACTCAAGAGGCCATAACGCAGGAAGCGATTATAGCGGAGCAATTTTATCGTTTTGTCCCTGAAACAGGATTTATTGCAGCACATTCTGGTTTTTCCGGTCATTCTATTTTAGCTTTTGCCCAAAATGATTGGGGGAATCTGGCTGCTCTCAAGACAGCCAAGAACGTGTTTCGCCTGGCCATAGATCATCTGCTAGAGGGGAGAACCATAAAAGCACGTAGCCTCTATCAGTAGCCACAAGGAGAGATTCCTCTTTTCTAAAGTGGTTGATTTTAACTCAATAAGTTTTAATTTTAAAATACACCGAATTATGATAGTATGAGCCAATATTATCAAGTCTGAATGATTTTAAGATACTTTACCCTCCATAATTTCCTCTTGAAAAACCATTCGGATATTCAGCTAAAGAATAGAGCATCACTAATTGAGGACTAAAAAATGCCACTAAATACGGTTAATATAGATGAATTATATAAAGAAAAATTATCAGCTTTTATCAAGGATGCCAATTTTACAACGCTAAAAAACGCATTAATCGCGCGCGCGCCGCTATCGGAAGTATTTGAATCGCTAGAAATGTTTTTGGAAGAAGAGTACCAAGACGATAGAGAAGATTTAGCTAAAAACTTGACGCAAAAAGCGATTGCCTCCCAGGTGGAAAAAGATGAACACGCTTCGCAAAACCATGAGGCACTCATTACTCAATTTAAAAACAAGCTAGCGCAATTGGAAGTAGAGGTCCTTGCTGTAGAAGCTGGCAAGCCAAAAGTTCAAGAGCAAATAACAATCCTTAGTGAACAGATTAAAAAAGCAGAGATAAATCTCATCAATGAGCTGAATAAATTGGATAGTTTGCAGCGCATAACGCAACTTCGCTATCCTATGATTCTAGACTCAGAACAACAAGATACTTTAATTATTACAAACCCAGCTAAATTAGCTCAGATAAATCAAGTTAATGAGCAGGGACAAGAGTGCACGACTCTACAAAAGAACCTTGAGGAGATGAAAAAACAACTTATCGCATTGCAAGAAAACCTAGCTAATGTAAGTGAATTAAAGTCACGGCTGGGAAAATTGGAGCAGGAAGCCCAGGACCGCAAGATGAGAGGCCAGGAGCATAGTAATGGTAATAAAAATATTGAGGTGCTTTTATCCAAGGAAAACATTGAGTTGTTAAACCGCGCAATTGACCAGGACACCGCAGAATTAAAACAAATAAAAGATAAATTAAATGAAAAACTAGCCCACTATAGAGATACGAGCTACGAATTATTTATAGAGGAACTTGAACAGTTATTGGCGCAAAAATTAGACAATAAAAATTCAGAGATATCGTTAAAAGTTAATGAAAATCAGGCTCAATGGCTCTGCAAGCGAATTCATGAAATTAAGTTATATCCAGTAAAAGTAAAGGAATTGCAAGAGCAAGCAGGATTATTATACTCAGAGATAAAGACACTCAATGAGGAAATCGTCAAACTTAGCGATCAGAGAAAGGGACTAACCATTGAAAATAGTAACATGGATCCTCAGCACCTTCGAAATAGAAGAAACAAGACTCTTGGAGGGAGCATATTCTGGGCCTCTGGAGCTGTAACCAGCTTTTTAATTGTATTTACCTTTATGGCAAGTCCAATTAACTTTATAATTCCAGGAATCTTCGCGTTTGCCACCGCGCTCTATTGGACGATGGCATTGATTGATCATATCAGTCAAATTACCCAAACCAAGAAAATAGCACAAAACAATACGAAAATTGATACTATTGATATTGAATGCGAAAATAGACTTAAGCAAATGAAAACGCTCCAATTGGAAAATATTAAGCTTGATGATGAAATTAAGAAAATGACCTCAAGCCTATCCCATGATGATTCAGAAATAGAGCAAATTAAGACACAAAGTCTTCCCGAAACCAAGAGTACGGTTGGAATTCGTTATCGATTTAATTATCAGAATTCTCATCCATCTGCTTTGCCGGAACAACCAGTGAAAACTGAAGTTGTGGATCAGGGGCATGTTGATCAAGAGAATACAAGCAACTTTAAGCTAAATTAATTCAAGTATAGGTTACCGCATACTCTTGTGGTGACCTGTACATAAACACAATCCACGCTAATCTTGTTCGTGGGTAATGATGGCTCTAATGACAACCCCAAAACAATCTTCAGTCAAATTATACAGCGCTAAAAATGTATTCGACTCTATATTGAGAATTTGTAATAGATTAAGAGTTAAGTTTTCATTAGAAACCCGTATTTTTAGTGCAAACACTCTATTCAATTAATATATTTTATTTTTCTATCGTGCAAAGGGGACAATCAACGCTTCCTCCCGTATATATGCTTAGCTGACTCTTCTCCTTTTGAAAATAGGCTTGTCCTCATCGTAACAAAAAGGTAAGATATCAGACATTTATTCATACTCTGATGCAAACTGCTTTTAAACAGCTCATGTAACAGAGCATTATTGTAAGGACTCTATATGCGCTTGATTGACGCGAATATTGAAAATTTAGTTAAGAAAAAATTAAAAGAAATTCTAACAAGCTATTCGCAGATAAATGAGGCGCTTGTGAAAAAAAGCGCCTTAACGAAATATGTTTTTTCTCATGTTGACAAAATATTAGATTCTCTATATGAGCAGGATAAGCAGAATATTAATCAAAGCCGTTTAGAGGAAGAGAAGAATTCAGCCCTAAAAAAATT
>JAFKHV010000082.1 GCA_017306715.1 Legionella sp. | reverse complement strand
TATTGATGGCAATCCAGCGCGTCATGGTTTTTATTTCCGGATAGGGGGGATGTGAACACTCCGTGGCGATCAGTTGAAATAGATTGGGATCCTCATTAATTTTAGTAATGAGATCGTTCAGTCCCGTAATCGACTGCTTATTTTGAATTAAGCTATTAACCAGGCTTAAAAAGAATATTTTTTGTGCGGGTTCGTTTAGAAGTTCAATTTGCTGCCAAAGGTCGAGTAACTCCAGTGGTTTTTCTTTAAAATTGGCCAGTGTTACATAGAAGGCGAGCATGTTCTTTTTGGATTCTTCATCTTCACCAGTCTTTAGTAGCTGTGCCAGGGTTTGCATCAGCTGTACATACTGGTACATGTTATCAAAATACTGAGGTGTCTGCTTTTCTGGAATAAAGTTGCATGAATCCAATAAGTGTTGCTGAATTTGCGGATGCTCCGTGCAGACATTTTTCAATAGTTCGAGTATATGACTTATTTTTTCAATAAAGTTTTCCTCTAGCGAATCAGTATGGCAATTTAGGACTATGCTTGTGAGCAGATCATAAATATTGAGTGAACTGATAGGCCCTTGTGCTTTGCCAAGAGGTTTTACGCTCGTAATATAGACTATGAATTTGTCAATAATCGTATCGGTACTTACCTTCTCTATTTGGTTACGGAAAAAAATCTGGTTGAAACCTTCGAGGGTTCTGCGCTCGCATAGAAGGGTAATTAGTCTACTTAAGGTGTCGGGATTTTCCGGTAGGTCTTCACCTATTGAGGCGAGTTTGATGGTGAAATCTGTAAAATCAGTCTCGGTAAATAAACGACTCATCTGAACGAATTTTTCATTCAGCTGATTTAATGTTTCTGTGGTTATCGTGTTTTGTTTACGTACTAATATGGATTCAATTCGTATAATGGCTGCACTTTGTTCTTTGGAGAGGCGTAAGTCGTATACATTTTCTTTTTGTAGTTCGGTCAGGCCATATTGTGCATCGATTAACTGCTCCATTTTTTGTTCAAAAAACTGCTCTGGAAAAACAGATGAAAACAGTGTTTGAAGATTTTCTAGAAGGGGGATAAATGATTCGGCATGAGCGTGTTGAATTACCACGTCAATAATACGACCATAATCCGCCTGGCTCAGTTGTTGTTGAGCATCTTTAAAAAGATTTAAGCAATAGTTCAGTTTACCGTGACCTGCGTCTGGAACTTTTTTTACCAGGTTATCGATAAGCTGCGCTTCTTCGATACGCTCAATCTTGAATGTACTTAAATAGGGAATGATAAATGGAGCCGCTGTTGGCTTTGAAAAGTGTATTGAATATTGCAACTCGATATAACGTTGAATATCAAGGGAAGACCATTTACCGTTGTTGAAATAGAATCGCGCACCTTGATATATATTTGTTCTATAGGTGGAAATTAAAAAGTTAAGCTTATCCGAGAGCTCTTCCAGACCTTCGAGCGGGTTGTAATGTCTTAAATCAGCCCACACCATGCCGACGATGTTGAGCGATTTGATATAATTTTCAATGCATTCAGCGATGCTTTGTAAAAAAGGAATACTGGGGAGGGCTGCAAGTCGATTCAGATGATGAATAAACTCATCTCTTAATCTCTCCGCGCCTACTTTTTGTGAATGAACCCTCATCGCCTGAGTTGATGTGGGCAAATGCTCGATGAGCGTACAAAAATCTTTCCAGATTCTGAAGTCATTTTGTTCATCATGTTGCGATTGCACTAAGTCACCTGTGGTACTGGCAGCGAGTATTTGACAAATTTGAACTTTACAGGTTCCACCGATGCTCATGCTATCGATTTCCTTTAAGGCTTGGCGGTAGAAATCGATCGAGTTGCGTTGAGCTTGGTATGCGAGGTACCGCCAGAAATCGACGGTGGTGCGAATTTGTTTTGCGTGATTAATCGTATTAATGAAGCTGAATTCTTGTGTATTGGGATGAAACATCTCAGGGAGAACAAAACCTGCCTGTTTTTCGGTATTCTGATAATCGCTTACTGTGCGAAGAACGTTATAGCCTTGTGTCAATTCAAGATTAAGTAATTGATGCCATTGACTTTCTAAGTCTACTTTTTTTAAACCGGGTTGAGTCAACACGGTAATCCAGCGTCCTAAAAGAACAATTGGATTAAAATTACCCGTCAGTGCGCTAAAATCAGGTGGATAAAATTCCAGCCCCAATCGCCTTAAGATGTCCGAAAAGGTGATAAACGCAGCATGGAACTCTTTCTTGGTACAATAGAGCTCGCCTTTACCTTGAATCTTTTTAAATAAATATTTGTACCAAACGGCTTGTTCCGGGGTAAAACCAGATTGTAATTCGTCATTTTTTTGTACGGATTTTGGGGATAAAATAATTGCCAAAGAATTAGTTTGCGGGTTATGAGTGGCTAAATAATCACTAAAATGTAGGACCTCTCGCACGCCCCCCTGGTAGGGGTTTTTTGTGAGAAAAAAACCACTCGGCAAATGGTGAAAATCAATGCCACTTGTAAATAGTGGGAGGTGATTAAGAATCTTAATACAAGATTCGGAGCTCAGGTAGCGAACGTTGTTATTTTGTTTTTCTACATTGCCTGAAGGATGATTGCCTAAAAGGTTATGCCATATTTTCGTTGGGTCATCTGGAGATTTTGGCAAATACTTATGAAATAACTGAATAAATTGATTTAAGTCAACGAGCTGAAGATTTAAATCATCCGCAATATGATCTTCTGAGGAAATATCAGAATTGGTATCTATTTCAATTACATAATCAGTTTGTACAGCAACCCCAATTTTACCAAACATAACCAACCCTCAGATATAAAATTTATATCAAATTGTTATAAAAAAGCACATTGTAACTAGTTGTATAACGTTTGTAAACGAACATATTGATGCAAAAAGGGTCTTCTGTACGACGTTACAAGCGAATATTTGTAAATAACTATGTCCAATTTAGATGACTTCATGAACACTTGCATATGCATGTCTTCAACAGTACTGACGCGTGTGTTGAATAAGTCCACTTTGATTTGCAACTGATGCAGGTGAATACATGTCCGGAGCAATCAGTTACTGCTTTTTAAAACTTGCAGTGCTTGTTGACGCAGAGTTTGGTGCTAAGTGGTCTTCAAGTTGCGCCTGAAGCATAATCAAATCCTGAGTGCGCACGCTGTATAATTTGGTCATCGCCGCTAAATCCCGCGGCGCCCCTTGCGTAATCAGCCATCCTAAGACATTAGGTGTACGCGCCGCGTACGCACGACCCCCTTTGCATGCGGCAAATCCCTCACCCAATTTGCATTTTACTGAAAACCACGGCTCATTTTTTTTTCCAATACGTAGTCCATTAGTTGGTTGTGGCGGTGCGATAAACTCAGGCACCGGATGAAAGGGCTCATTAGAGCAGTACTCCGCAACTACATGCATCGGCAACAGTTTTTGTGCGCCACCAACCCCGTCGCGCCATTGGGTATCCAGGATATCAAAATCTTTATACCCAGGAGCCTGGTACAAATTCACTTGCGTTTGCAGCGCGTCAATGATGGTGTGTTGGAAATCAAAATGCTGTTCGATGATGGTTTTTCCATGTAGTTGATACGTCACGCCCTGGGTTTTTAGTTGCTGGTATTGCGTCAGCAATTGGCCCCAAAGACTTGAGTGTGCGTGCCCCTTAGGAATATAGTTGAGTAAGGCAGTCCACATGTGTTTGTCTAGGGCCCATAGCGCATATTCAAAGGCACTGATGGATTGAAATTTGCGTCCGGAACAATCCGTAACCCGACTCCGTTGCACCATGATATAGAGATTCTGCGTTAAAGCGCTTGAGCCTTAACCAGTTCGCCGCGCATCACCCAATGAACTAATTGACGCGCATCCGGCAGGGGCTGAAATAATGTGTGGTATTTTTTATTCATTTGTGCGTAATGGGCTAACCTTGAGGAAGGAAGATGATGCGCAGACTCGACCTCTAGTTCTTGGGGTAATTCAGGAAACCGTTCAAATTGGGTTTGCATGAGTCCCTCATGAGTTTTTAGATAATTTGCATCTTACTATACCGGAGTTTATTGGTTTGTATTAATAGGGACTTAAAGTTTACCCAAGATCTTACCCAACGTTGGGTATGATCCCTGATTTGAACACTTGCGAAAAGATGTGAATAATTAAGAAAACTTAACTTAGTAATAACACCCAGTTATGCCGGTTGGGTGTTATTACTAAGTTAAAAGATAATACGTCTTTAACTCTGCTAGAACCATGACTAACATTCCAAATGTTCCATTTGTTCGTACATTATTTGACGTTGACGAAAAAATGGAACATATGATTCGCTCTTGTTTGAGGTAATTGAATGGAGTCTTATCTTGCTGAGTCTATCCGCGTACGCATACTTAAGCCATCAAGATCGTTAGCTACTCATAAGATTCGATGGCCAATACCTCTCTTTTTTGCTAAATTACCCAATTAATTCAATAAGGATTGTTGGAGGCAGGGTTTATTGCTATACTGTTATTAACAACACCCGTCACGCCTCTTTACAATGCGCACCCCGACGGGTTTTTTATTGCCTATGAGTAACCAAAATAACATATTTGAAAAGCCGCCGCTTTCTATCGATGATCAGCTTGAACGACTATCTGCACGTGGCGTCATTATCCAAGATAAAGATACTGCTCGTCATCACTTATCTTATATCAGCTACTATCGTTTTTGTGGATACGCCATAGAATTTGAGGGCGATCGTGTTAATGGAGAAAAGCAGTATCGCAATGGTACGACCTTTGAACAAATTTTAGATTGCTATGTCTTTGACCGTAAATTACGTTTGCTTGTTATTGATTCAATAGAGCGAATTGAGATTGCTATTCGTACTGTGATGATTAACGAATTGGCATTGAAATATAATAATGCGCATTGGTATCTTGATAAAAGCTTATTCCTACCTCAATTCAACCATAATGATCTAATTCAATCCATTAAAAAAGAAACGCAATATAAAGTGCCAGATGGGTCTATTAAAGATAAAAAACGCGAACGATTTATTAAGCACTATTATGATAAGTACCAAATACCTGTACTTCCCGCTGTATGGATGGTGGCAGAGGTGCTGCCATTAGGCTCATGGTCAATGATTTTTGCTAATTTGATTGATCGTGAAAATCAGAAGTTAATTTGTAAACATTTCGATATCAACTATAAAGTAATGACATCTTGGTTGCATGCTTTGACATATTTGCGTAATTTATGCGCGCACCACAGTAAACTTTGGAATAGAAATTTTACTTTAAAACCGTTAGTTGCTAATGATTACAGCCAGCAGTTAAAAAAGAACACCAGGTTTTCAGCGCAAGCTGCAATATTAAAGATATTTCTTGATATCATATCCCCTGGTAGCGGTTGGGCTAAGCATTTGCGTATACTGATTAATGACCATCCCAACATTGATGTTAATAAAATGGGATTTAGTGAAGATTGGGTTAGCGATCCATTTTGGGCTTAATTTTATATACAGGCTATCTCAATTTTTTAGTAAACCATAAAATTAAATCATCATCGAGAGCATAGGATTGCCCTGGCACTGTGGACTGATAGCCATACGTTACACCTAAGCCATCTGGTAGATAACCTCTTTTTACATAAAGTCGTTGAGCCTGACCATATCCTCCATCAGCACCGCCATACAATCCTACGCCAATCCCTACGACGTCACTTTGATTTGCAGCCTTTTCTTCAGCGACTTGAAGTAAAGTATTACCTATCCCAGATTGACGAAAATCTGGAAGTACATTTAAGTCCATAATTTCGGGAATTCTTTTGCTAATAAAAGGTTCATATTGTGATAGCCATTTTAAAGTGATGTATCCTGTAAAATGCTCACCAAGATAAGCTAACCAAACAATCCTTTCTGATTTCTGTTGCTCTTGATAATAGCCTTCAAATAAAGAGACAGATTTTTGCCAATTTACTTTCTGAAAAGCGTCAACAATAGTTGGAATATCAGCCAAACTTAATGTCTTAATAGTAATCATAATATCTTTCCTATAGCTCTATCTTCGGAGGAGCCTTCATAACCATCGGGATTATCTTCTCAGCACTTCATGTAATGGTTTATACATAAAAACGACAATGGCATCATTTGCATACTCTGATCGTTCAAAATCAGATGCATATATACTTCATCACATGATTTGTATCTTCATAAACCTTTCTCCATGACTGTTACAGGATGAAGCTTAAATTCATCCATACCGATTTTTTTCCACCCTAATCGCTGATAATACTCTGTGATAGCCGGATCAAATGTGAAAAGATAAAGTTTTTTAAAGCCAAGGGCTTTTGCTTTCTCGACGGCAACATCAATTAGCATTTTACCAATTCCCTGCTTTTGATACTTTGTAGCGACCACTAAATCACCAAGCCAAGGTTTTAAGTCCGACCGAATACCTGCATCTAATTCCAATGTGCAGGAGCCTATAGGAATGTTACCGTCTAATGCGACATAAGTAAGAGGCATATCTTGCTGCAGTTCCTCTTCATACAAAGTTCTGCTTTCTTCAACGCTAATCTCAGGCATCCAGATTTTGCCTATACCCTCATGCCAAATTTTTGCAAGCATGGGTATGGTATGTGAATGATTTTTCAATAGGTCGATTTTGATCATCATGCGCTTTTTTTGATAGATCATGGGATCCACTCCAATTTTATCGCACGCCCATCTGGAGTATCTATTATACCAACTGTCTGAAATCCTACTTTTTCATAACAGCGTTTTGCACGTAAATTATTTGGATCGACTTCTGTGATAATTTTTTTGATGCCAGAATTTTGACCGAGGAATGCTATAAATTGCTGAATCAGCGCTGTACCATAACCCTGATTCAGCAAAGTTTCTTCGCCAATAAATTGATCAATGCCTACAGTGCTTGTATCCTCATCTGGCCACCATCCTTCACCAACTTTAGATGCCCAATAGTATTGGATAAATGCAATGGGTTTTTCAGCTAAACAAGCAATGTATGGGCATACAACGGTACCACCAATACGGTTACCGTATTTTTCATTGATCTCGTCTGGTGTAAGCGCATCTGTCCACCATTCCCTTACATGAGGTTTAGCAAACCATTGACAGAGTAAATTGAGATCGGTTTTTGTTAATGGCCTAAAAACAAATTGTCTGGCTAAATATTCTGAACGGTTTAGCCGGTATAACACATGTCTTTCTAACTTATGACCTGGGAGCTTGGGATGGTTAAAATTATCCTTGGGATCATGGTGCAATCCAATTTTCTCCATTATTCGACGGGAGGCCAGATTCTTTTCAACTGTGAAAGATACAACATCTTCTAGCTCCAAAGTAGTAAATGCATAATCTAAAACAGCCCTTGCTCCTTCTGTAGCATATCCCTGATTCCAGTATTGAGATGCCAAACGCCAGCCTATTTCAATGGCGGGGGTGAAGTGCGCCTCAAATGAAGGAGTTATCAGCCCAATCCAACCGATCATTTCATGCGTGGTTTTCAATTCGACAGCATAGAGTGAAAACCCTTTTTGTTGCTCATGACTTATGATGCGTTGTACCCCTGCCGTAGTATTTTCACGTGTACCAAGGGCGGGCAAAAATTCACAAACTTTAGGATCTGCATCAATAGTTGCCATAGCCTCTAAGTCTGCCATTTGAAAGGAACGTAAAATAAGGCGTTGGGTCTCTAGAATTTTCATGGATGTATATTCACAATATCAACTTATTACTGAGGGAAAATAGCACTAGCCACTAGGATCGTAGATGCTAGCATGGCTCCTAAACGTCGTCTATACAGCTGATCTTAATTTGAATTTACTTAATCTCTGCTTTCTAAAAAGTCTCTTTTTTTCTCGTTTTCAATGGCTTCAACTATATATTCTATTATTTTTAATGATTTTATTTTTGCATCTGAAAGCATTATAGTTACCTCAACTATCAGCAACTTGGGGGAAGGGATAAGAAAAGCTTACCCAAGATCTTACCCAAAGTACCTGCGGTTATATATGAAAAATAACGAATAGTTGAGAAAGATTTGAGAAGAAGAAGTCTGTATTATTTCGAGAATAATCAATGCGTTAAGTACACTTGCGAACCATTAAGAAGTGTTTTAAACTTAGTCAATGGTACCGAGAAGAGGACTCGAACCTCCACGGGGTTGCCCCCACTAGCACCTGAAGCTAGCGTGTCTACCAATTCCACCACCTCGGCATGTTCGCTAAATTATCATATTTAGCAGGTCTGTCAATAGATTCCTGCAAAAAGGGGCATCTGATATCGACTCACTTAAGGCAAAGAAAGTCCTGCATCCCCGATTTCAAAATAGGGTACGCCTGCTTTTAAAATACGTTCACGAATGCCTTGCCATGAATCTTGTAAGGGAGGTAACTCGATAACTATATATTTGGCATTGGAGGCGTCACCGCGGCGTAGTTGGAAGTATAAATCAAACGCTGCTTTTTCAGGATTCTCCGCTAAGGGATGAAAATGCAGGTCATTAATACCTTCGGGCTGGCGACTGGCTATGACATACACTTCGTCATTTTTGCCGCTGCGGCAAAATTGCTCAAGTGTTGTGAAGTCTTCAAAATAGAATAATGTTTTCGTGGGCTGATAATGACTGTCCAACTTTCCAGGCACCCGTATTTCATGCGCAAGGTTCTCGGGAGCTTGCCCTAATTCTGCACGGATTAAGTCTTCACTCAGCAAACCATGACGTAAAATTTGATAATGATAAGGATCTGTGGCATCCACAATGGTGGATTCAATCCCTACCGTACAGCGTCCACCGTCTAAAATGGTTAAATCTTCGTGAGGAAAAGATTCTTCAACATGCGCGGCAGTGGTTGGGCTTATTTTTCCAAAGGGATTCGCCGATGGTGCAACTAAGGGGGTGCCAAGAAGGTGCAATAATTCTTGAGTAACAGGATGTGCTGGGCAACGAAGAGCAATGGTTGTTTGACCACCATTGACCAGAGGAAGAATTGCGCCGGGTTTACAGGGCAAAACTAAAGTCAGTGGGCCGGGCCAGAATTTTTTTATAAGAACAGCCGCATAGTCCGGGAGATTGTTGATAAGGGTATATAAGTTCCAATCGGGGGCAACATGCACGATTAAAGGATGGTTCAGCGGCCGATTCTTCATGGCAAATACTGCCTTAATCGCTTCCTCGTTATCAATGGGTGCCGCAAGACCATAAACCGTTTCTGTAGGTATGGCGACCGGCTTTCCAGCATGGAGATCACGCAGAACTAAATCAATATTGGTAGTAATTAATGGCATTGGTTATCTCAACAATCGACGGAACCAAACTTACGGTAACAGATAATGTGCGGCCAGATTATAGCTTAAAGTTTCAAGATTACGTAGCCCTGAAGGTTATTATTTTTGTACAGATAGAATTTTTTATGAGAAACCATGCTCCGTTTAGATAAAACGCTTAATTCTTAATTCAGCATATGGCGGAGCAGAATGCTCTCATTGACCCTATAAACAACTTATGTTTTGATAGCTTTAGGGTGCACTCAAGCGCTCAGATCGTGAAGCTTTGGATGCAGGACGCAAATACTGAATAGAGGTTACAGTTCATGGGATGGACGCAAAATGTTTCACGTGTATACAACTGGGGTTTGCAGCAACTGGTTAACAGCATTGCGAGTGTTCTAAATACTACGGCTCATGTACTGACTCTGACCGGAGGTGCAGGCCTTGCGTTTGCTCAAGATTGGAATAAAACTCTTGCTGCTGGTTACTATGGCCAAGTCAATGCAGATGGCGCGCTCGAACTCGATGCCCAAGTGGTCGATACGGGAATTAACCTTAATTATAATTTGCCGCTGCAGGTCAATACACAACGCGAAGGACAATGGCAGCAAAATTTTAGGCAATATGCCCATCCGGAAGTAATATTTTATATGAGTGGTTGTCTTATCGGAGGCAGCTTTTTGTTGAAGACTGGCGCGAACTGGTTGCATCAATGGCAACAATATCGTGAAGATTTAGCTCGTTATCAGATACAACCGGAACATTTTTTTGCCCCTCCCAGCAGTAAAGAATATGGCTGTGGAGTAATTTCTGCGCTGTCAACCACGCTATCATTCTCCTCCTCCAGTTACCTGTTCACCAGTTTTGTTCTACAGGAATTGATTAAGACACCTGCTGCAGAATATGGCTATCCTAATTCCGGGGAAACCTCCATTAATAGCACCTATTATCAAGGTCCAGTTGCAACAAATACTTTTCCCTTTTCCTTTAAACTTGATCCAGACGAATTCAAAATGCAACTACCTTATCTAGGTAATACAACAGTTTTGGTACAAATGACGGTTAAAGGACTTGCCCATGTGACTTATGGGGGGGCGTTTTATCTATTAGAAAATGCACAACCCGCACTACCTATAGCGCTAACCCGCGCTATGGGGGGAATCATCGGCGCGAGTTCTTATTTGTTAAAAAATTCTCTATTTCGCAAAGCGGTTGAACATCGAGACCAACGCCTACTTGAATTGAACCAATATGAACCCATGGCACTTAATCCTTAAAGGGAGCCTTAATCTCTTGCCAGCCACCACCTAGAGCTTGAATTAACGCTACAGAGTCGGTGAGCTGGTTTGCTTGAGCCTGAATTAAATTAAAGCGTGCTTGCTGATAGGTCAATTGAGTAACAAATAATGCCGTGCGGCTGCTATCACCAAGTGCAATTTGCTTCCGTGTTATTTCAAGGCTTGTCTGTGCTGCGCGATATGCTTTATAGGCGGTGGCGACTGCTTGCTGGTCGTAAAACAACGCTTGCAAAGCATCATTCACATTCTGCACGGCATTAATCACCGCACTGCGATAAAGCGCTGCAGTTTGCCGGTAAGTGGCTTCAGCCGCGCGTTGTCGATGGCGGAGATTTCCGCCATCAAAAATAGGTTGCGCAATCACTCCCGCTAAAGACCAAAATCGCGTAGTGGGATCCATTAAGGTGCCGATGGTGGTCGCTGCTGTTCCTGCATTGGTATTGGCTATTGTAAAATTTGGAAGCCGGTT
>JAFKHV010000081.1 GCA_017306715.1 Legionella sp. | reverse complement strand
TGTCTGGATATTTATGGCCAAAACGCACTCCATTATGCACTCATGAGCGATTCTGCGGATGCAGCACTGACTCTTTTACCTTGCATTCGTTATAAAAATCAACCCAACCGCTCGGGTGTTACTCCCTTAATGCTTGCGAGCAGACAAGGGTTAACCGCAATTATTCGGTTTTTATGTGAAGAATCTAATTACAGCGATTCCTTTGACCGTCACGGATTGAACGCCCTGCATCATGCAGCACTTTGTGGCCAAGCCAAAACAATTGTACTCCTCAAATCGTATGGCTTTGACATCAATGGGGTAGAAAGTCCATCGAGTCCAAAAAAAGTAGAATACAACCTAAAACGAACCCCATTGCATCTTGCGGCCAAGGGTGGACATCTTGATGCGGTATTGGCTCTTTTATCCCTTGGTGCTCATCCTGAGCAAGAAGATGCGCGTCAATTTACCTTTTTTGAGTACGCTGTATTGAACAATAAAAATCATCTCATTGAGGTGCTGCAACAAATGGATGGCTATCAGCAAAAAAGACGCGATACTCCTTTGCTTTTGGCGGCAACTCAGTCCGATAATGTTGACATTTTATGTCAACTCATCTTAAGTGATGTCAATTTGAATGCAAGTGACGCGTCAGGCTTAACGGCTTTACATACTGCGGCCATTTATAACTCGATTCGATGCGCGCGCTTATTGCTGGCCGGTCATGATGTAGCGCTTGATGTGCTGGATCAAAACGCCATGACTCCGTTGCATTTTGCAGCACGCTTTGGCCATGTCGGATTGATTGAGGCGTTAATCCAAGCTGGAGCTAAACCGGATTATCATAATAAAAATCAACCCACCGCTTTATTCTTAGCTTGCGACCGAGGTCATTTAGGTGCCGTGTGCTCTTTATTAAAATTCAAAGCCGATTTTATCATTACGAACGAACAAGGTATTACGCCGGCACAAATCGCGTTAATCAATGGTCATATAGCCATCGCAAAAGCCGTACACGCGGTGGGCGATACCAGCCTCAATCGTGAGGTCATCACCACCTTGCCCAAAACCATGCAGGATAAACTCTATGTTCATTATTCCCTCTTCCTTCAATCAGTTAACAAAATCCAAAGGGATCGAGGTGACTTGCTTGTGAGTCAGGGTATCTATAGAAAAAAACCTAGCGCGCAATCCGAATCAGACGCTGCGATCAGACCCACTTTATAGGAATGAACCATGTACAATAAAACCATCCTTAGCTTTTTTTCTGAAACCAAAAGACCGCTGACAGACAGAGGATGCTTTGATTTCACGGACTTCAAAAATCAAACAAGAAGTGCGGTACAAGCACTTAAAGATGAAGAATCTTATAAGCAATGGGACTTATTCTGCAATCATATCCATCAATTCAGTACGAACAAATCGGAAAAGTTACTGCTGATGAAGTTGGCGTTCAGTTGCCTTGAGCATCCCGTAGAATCGGGTGATTTATCCCAGCTCATCACTCTGATGCGTCATATGAAAAAGGCTTATGGCGTACAGATAATACATGCGCTGTTAAAAGCAGAAGTAGTTCCTCAAGAGCGTATTTTGAAAAATTATTTACAAACCTGTCAATTACTCCTTGATTTGTATGAAGAACAAAGCATTCTAACCCTAGTTAAAAATAGCTTACCTAAGCTTAGTCAACTATTAGAAAAGCTGCATACTCTTCATGAAGAATATCTTGCAAAGAAATACCCCAATCGTAATTTAGATTCCGTTTTTCAAAGTTTTGCTGAAAAAAATGCCTCGGTGCAGTTTACTTTAAAAAAAGAAGAATTGGCCCAAATAAGATCAGGGTATTTGACCATTACCAAAGAATGGTCTGGATTAAAAGCACTACCTCAAGCGGAATTGGCCTTTCGGTTTAAAACCTCTGGGATGCAGTGGCAGGAAAAGCAAGACCCTCATGCCAAATACAAAATGATTGCCATCCTCGCTGAAACCATGCGCAGGCAATTTAGAATAGTTCCTTATCATACCCAACTCATTACCATTTTAGCTTTAGTAAATACACCCGAGCAATTAAAAGGCCGAATTGGACAAATTAAAACGGGTGAAGGAAAATCCACTATTATTGCGATGCTCAATGCCTTTATGGCCGGACAAGGTTTTTTTGTGGACATGGTGACCTCATCCAGTTATTTAGCCAATCGCGATTGTACGAAATATCAACCCTTTTATGAAGCCCTGGGCTTGAGTGCATCGTCCATTTGTCATCGTAAGCAAAAGCAAGAACAGTTTCATGCTCAGATTCTCTATGGGACTAACACCGATTTTGAATTTGCTTTATTACGCGATGGTCTGTACAACCTTAAACTTCGTTATTCCTATAATTTGGCAAAGCAATTAATACTTAGGCCTTTCGATGTGGTAGTCATTGATGAGGTGGATAATCTATTCTTGGATACCGCTTTAAATTCAGCGCAAATGGGAATCACCGATCATGCCCCTATCGCCTGGATTTATTCGCCGATTTTTCATTTTGTGCAATCCCAAAGAAAAGATAAATCCATTACCGACGATCTCATTCACGAGTTACGCATGGATATTCACAGTAAAATTACTCATGAAGAGCAAATTCTTCTTACAAAAATAAGCGACAAACACCTCAAACGCTGGTATCAAAGTGCGCATACGGCATTACATGAGAAAATGGAAAACCGTGATTATGTGATTCAACCGAAAAAAGACAAGAAAACAAATAACCATCCCGAGCATCTCGAGATTACAATCATAGATTATGCCAACACGGGACGCGCCAACCAGGGAAGTCAATGGCAACATGGGGTTCATCAGTTTCTACAAATCAAACACGGTCTAAAATTGTCGCCATCGTCCAAAACCGCTGCATCTATTTCACACCCTGCATACTTTAATCAATATCAATATATTCTAGGGTTAACAGGGACTATGGGAGAACAAACAGAACGTGAAGAAATACAAACAATTTATGGTGTGGACAGTTTTGATGCCCCACCAACCTTTCCAAGTCAGCGTAAGAGGCATAGCGATTACCTGGTGCTTGATAGAGAGGCCAAATGGAAATTAATTTTAGAGGAATTGGTAGCGATTCAAAAAAAGGGGCAACCGGCTTTAGTATTATTTAAAACCATCGAAGAATCGAATGCATTTGGCGAGTTCCTGCGCAAGAAACAAATAAAACATCAGCTTCTGAATGAGACGCAAAAAGAGGCTGAGGATTATCTGGTGGGTCAGGCAGGCGAGGCAGGCGTTATCACAATTGCAACCAATACAGCCGGACGGGGTACCGACATCGTGTTATCCCCCGAAAGCAAGGAATCAGGCGGATTAGAAGTTCTATTTACCTTTTATCCTGATAATTTGCGTGTGGAAGAACAAGGGCTAGGTCGTGCAGGCAGACAAGGGCAACCGGGTGGTGCAAGAATGATTGTCAGTCTAGAGGATGAGACGATTATGAGACTTCTACAAATCGATCATCCATTCAGTATCCTCTTTCGTTTATCTGCACTTGAGCACTGTACTCGTCAAAAAGAATCTCTGAGTCAGGAACCCGCAGAGCACCTCATGACCATGCTCAATACATTGCGCACCTGTCGTATTCAACATGAATCAACTCAACGATTTACGTCCTCACAACAAGAAAAACTTTATTATGAAAAACTCCAGGCTTTCTTTGTAAAAATGGCTGCGGTTTATCAATTAGTGGAGTCCGATGAGTTTAGCAAAGCGATGCAGGACATTTGCTCATCCACCCAATATTACGAGCAACCAGGCGCGCCCTTCGAATCAGATCACCCGAATTGGGAGAATGTACACATCATGGCAAATTCATTAGTAGAAAAGCATTCCGAAGGAATTACAGTCGACTGGTCTGCCTTTATCGCGTGCTTCAAAGAGACTTATCTGATGCATATCCGTAGCCTCTGGGCCAATTATTACGATAAGTTAAAAGATGAAATTGAAGTAGACCATCTTGTTCAAGCGCAAGAAAGTATCGCTTCATTTCTTGAGGCACCCTTAGCAAAGGCAACTTTAATCATGAATGCCATCTTAGCAAAAGAAGTACTATCCTTATTAGGAAAACAAAGCTTTAGAATATGAGTATTCTTAAAATGACTTATCTTTACTCGTTGAAGTTCAGAACGGCGCAAATCGATGTCCATGCTTTACATGAACCTAAGAACCTTCTAAAATAAGACAATTAATTGGACTTGTTGAGATGATTTTATCCGATAAGCATTTGTTTTTAACTGCAAGTACCGAGATGCAAGAGCTCATTCGTCCACTTGCAGTTCATAACATTACCTATTTTACCTATAATAAAAATTACATCGATGGTACCCGTATTCGATTAACCACCCATGCGGCCCATTTGAAAGCTTTTCTCGAAAATGAATATTATCGCACGGGCAATATTGATGCCCATCCTGAGCTCTATCATAATCAAGCGGCACTTTGTTCGACGCTTAAAAATCAATCACTGGTTGAATGGGCTAAGAATGAATTTCAAATAGAAAATGGGATTTACATCATCCGTAAATCAGAAACTTATACCGAGTTTTTTAGCTTTGCAACCCCGCCTAATAATCCTCAGATTGTGAATTTTTACCTAAATAATCTCGATTTTTTGCAAAAATTTTGTGATTATTTTAAAGAACAAGGCAAAGACCTCATTGCTCGCGCGGAAAAACAGAAACTCATTCATGTGTATCACCATGATGTAGGGATTCAACCCGTACAATTCGCAAAGCTCAAAGCCCGTCTTGAACTGCAGCAATACAAACTCTCGCCAAGACAATATCAGGTGATTGAACTTCTACTCCAAGGCTTTCGCGCCAAAGAAATTGCCAAAATGCTGCATCTATCACCACGAACAGTGGAAGACTACATCGCTGCCTTAAAACAACGCTTTCAGGCCAAAAATCTGATTGAGCTGATGGTGAAAATTTCCAATCAAACTTGAAATGATGAACGCTCATTCATAATGGTCTATATTTTTCAAAGGTGTATTCATGCCCATAAAGATTATACTATCCGTATAACTATTTATCATTATTAAAGTCTGAACCAATTAAACTGATTAGGGTTGGACTCATTTAAACTTTCATCAATAGAATAACTCATACCTCAGAATATTTTAATCATTCTCATTCACTATGCCCCACAACCGCTAATCGACGTACATCTATTATTCCTGCGCGATTAAATAATCAACTCCGGCTGGATGAGGCACACGATTTACATGACCTTTCTTTTACCTGAATAAAGGCTTTTCAAAAACGCGTAGTGAGGGGCTGGGAGTAATGAAACGGTCAACCGACTTAAGGTGAGGCGTTAGTCATATTCTTCTGTTATTCATAAACACAGCTCCATCACTATTACAGGGTGCGATTTAAATTGATCCATGCCAATTTTCTTCCACCCAAAGCGCTGATAGTATCCAGGTATCTCAGGATCAAAAGTAAATAAATAAACTTTCTCAAAGCCAAGCTCTTTTGCTTTTTGAATTGCAATATCAAGCAGTTTTTTGCCGATCCCTTGTTTCTGATATTTTGGGTCAATCACTAAATCACCAATCCATGGCTTTAAATCAGGACGAATTCCACCGTTTAATTCTAACGTGCATAACCCAACAGGTATTTCTCCGTATAGCGCGATGTAAGTAAGAGGCATATTTTGGTTGAGCTCTTTGTAAGATAAAGATTCAATTTCTTCGATTCCAATCTCCGGCATCCAAATTTTACCTAAAACTTCATACCATATATTTGCAAGTGCTGGTATGGCATGCGGATTATTTTTTAGAAAGTCTATTTTGATCATGTGAAAATTCATAAAAAATATCGATAATCAACACCAAATTTCTCAGCAATAAGCTCAGCCTTGGTCGTTCCATTACTCCCAAGCCCTAAGACAGGTTCGGTCTAATCCTTAAATTACTGTATACATACGTTAAGAGCCATTAAGTTCAACGGTATCATTGTAAATAAGAAGTAAAATTTGAAGTTATCTAGAAGTGAGTATGCGCAATTTTGTTACATTGTTATTTTTTTCTAGAGTCTCTATGAATCATGACCATTTAATCTTATTGATGAGCAGCCTTGGCTATTTAGATAGCTCGGGAGATGGTATTTGCCATGGCTTTACCATGATGTGGGTGCAGGCAGCCTGCCATAATCAATTGGACGCATTTTACCAAAGATTGGAATTTATTAAAGAGTTTATTGAAAAGCCCTCCTCTTTGGTTCAAGCACTTGAAGATGCGCGGCAAAAAGTACGCAACAAAGAATCCTTATCGACTGAGGATGCGCAACTGCTTGAGGTTTCCGCTTTTTTTGATGGAATCAGTGTGTATCAAGGTACACTTCATAGCAACACACTTGCACAGGATTCGGGGAGCCAATTGCTTAATTTGGAACGCAACATGACTTGGGTTCGTCCCCAATGCGCCCAAGACAGATTACATAAGGTATCTTGCGCAGGACAGTATACGGAGGCAGAATTTAGCGACTTTCTGACCCATTTGGCGCAGGCTTCAGAAAATCGAAAGAATATTGTCTTCACGGTGAATATTCCCACTCATACATTGGGGCTTCTCTATGCAGGGGACGGTTTATTTCAAATAATGGACATCAATGTGAAAGATTTTCGTCCATCGCCCTTAGTTGCGCCCCAAGAGTGCGCCAATCTTCTTTTCAATCATTTATTTTATCCCGATTTGTTCCATAACAAATTACTCTTACGGACCACGGCTTTTGCAGTGAAACGGGATAATCTTCCCGATTTAAGTTTCGAACATCAAAAAAATACACCACCTTACATGTCAATCGAAATAAATGAGATTTCTTTCGAAAAATGGACGAATATAACAGAAATACTCTGTTTTAAATAGCCTGTCATCAGGGACATGAGTTGATGGTACGGCTTTTATTAGAGCGTAGGGTGCGTGACGGCCACCCCGAATTTAAACCAGAGGCATTGTTTGCCGCGATTGAGCATCCCCACATTATGGCCTTATTGTTACAGCACGGCATGGACCCTGATACCTTGGACCCTGATGGGGCGAGTCCACTTCGATTAGCAGTTGCTCAAAACAAACCAGAGATTGTGCGGCTGCTTCTCCATCATGGAGTCACCCTAGACCAAAGGACTAATCCTTTACATGTCGCTGCTTTTCTTGGTCATCAAGAAATAGTCGGCATGTTAATCTCTCATTTTCCGCTATTAGCCCGAACGAAAGACAAGTATCAATGTCGGCCGTTAGACTGTGCGATGGTAAATGGTCAGCACGAACTGATTAGGGCGCTCTTGCCGCATACCCCGATGCAACCTATTGGGTTTTATTCCTTATGTGAGCAAATAGAGACAGAGGATAAGAACTTAAAAAAACACATCCTGATTGAAGGATTTTCCCGTTACATTCAACAGCGCCAACAGGAGTTTAAACCGCTTAGTACCTTTTTTAGCGACTTAGGTCGGGGTTATGCGGAGCGAGAAAAAATTGCAGTCGCCACCAAAGTTCTTGAGTTTCTGAAAACAGATGCCGCAGAGCTTGAACTCGAACCGAGAGAACTCCAAGTGTTAGATGATGGTCGCTTATACTGGTTACGTCGGGCCATGAGAGATTTTTTAGAACCAGAATTTGAAATCACTAAAAAAACCACGATAAGACCTAATCAAAATTCTTATGAATCATGCCCGGAAGAGGCGACTGATGAGCTGAATTTTTCAAATAAGAGCCCTTCTTGAATTTTTTTCTGCTTAAAGATTGGTTGCAGTGCAGGATTTTTTGTGTAATTCCCTTGGAGGTTCTAAGGGCTTCAGCATGCCACACTCTATGCTGACCAAATCGCTAAGGAAATAGATAGTGACCGAGTCGTTTTTTACACCTCGGCTACAACCTCTTCAATCACCAACAGAAAAAGATGGTTTAAGGTTATTATAAACGTGTTGCAGGAACCGATAAACAAATAAAACAATAATATTTTGACGCAAAGGTAAAATTGAGTCATTTTAAACAATACATTGAACAGGTGTTTCTCCATGAAATCAGATCGCTTATTCGATGCTGAGGCATTACTAAAAAATTACTTTAAGGTTGACTGCGCCATTGCGTCGGTTGATGTTTTAAGTGAACCCGAACGAAGAAATGTGATTTTGCGACTCCATCTGGTTTCCGAGTTAAGTACGGTACCCCCTTCCGTTATTTTAAAACAATCGGTACGCAGTGAAGAAGAAGAGCACGAGATGCATCAACGTTTTGCCCGGGATTGGGCGGGGCTTGAGTTCTTGAATCAGCAGCCTGATTTGGAACACATTATTCCTCGTTTCTATGGTGAAAATTCAACCTGTCGTTTCATTTTACAAGAGGACTTAGGGATGCCGCACATCAGTCTTGTGGATTCATTAACTCGCCCCAATAAGAACGAAGCTGTGGCCACACTGAGTCGTTTTATGCGCGCTTTAGGACGGATGCATGCAGCAAGTGCGCAGCATCTAAATGAATACAGACGTATTTTTACTAGAATCCATCCTAAAGCACTTGATGAGCAAGTCGAATATCTATTAGTTTATCAAGAACTAATCCAGCGACTGGAACTATCAGCTCAAGCCTTAGGGTTAACAGTATCTGAATCGTTAATTAATGAAGTAGGCCAGATTGCTAAAAAAGTCTTATTACCGGGTGCGTTTACTGTACTAACGCATGGGGATATTTGTCCTGATAATGTCTTTGTCCAGCCTAAGTCTCTGGGTCATGATTTACAATTAATTGATTTCGAATGGTCTTTCATTCGCTCCGGATTGCTGGATGGCACGTATTTACGAATGAGCTTTCCTACGTGCTGGTGTGCAAAAGCCATACCCGAGGAGGTGATTCAGACTCTAGAACAGATTTATCGCCAAGAACTTATGAATACTATTCCTGCTGCAAACGATGAGGCACTCTATCAAGAGGCCTATGTCTATGCATGTGCCTTTTGGGTTTTACAACAAACGTTACATTTTATTCCTAGCGTTTTGCATACGGACCGAGTAGGCCCCTCGGGTCCTGTGCCATCGGATTCGTTATGGAATGCGCGACAAAATACCGTAAGACCGCGCGTTTTAGCGAGGCTCCAAGCATTTTCGACCATTGCATCCCAGACCCATTTACTACCCCACTTAAATAACTTAGTGCATGACATGTTAGCGACACTGCACATGATTTGGGAGAATGTGGAGACCTTGAAATATTACTCCTCGTTTATGAATCGAGAGCATTCATAAACAGAGTCTTATTTATCCTGTTTCAGAAATGCGTCAGAAAAATTGATTAGATATCGATTCATTGCATGCGTGATTTGTATCCCATCTTCCGCCCCAAGAAAATGACCATAACCAATCATTCTGAGCAGTGATTTTTTGGGCTTTAAAGTTATGATTTAGCGCAATCTTCAACGCAAGGACATTGTCTAAATTGATCATGGCCTATGATAATGAGCATTCCAAATTTGGTTATTTTTTTATTAAATAAAGCGGTCGCCGAATTTTGCGTGTGTGAAAATACGTCAACATAAAGTGTGCTTTCATTCTTCCATCTCGAGTGTTATTTTTAAGCCAAGAGTTTTAGAAATTTTTAAAAATGTAGATAGAGCTGAACATCAGATTGCGCCAATTCAATGCGGCTAAGATAATTATTTACAATTACCTCTTGTTATGAGGGTTTAATTTCAGCTGAATGACTCGCAAACATTTCCTCAATGGCCGTAAAATTCAAGTAATGGGCCAATTCCTCAGCAGTAACCTCAATGCATTTATTGTCCGGAAGAATTCGATATGTGGCTCGTAAATCCGTACGTGCACCATCAGCTCGAAGAGTTTGCACAATGTCCTGTTGTTGTAAAATCACGGCTTCATGCAAATAAGTCGCATTTTTTTCATTGACTAAGTGACGTGGATAGACTAATTTTTTTTCTGCGTACATTTTATTAATTTTTATAAATCCGGCAAGGAAACGTGTTATCAATTCGGGATCGGTAACCGGTTTGGAGTTCGTATCTTTAGGGAAAGCATCATAAAGGGTCGAGCGCGTATTATGCTCTATACAGACAACTTCTTTTTCTTTCATTCGAACAAAAAATATTTTACGTCTCATGAATGCCACATACGCTGTATCCGTCTTAATCGGTAAAGAAAGTAAGCAGTTTTTGTCTTCAGTTACTGCATAGTGCAAACTACATGACTCGAGAAGGAATGCAGTAGAAGATTGACATTGTAAGTTGTTATCAGTAAAGGCTCTCTTTTGCGAAAAAAAATTAATTCGATCAGGGGCTAACCAATAGAAATGTTTATTCTTCAAATTAGAGTAAGATTTGTAGGAAGTTTTTACAACTCCAAGTTTTGAGTAGTGACCATGAGACTCCCCTGTAAAGCGTGGGATATTTAAACCATCAAAAACGCCAACATTTCCTAGAGCAGGGTTATCCATCCATTGGTTGTATATTTTCAAAGCAGTCATATCATTTGGGACTGGGGAATACATGAGATAAAAATCACGTGCTTGTGAGGATGGGCCATGAGGGCCTGTAAATTGCCTTTCACCCTCAAATTCATATTTAGGGTGGTTTTGAAGGGGTAATACATTGGTATCCAGAAAGTAACCTGCCTGAATTAAAAGTAAAAATAAAGAAAAGCCGTCTTTGAATTCAACTCGCTCCCCTGGAGTGTCGAAATTTGGAAAATTCATAGTATCCATATAAGCCTTAAATTGCTGTGCAGCTTCAATCATATTCCCTTTAAGTTCTTGCTCTATCAAATCTTCTACCCCGCACACCTCAATCTCCACTTTTGCTTTGAAAAATTGCTTACGATAAAAATCCTGATATTTTTTAAGACACCAAAATTTAATAGGGTTGACTTGCCCTGAGGGTTGATTTTGCAATTTTTGCGCGAGCTGTATAGGCCCATCGAGGTCATGACCGGGAACCATCTGTTCATTTTTGTACGTCGGGGGTCCTATCCAGGCATAATGAATAGTTTTAGCAGGCGAATTTTGGGATAAACGAGAGTTTGTAGC
>JAFKHV010000080.1 GCA_017306715.1 Legionella sp. | reverse complement strand
CTTAGTCCAAGAAAACGTGTTATTGCTGCTCGCGATGCCTTGGGATATTTATTACAATTTTTAGTCAATGAGGGATATATCAGGTCAGACTTGAATTTTACAACAATGGAGCAATGGGATAATTTCCACATAAAGAATCTTGGTTTACCGTTGGTTAAACGTTTGGAATTGAATGTAGTACTTAATGATGCGCTGGAATATAATGCCGCGCAGTTTTTACAGCACCTCAATACGATTTGTAATTATAATGCAGCAAAAAAATGCAATAAAATTCTCGCAAGCTATAGTGAGCTTAGAGGCTTTCGTAATTATATTGAGCATGGTAATCCATTGTATGATTATCAAAAGGCGGATATAAATAATCCATTTGAACAGACAGATCATCGTCAAAAATTTACGGCTCCTATGTTCATTAAATTAATTTATGAAATCCTCCCCGAGTTTGAGCTTATCGTTAAAGAGTTTACAGATGATTATGTGCCGCATATGACTCCTCTAGTAACGGAACAAGAAAATACTCAATGGTCTGTGGCATGCAATCGGAAATATAACATTAATGCTTTCTTTAATCCGTGTGAGAAAGAAAACAAAGAAGGATATGAATGTGTAGAAGAGGCTCATGACAATACACTCGAAGGTGAGTGCCATTATTGTTAGATAAATAGGCTGGCTTATGTTAGATAGGCCAGCTTACTGAAATGACGAAAGGAGAACGATAAATTATTAAACTTCGCTCATCGAAGCCACAGCATGATATCCAGCATCCACATGTACAATTTCTCCGGTAATACCTGATGCTAAATTGGAACAGAGAAAAGCAGCTGTATTTCCAACTTCCTCAATCGTCACATTACGTTGAAGTGGCGTTGCTTGAGCATAAGCAGCCTGCATTTTACGAAAATCTTTTATCCCGGCAGCTGCCAAAGTTTTGATAGGCCCAGCAGAAATAGCGTTAACACGAATACCACGTGTTCCCATGCTTGCAGCTAAATAGCGTACGGATGCTTCTAAGCTGGCCTTTGCAATCCCCATCACGTTGTAGTTAGGCACTGCTTTTTCGGCTCCGTAGTAGGATAGAGTTAATAAAGCGCCTTCTGCAGTCATCATGGGCAGGGCAGCTTTAGCGAGCCCAACTAAACTATAGGCACTGATGTCATGAGCGATTTTAAAACCATCACGAGTACACGTAGTAACGAAGTCACCGCTAATTTGATCGGCCGGAGCATAAGCAACAGAATGCACCAATATGTCAAACTCGTGCCAATGGCTATTTAATTGAGTGAATAAGCGCTCAATTTCCTCGTCGTGAGCGACATCACATGGAAAAACAAGCTTACTATTAAATTCTGCTGCCATATCTTCAACGCGCTCTTTCAAACGTTCGTTTTGATAGGTGAATGCTAATTCGGCACCTTGTTCATGAAACGATTTGGCAATACCAAAAGCGATGGAGCGATTACTTGCTAATCCTATTATCAGCGCTTTCTTACCTGTTAAAAACCCCATCATGCTCTCCTTAATCGTTAATATGCGAAGCAAGTAACTCACGCATTTTTGCCTGAATCATCTCAATCGCGATGCGATTTTCACCACCTCGGGGGACAATAATATCAGCATAGCGACTTGAGGGTTCAATAAATTGTAAATACATAGGGCGTACTGTAGTCTCATATTGATGCACTACCGATTCAAATGTACGATGGCGCTCAACCACATCACGCTTTAGACGTCGGGTTAGGCATACATCAAGAGGTGTAGACATAAAAATACGAATATCCATAATATCGCGAAGTTCTTTATCACTAAAGAGTAATATGCCTTCAAGAATGATTATCGCATGCTGTCCTACTGTACGTGTTTCTGGCAAACGTTGATGTTTGGAATGAGAGTAGATAGGTATTTCTACAGTTTTACCTGCGCGTAACTGACGTAAATGTTCACAGAGCAGGGCGTGATCAAATGAGTCCGGATGGTCGTAGTTAATTTTTTCACGTTCAGCAAAAGGAAGATGACCGTTGTCTTTATAATAGGCATCCTCTGAGATCACGACCACCTGCTCTGAGCCTAGTTCGTTTACTATGGTGTTCGCAAATAAACTTTTTCCGGAAGCTGAGGGACCGGAAATACCAATGATAATCGCTTCTTTAGTCATGATAGCATCACTCAAATTTTCGCAGAATGGTATAGCTTTTTAAGGTTAAATTCAATCATTATGAGCCTTTGCTGCAGAATTAGTCTGCTCACCAGGAACTTTGGTTGTGATCTCCGTTATTGCATTAAAGTTGGAGATAACTTCTGGTAAGGTCTGTCCCACTGCTCCTGAGGGTACTTTGATATTAAGTAAAACGGATAGGGTCGGTGCGATATCCGTAGTGTGAACTTCGCGGGTAAATAACGATTTTTTAAAATGAGGATTGACGAATAACAAAGGTACATAGCGGTCATAATTCCATGGACTGCCATGATTGACCCTGCAGGTGTTTTTAGCGCCGTGAGCCTGATTCGAAGGTTGTACAAGATAAATTTGCCCAGTACGATATGGGTAATACATTCTGTTAACTTTTGCGCTAAGCCATCCATGAGAGACTATAGGCAGGGTAAAAGCCCGAAAAATCTCGGATCTTCTCATCAACTCTGTGGTCATAATGTCCGTAAGTTGACTCATTGACATATTTTGGTTTCTCATCAAATCGTCATTTAAATAAATATAGGGTGGGATAATAGTGGTTAATATTTCTGTAGGGAGCTGGTGATTTTTTAAAATTGTATGAATGAATTGAGTCAACGCGGCTAGGTTTAACGGCTGCGGTGCGGCAAAGTGATGTTGGGTGAGATAATTTGGAGGATCGTTCACCCCATGATCAGCAGTCAAGATAATCAGGGTATTGGCTAATCCTACATTGGTGTCAATATTTTTTAAAAGATGAGATAAAGTCTTGTCGAGAACCATCAGGTTGTCTTCTGCTTCAAGACTATTCGCCCCAAAATGATGACCTATGGCATCAACTGCAGAAAAACTAATTGCAAGATAGTCTGTCTTTCCAGGATCGCTGCCTAATTTTTCTGCTGCAAGGAGTTGTATTGCAAAATCAGCACTCAATTGGTCGGCTTTTGGCGTTTTTGATAAAGCTTTAAAATAATTTTGACCCTTCTGATGAGTTACCTGGTGCGGGAATTTTTGACCAAAAAATTGGTCATTTTGTATTATTGGGGATGAAGGAAAATTGGTGTATTCTTGAGCAGGCTTTTGTAGGTTCCAGGTGAAATCGCTGGCCTGATAGCCTTTATTCCACTCCGAAACCCAGGTAGGATATTGTTTATAATACCAATCGCTAGTGATAAAACCACCATGTGTGGTATCGAACCAGAAGGCTTTCCCAGCATGGCCGGCTAAAGTGATGGCTGAACGATCTTTATACGATACGGCAAAAGCGCGTCCTTTATTGGCCAAAACAATTTCATCACTGAGGGTGCTGACCATAATGTTGCGTGGTGATCTTCCCGGAAGAGGTTCCTGAGTAAATCGATTGGGGATGATTGATGCCTGAATATCCTCGGTACAGTAAATCATTTTTTTGTTTAAAGAATCGTACCATTCATTATTAACAATTCCATGCAGAGCAGGATAACTCCCGGTCGCTATGGTCGCATGTCCTGCACAAGTTGTCGTATTTGCATGAGGATGATAAGCTTGTTGATAATTTAGCGAATTATTAAGCAGGTAGTTAAATCCAGTATCACTAAAATGTTTTTGATAACGGACTAGTTGATCACCTCGAAGTTGATCTATGATTATTTGGACAATGAGCCGAGGCTGTTGCGCATATCCTATACTGTGAACCAAGCAACAGAAACTTGCTAACAAATAAATTTTTTTTTTCATATCAATCTCGAACCGATCCAGAGCGATATCTTGAACCCTATTGTTGTAGAGCACAAGTCTCATGATGAATAAATTAAAATATTTCAATGCAATTAAAGAGAATGATTAATTTTTTTAATTTACTGTATTGAGTGATGAAGATCATGACGAGATGAAAAAATTAGTTTAAAATTCGCGTGCAAGGTTAATCTATCCTGTATATGGAGTTTAAGGAGAAATAAAAAATGGCTTTTGATTACGTAGCCTTTGAAGAATTAAAATCACAGATAGAAAACACAGTAAAGGATTGGGCGGGAAAATACAACTTCGATAGTAAAAAAATCCTAAATTATTTTCAAAGCGTCACTAATACTGAGCGTACTTTTTCTATCGACGATATATTCCCTAAAAGCGTTGCGTTCAATGCAGATCCTTCACGTAAAATAGAGATCGGCATGTTGCTCCTAACTTTGTATCAACTCGAAAAACTTGAAGATCTAAGCACGCGCGAGCTAATTCTTAACGCAATATGTTTTTTCGTGCGCAATAGTGTTTCTACAGCTTGTAAAAGCGCAACTTTCTTTATATACACACCCAAGGAGCAAAACAGCACGCTCTATTCTGCGCTCAATTCATCCCTTCGACTCGATAAAGAGAACCCTGATGCCTCAGATGCGCAATATAAAGTGATGTCAAAATCGTTATATTACTTTTGGAAAGAGCATACTGATATTTTTGGTAGAGCTTTTGGGGTTGAGTCAAAAAGGGGGGCGACAGTTGCAAAAGGGATTATGGAAAAGCTAAGAACTTTTTGTGTGCGTTATAACCCTGAGCTATTAGCACCCATGACTGACTTGAGTATTTTCAGTATTAATCTTTACAAAACATCGATTACAGAACCCATTAATTCGATTACAGTTAGTTCCTGTTGAAAAGTTATTTTTCAACAGGATATCCATGATTAAACCAATCAATAATCCCGCCATCGATAGAATAAACATTTTGATATCCGAGTTGCAGCAAGTGTTCAGCTGCATATAAAGACCGTACTCCCGCTTTACACAATAGATAAATCGGGTGATTTTTGTCCGCAACATAATTTCCCAGACATTGTGATAATTGGTCTTTAGGGATATGGATTGTATTGGGAATACGTATCATCTGCCACTCATAAACTTCACGCACATCAATTAAGATAACAGCCCCATGTTCCATACGTTTCTTTAATTCGTGAACCTGAATTCTCTTTATTTCTGGTACCGTCATAGGCTTACTTCGCGAATGGTTGGTCGAGTAATTGTAGAGTGGTGTAATAACCAATAAATAGTTGCCGTAAGCACCCCCCCGATTAATGTTGCAAATGCCCAGGTTGGGGCAGATACCAGCACTGTCTTTTGTCCCAAACGATTGAGGCTGCCGGCATCTCGGGCAACTGCGCCTGCAAAAATAAGATGTAATACCGCATTCACAAGCATGATTAAATACAGAAAAGTTTGCAGCTGTACCGCAAATTGTTGAAACAAGTCATTAATCATAGGTCTTTCCTAACTGCCTAATTGTTTATCTTCTATAATATCAGAAAACTGATTAATCTTTCATTTTTTTAACATTCTCGGTAACATCCACCTATAAACTTTTATTAAGAGAGAAAGCATGAACCCGTCTGAAGTCCCTGTTCCACATTTGACTTTAGCTCAATCTGGTCCAATTCATCATGTTGAGAAAGTTGTTTTAAATCAAGTGGCTGTTATTGAGAATTGGTTTAGAAAACAGTGGAAAGAGACCCCCCCATCATTGACTTGCTCCGTAGATTTGCGTCAGGCCGGCTTTAAGTTGGCACCGGTAGATACCAATTTGTTCCCTGCGGGTTTCAATAATTTAAATCCTGATTTTCTTCCTTTATGTGTTCAGGCGGCTCAATCAATTCTGGCAGGATATGTTCCCCATTGTACGCGAATATTATTATTACCTGAAAGTCATACGCGCAATCAATTTTACATGCAAAGTTTAAATGTTTTGCGGACAATACTCGTTAAAGCGGGTTTTGTCGTGCGAATAGGCAGTTTAGATCCGGAGTTACGTGAACCGCTGGATATCAATCTTCCTAACGGAGATAATTTGTATATCGAACCGGTTATACGTGAAGGGGATCGTATCGGTTTAGCTGATTTTAATCCTTGTTTTGTGATGCTTAATAATGACCTATCACAAGGTATTCCAGAGATACTACAGGGTATTCAACAGAAAATTAGACCACCAGAGCAACTCGGTTGGTCTAACCGTTTAAAATCCAGTCATTTTCGTCATTTCGATGATGTGGCTAATGAATTTGCAAAATTAGTAAACATGGATCCCTGGCTTATTAATCCAAGCTTCAATGCCATTGATGGGGTGGATTTTATGGCTCAAGAGGGTTTGGATCGACTAGCAGATGAAGTGGAACGAATTTTAATCTATACGCAAGATAAATACGAAACCTATGGTATTGAGGAAAAACCTTTTGCGGTGATTAAAGCAGACAATGGAACATATGGAATGAGTGTAATGATGGTACATCATGCCGATGAAGTGCGGCAGCTGAATCGCAAACAGCGTACTAAAATGTCCACTAGTAAAGGGAGTAAAAAAGTAGACCGTGTGTTGGTTCAAGAAGGGGTATATACTTTTGAGACCATGCCCGATGGAGCTGTTGCAGAACCCGTAGTCTATATGATTGGCCAATATGTTGTGGGCGGATTTTATCGTGTGCACCAAGGACGAGGAAAAGCAGAAAATTTAAACGCTCCCGGTATGCATTTTGAACCTTTAGCTTTTGCCCAAGCGTGCAACATGCCAAGTGATGCGCTTCCATTAGTCGACTCACCCAACCGTTTCTATGTGTACGGAGTTATTGCTCGTTTAGCCGCATTAGCTGCAGCCCGAGAAATTGCAGCTCTTGGAGGAGAAGAATAGTGAAACTCGCGGTTCTCCTCGATCCATTACATAATTTGCACCCCTACAAGGATACATCATTAGCCATCCTAAAAAGAGCTCAAGAAATGGGCTGGGATTGCTTTTATTTCACACAACAAGATCTCTTTACTGCGCAGGGTCGGAGCTATGCCCAGAGTTATCAGCTACATATCCATGATTTACACACAGAGCAATGGGTATCGACCACGGATGTAGGCGAAAAACCATTAGCGGATTTTGATATTATTTTTATGCGTAAAGATCCGCCATTTAATACCGAGTATATTTATACTACCTACCTTTTAGAGCTTGCTGAAAAGGAAGGGGTTCTCATCGTTAATAAACCCCAAAGTTTGCGTGATGCAAATGAAAAATTTTTTACCTTGAATTTCCCCCAATGCTGTCCAGAGACTCTGGTTTCAAGGGATATCAAACGGCTCAAGTCTTTTTGGCAACAACATCACAATGTAATTTTTAAACCTGCTGAAGCGATGGGGGGAAGCTCCGTCTTTCATGTTGATGAATATGGGCGCAACCTTTCCGTAATCCTGGAAGTTTTAACGGAACATCAGACACGAACTATTATGGCACAGCGTTATATTCCCGAAATTGTTACTGCAGGAGACAAAAGGATTTTAATCATTAATGGTGAAGCCGTCCCGTTTGCCTTGGCGCGAATTCCTGCTCCAGGAGAGTTACGAGGGAATCTTGCGGCAGGCGCACGTGGTGAAGTTGTACCCCTCACAAATCGAGATCGATGGATTTGCCAGCAAGTTGGACCGACGCTTGTTGCCAAAGGTTTATATTTTGTAGGAATTGATGTAATTGGGGACTATTTAACAGAAATTAATATAACAAGTCCTACCTGTCTACAGGAAATAACTGCTGGTAGTGGTATTGATGTAGCTGGAGAATTTCTAAATGGGCTAAAGCTTAAGGTACAAGAGCTTCGCTCCTGAGCCTTGAGCTTTTAGTTTCATTACACGAGTAAAAGTTTGTCCATTTTCGCGGCACAGATAAAATCATTATGCGTTAGCCCTTGAAGTGCATGGGTCATAAAGGTTACATGACAATAATTATATCCAATCTCTAAATCAGGATGATGGTTTTCAGTATTGGCTATCCAGGCTAATGCATTAACAAAGGACATGGTTTCATAAAAGTTGTTAAATGAAAGACAACGTTTGATAGTACGCTGGTCTTGACTCACTTCCCATTTTGAATCCAATTGGGTTATTAATTGTTTAATTTGCTCCGCCTCAAGTGCTTTGCCTATTCCTTCGCAGGATTCACAATGTTTGCTACTTAAATCACTAGTCATGGGTTACTCTCAGTTTATTAATTGTAGTATTCATGGAGTGCACACAAGAAACGAGTGTTTTGCTCCTGGGTGCCAATACTTACTCTAAAATAATTATCCATAGCATAAGCATGCAGTGGCCGAATTATAATACCTTTGTCCAAAAGAAAATTATACAACCGGGATGTGTCTTCGCAAGCATTACAGGTTAAAAAATTACATGCGGATTGCAGATACTCTATATTGAGTTCATCAAGTCCCTTACGCATTTGCGCGATGCCTTCGGTGTTTAAGAGAAGGCTTCGATGCAGAAAATCTTCGTCAGATAATGCGGCATAACCTGCGGCAAGGGCGGCTTGGTTGACAGTAAAGGGCAACTGAATGCGCTTAAGGATACTAATTATATCTGGATGTGCGAGTGCATATCCCAAACGCAAACCAGCTAAACCATAAATTTTAGAAAAAGTTCGCGTAATAATCAGGTTTGGATAATTACTTAACCAATCAATACTATTTGCAGCAAATTCTTTGGCTGCATACTCATGGTATGCCTCGTCCAGCACGAGTATTGTATGTTTTGGCAGCCCGTGAAGGAGTCGTTCAATATCTTGAGCATTGGATAAAATCCCTGTGGGATTGTTTGGATTTGCTATAAACACGAGTGCGGTTTGTTCATCACATTGGGCGAGGAGGTTATCGATATTGACAGACCAATCTGCATGAATAGCAGCCGAGCGAACCGGAATATTTAAAGTCCTTGCTTGAATGGCATAAGTGCTGAAAGCATAATCATGCGTCAGAATATGTTTATTTTGATGAAGTGCATAAGCGTTAAGTAGTAAGGTATAAATAAAATCAGAACCGTTACTCAGGAACACTTGCGCTTCTGAAACCTGATGTTTTGCCGCAAGCCGTTCCATTAACGGGTGATTTAATGGAGAAGGATATGTGGCGAGAGTATACGGCGAAAGAGCACGTAATTCTGCAAGCGCTTTAGGGCTACAACCTAATGGATTCTCATTGCTGGCAAGTTTAATAATATCAGTTATGCCTTTTTCACGGGCTAATTCCTCTATGGCTTTACCTGGCTTGTAAGGTACAAGCTTGCGAATGCCCTCATGTGGAAGATCCTGAAAGTTAATGTTCATCATGTATCCTTACACTGAAACTATTTATCTTACCGAACAGACCTGGAACTGTCATTACTTACATAGGGATTTATTAAATTACATTGCATTATTCCTATATAAACGTTAAGCTTCCCGCAGCAACCAACCCAACAATCATGGATTATGACTCAACACGGATTTTCCTTAATGGAAGTTCTTGCTTCTATGACATTAGTCGCCCTTGTAATTTTTTTCATTCTGCAGATGCACACCCAATATACGCAATTAATGCTCAAAATTATCCGCCGTGAACAGGTATCCTCACAGATAAATTTAATGTACGAACGGGATTCACTAAAGCGCTCAGTGGTAAAGGACATGGATTGATATGAACAAACAACAAGGACTGACTCTAATAGAACTTATGGTGGTCATGTTTTTAGCCACCATCATCATGGCCACCGTTTTCAATTTATATTTCTATGTCAAACGTAATTATCTGCAAGCACAAGAGCAGCTATCAAGTCGATTCGATTTATATTCTGTAAAAGCGATGATCTTACGTAGTGTCCATCAAGCGGGGTATACCCCATGCACTTCTTTAGAGCAGTTAACTATTTATGATCATCGCAGCAGCCGAAATATTACCCCATCATCATTAAGTTTTGAAAATAAGCCATCTGGATTGCTCGAAATCAAGCGAATGACTGAACGCTTTACTGAGGTAAAGAATATAGTGACTCCCTATGAAATTAATTTAGCAGAGAAGCGCATTTTCAAACCGGGGCACCCGCTAATTATTGCTGATTGTCATCACGCGGAAATAATATCCCGATACAGACAATATCATAATAAGGTGATTCTGGAAGAACCCTTGAATTTTGTATTTACAGATGCTGTGTATTTGGGCGAGTACTTTGAAGAACGATGGTTCATTGAAAAAAGACAGAATAAAAAAGCAAGTCTTTATTATCGGCTAAGCCATAAAGAGGAGCTTACCCCAGTTGTGAATTCCTTCGCAATTAAAGCTCAATCGACGCCATCGGCAGAAATTATTGCTATTGATTTATTTTGGGGCTCTGGGAGAACTTATTCTTTTCTAGCATCGGTGCGGGCATGACGAAACAGCGTGGGTTTATTTTTCTATTTTCCATAATTTTTATGGGGGTGATTAGTTTACTCATTTTGACCCAGTTCAGACATTTTTATAGTTATTATAAATTATTAACTCATTACCAAACTCGTGAACAAGTGCAATATAAAGTAGAAAAAGCACTACGACAACTGCAACAAAGTTCTTTTTTTCCACCTGCATGCACTTTGTATAGAGGCTCAGCGAATCAGGCAATTAATTTAATCAAAGCCCATAAAGGGTGCATCATCGAACAAAAAAATATGCATTATCTCTATTTAGTTGAGGATTTACCTTTAACTACCAACCAGAACACCACTTTTCAAAATAGACGATTAACAATAGCGCTCATGGATGGAGACCATATTTCCAAAGGTATTCAGATTCGGTATGTAGAGAAATTAGGAAGTTCAATACAACCTACAGAAAAAAGGCAATTTCTAATGAAAAGTTGGCGTTATTTTGGTTAAGGGTGCAGTACTGAGTAATCAATTGGACTAATTTTTGTCATCCTGAGTGACCCAATGTTTTTATGCTTTTAACGTAGTACTCACAGAGTTATCCACAGAATTTGTGGATATATAAAAGTGCGAACGAAGTAAAGTAACAGAACAGACGGGCTTTATCGGTGTATCTAAAGAAGGGTATGGAAGTTATAGTAAGAAGTTATCCACAAGATAAAGTTATAAAGACTACTACCAAAATCATTTTAACAAGAAAATAATATAAATAACAGCTTGAAAATTATTTTTTTTGTGCTACACCACTATTTTCAATGTTTCTTAGGTCATTAATTTCATGATTAAGCGTTAAGCTTAATAGGGTTCGAATGATGACAATACTGGCAACGATACCAACAGAATAATAATCTGGTGCGGTTGTCGTGCCAATTAAATCGGCAGCAACGATAAACTCTAATCCTAAACAGAGAACTAATCCTAAATTAAGACGAATTTTATTAATACTTAAATTTTGTCCCTTGGGTCCCTTGAGATAAAATTGTAGGAATCGGAGGGTAGCGACGATAACACCGAAAAAAATAATGAGCACTCCACAAAACGAAACGGTATGCTGAATGTACATCTGTAGTTGATGAAAACTAAATGGGT
>JAFKHV010000079.1 GCA_017306715.1 Legionella sp. | reverse complement strand
GCTCTTTCCTTTTCGGTGAAATAAGAATAAGCCACCCGCCCGCCGCCGCCACTTCGAGCAGATTCACGACGACCCTTATCTTCAACAATAACGCTCACATTCACGCTAACCAATGGACGAACATCCGCATGCATTTGTCCATGCATGTCTGCAACCATAACCACCTCATAACAACCACTCAGCGAAGCATTGACTTGCACCACGCGCGGGTCAATACGGCGAGCCTCTTTATCAATGGCTTCAAGTAAAGCAATTTTTTCCTGTTTACTCATCCCATCGATAGGATTAAATGCTTCATAACGTGGAACCGCCCTATTGTGAGCATGTAAAGCTTGTAATGAATTGGCACCTGCAACAGCAATTGAACGGGCAGCTTCTGCAGCACGTAACATTGTGGGTAATAGAATATCATCACAGTAAGCAAAACCGGTCTTATCCCCACTAACCGCACGAATTCCGACCCCTTTATCTAAGGAAAAGCTACCACTTTTTACAACAGAGTCCTCAAGGTACCAAGATTCAAAACTACAGCTTTGAAAGTAGAGATCAGCATCGTCGATATGATGACTACGCATTGAGCGAAATAATTTTTCGATTCCCTGCTCGTCTAAAGAGGCTGGTGTCAGTAAGAGTTCTTTAGCTGTTTTTAATGCTTCTGTCATTTATTTACCCTTAATATTTAAAACATGGTGATTCGTTGTGGGAAATTTCTTGCGCAGTTCATGCAATTCGGTTAAATCGATATCTGCAATAATAATACCAGTACCCTCATTACGCTCCACCAAAACCTTTCCCCAAGGATCAATGATGGTACTGTGTCCATAAGTCATACGCCCATTTTCATGCACCCCGCCCTGATTAGCAGCAAGAATATAGCAGGAGTTCTCGATCGCCCGTGCGCGCAATAAGACATGCCAATGCGCCTCACCGGTCACTTTGGTAAATGCCGAGGGGACCGTAATAAGCTCAGCACCCTGGCGTTCTAAAGCATGATAAAGCTCAGGAAAACGTAAATCATAGCACACACTAAGACCGACTTTTCCAACGGGGGTATCGACAACAACTAAATCTGTTCCAGGTTCAATCGCCGCAGACTCTTGATACCACTCATGTTCATTTACGCGCACATCAAATAAATGAATCTTATCATAACGCGTTACACATCGACCTTCGGCATCATAAACTAATGAGCTTGAACGCACACGTGTGCCTTGCCCTTTAATCGGAATGGTACCGGCGATAATCCACAGGTGAAATTTTTTCGCGAGACGACTCAGCGTGTGTTGAATAGGGCCTTGCCCGTAAACTTCACTAATTTTCCATTTTTCATGCTCGTCTTTTCCCATGTGGGCAACGTTCTCTGGCAATAATACAAGTTCAGCTTGTGCTTCTTTTGCTTGCAATAAAAAATACTCAACAGCCTCTAGATTTTCCTCGACATCCGTGGATGAAATCATCTGTACTACCGCAACTCGCGCCATGGCCAGCCTCATTTACAAAATTTACCCATCTTACTATATGGTAGCTTATTTTCTAAATAAACTGTGTCCTTAGGTTAAGTTGTTTCAGTACAAGAGTAATATGGGTCGATAACGAGCACTAAATTACAATCAAAAGCTCTTATTAAAACTTATTATCGATGATTTTTGCTTCCAGATAATGGCTCAGTTGTCGATTCTAATACAGGATCAACCTGAGGTTTAACTGTATTTTTCTGAGCACTTACTTCGCCGGTTTTCATTTCTTTGCTAACTTCTAGAAAACGCGGGTAAATCTCTAAATGTTTTTGTTTCCCAAATTGCTCTTTTAAAAACTCAACAAACGAGGTGAGATGGATACCTAACCATTCCCAAAACGTTACTTGGTGGGTTGCTTTTTGTTTCATCACTTTAAGAATTTGCGGTTTAAAGGAAACTTTTCTTTCTTGAAGCAAATTTAAAATCATGAGATTAGTTTTTAATGCTTGAGAGGTACTTATTGAAAAATTGATAAGCAACTGTTTGTCTTGTTCTTTATTTAATATTTTGCCTCTTTCTTTGTCTAATAGATCGAGTACATCATTAACAAGGCAATAGTTATTTCGCTCAATTGCCCGCTCTAAATATAGAAAAATATTATCTAATGGTAACTCGATTCCCTCATGCTTTGTTACAGATACTAAATAGACAAATCCCTCATGCGCATCATTATTGATGAGTTGCATAAGCAAATCATTATCTTCACCTTCTTGAAAAATTAGTTTACTAAGTGATTTTTGATGTACGATTTTTGAACCGGATGTAGTAATAATTTTCTCAGAGTATCCCTGGTTTTGAATGTCACTTACGATGTGACGTATTATATCTGGTTGTCCACCCGCTGCTGCCGCCTTTAAGAGAATTCGAGCAGTCCTAGGAGTACTAAAAAATTGTCGGTAAACCGCTCCATTATCTAACTGAGCAAGATCTTCAAAAATAGTTAAGCTGCCCGCTTCAATGGCATCAAGAAGTCGACAACGAATATCATCCTCTCGCTCTATTGGGTCAAGAATATTATGAATGTAATTATTTACTAATTTAAAAATTTCATTCTGACTTCTTACTAAAGCATGATTTCGTAGAAAAACTAAATCCTGTGCACTGGGTTTCATATTATTAATTAAGTAATGAATAAACGAACTATCGTTCATCCCTGCGATTAAAAATATGGGGGCAAATGCTTTATCAAAAGTTGAAAACTTTTTAGATAAGCTGTCCTTTGTTCCGTATCGCTTATAAATATCCTGAATCAATGGTCTTTCAGTTATGGATATGTCCAATAGTGATAAATTTTGAAACCTGAAGCCTAAATGAGCATTAGATTTTTTCTGCTCAAATACAGAGCACATTTCTTCGATCAAATCTTTTTCGTTTTTAATGGTCTTAATGCCTTTTGGGTAATTCGGGTTATAGACTAAGTATTTTCCCTCTTTCCGCTGTACGGTAATTGAATGACGTCCACTGCTAACTAAAAATAGCTCATCAGCTTGTATTTTTATTTCGTTCTTAATAATCTGTACCCAATTTTCAGCAGTAGTAACCATTGCCAGATTGAAATTTGATGCTAATGGTTTACCATTTACCTTGGCTAATTTATGAGAGTCGGACTGACTATACTGTTTATCAAACTCTTGAGGTTTGGATATCAGGGCGACTTGAGCAATAAAATGATCGATTTGATCGCATGAAGCCCCATAAGGGTTTTTCATCAAATTGGTTATTTGCTCGAGTAAAACGAAAAATTGGCTTTCTAAATTCTGGAGCGCATATTGAGCATGAAGAATAGCTAAGCCTCTGCAAACACCCTCCGCATCCCATTTAATGGGTAGATTATTCCATTCAAGATAATTGTTAATTACCTCAATTAGATTTTCCTGGGACAAATTTACACGACTCATAAGACTTACCTGCAGTTGCGCTTATTACATTATAAACAACAAAAGCTTAATGCTTTATTAAATAGGTATGTGAATAGAAAAATTATCTAATGTGCAGCTGCTATCGATCTAAAAATCGATTATATTGGCCTTTTATGTGCACGGATGTATTATGAAAATTGCAATTATTGGAGGTTCCATCGCTGGCTGCGCTATGGCGCTGGTATTAAAAGACCATTTTGATATTATGCTTTTTGAGCGCGCTGAGAATTTAAAATCACGTGGAGCAGGCATAACCTTATCCAACCCGTTGTTTCAAACCCTTATTGAAAAAAATTATCTGGACGCAGGTACGATTGGGCTTACGTGTGCAAAACGCAGTTTCTACTGCACGGATCCTACAAATACTCCGAGTGAAACTGATTTTTGGCAACAAGGCATCTCGCTGGTGAGCCTGCATTGGGACACATTATATTCAAACTTCAGAAAACGCATACCTAATCATTTGTATAACAATAATTCACCCATCGTTGAGGTAATTTTGCATGAGCATTCACCAGCGAAAGTTACTCTGGCCTCTGGTGAAACCCAAGAATTTGATCTCGTTATCTTCGCCGATGGTATTTATTCTCTTGGTCGCTCGCTGATTTCACCCAATAACCAACTTGCCTATTCAGGATATGTCGCCTGGCGGGGAATAATCGATTTTAAACTGTTAGATGACGCCACTTTTTTTGAAGACAACGTCCCCTACTATTGCTTTGACAGAGGTCATCTTTTAGCATATCCCGTGCTCAAAAACGAAGAAAAAAAATTAAATTGGGTTTTTTATGAAAAAATTTCGCTAGACTCTCTTAATGACTTAGGTGAGGTAAATCAACTCAATTTTTCCGGAGGCGCTAAAGCTCATTTACGGCAATTAGCCATCAGCGTCCTACCCAAGAAAATGGCGCAAATCGTCATTGATACACCGCATCCATTCATGCAAAAAATTATGGATGTGGGCACTGAGCACTTAGCCAAAGACAATGCCCTATTAGCGGGTGATGCCGGTGTTGTTCTCCGTCCCCATGTTGGCAGTGGTGCGGCTATGGCTATAGAAGATGCTTTGAACCTTCAAGAAGAACTGCAAAATAACACCAATTTATCGGAAGCGATTTATAACTGGGAACAGCGAACCTTGCCGAAGAAAAAGGCAACATACGCTTTATCAACACGCATGGGTGAAGCTCTGGTGCTCAATCCACCCCTTTGGCATGAAATGAATGCTGAAATGATGGATCTTTGGTGGATGAATATTCTTAAAGGAGAAAACTGGTATACCACCCCAGCGCAAATAAACTCACAGCGCGAGACAGCGAATATTCGGAATTAATTTACATCAAGGGAGTACAATGCTCATATGAAGAGAATATTGGTTATACTAGCATTTATGTGGGTATCAACAGCAGCAAGCCCTTCGAATAATCGCCACCACAGTCCTTTTGAAGAAGTGCGGACACCAATCATTCGCAACGTAGCACAAATTCACCGAGATTTTACTTTGGTCAATTATTACGGAGCACTTGATGAAGCCCCCGCCTCTCGTATTAACAAAACATTGACAGGACTTGATGAATATAAGCTGATTATTCGCTCACTCCTTATACTCAATGTGCTTATTAACACGCAACTCTCAAATACTGCTGCAGCTCAGCTAATTGCCCAGGGGTTTCCGGATACGGAGTTTAAATTCGAACCTCTGCCTATGCCAAAAAATATGGTGCCCAATATTGAATACTTACGCGAATTATTAGTACCATTGGTGGTAGATGATGTGATTCAAGGTTATATTTTACACGATTTAGGGAAGTGTTTGGCATTTGTACTCGATAATCATCTTACCAATGATACGCCCACCGCCACCGCCCATGATGAGTATCTCGAGCGCTATCTCAATGAGCACCCTAATCTCAAAAGCCTGTTTAATAATCCGCAGAACAATCTTTTCATAAAGATATTAGACTTATTAGGCCATAATCCTCGATGGCTTCAGCCCAATAGTCCGTACCCTAGTCTGAAAATGGTTGCCGAGATCGCGATCTTTATCAAAGAATATGCAGAAGAAATTCAAATCAAACAGATTCCGCTAGCATCTGCTACGCGAGCGGCCATAACGCGTTTATTAATCAATAAAGCGAAAAATCTAGGGATAGCCACTGAGGACATATCCGCTCTAAATCCACAATCCTCCTTTTTAATTGCAACGCTTGAACAGCAACAGAAATTAGCCTTTCTTATGTGGTTGGGTGGACTACGACTCACGAACACCGGTGATGAGTTATCCACTTTTGAACAGGCATGGGGTGCACCGCAAAATGCGTCAATTGTTAAGAACATCACGTTGTTGCTCATAAATAATTTAGAACAAACCGGAGACTATTGTATGCTCTATAATGTCACCGGAATGCTCCACAAAACCGATAGGAGTGCAGGATTAAAAGCGTTTTTGGAACTTAAGGAAAATGGTGGCATGGGGGCTCACCTTGAAGAGGTAGTGACTGTTGCCTTTCCTTTTATCCTTAACAGTTGTCACAATGATGAATTACTGAAAATAATCCGTGTTGGTCATAATGAATTTCAAGCACAACAATTAATTGAACTGATTCAAAATCTCCTGCCCCATCTAGGAGGAATTACGGAAGACATGAATGTCTATCCTACCGTTGATTTTGGTAGCCTAAAGGTGAATAAAGAGCTAGAACAATATCTAGAGTTGAAGCGTCAGGAGTCAGGGGGAACTCTCTGTTCACATACAACATAATTTGTGATGCTTTGAGGCACCATCGTGCGCTGAAATTAGAGTTATCCATGCGTTTCATCGTTTCATAGTTCGAACTCATCATTTGATTAACACCCTCTACTCTAACTAACTTGTTGTGACATGAGTCATCCAATATATTCTTTGCTACCTAGACGTACCCCCTTGAAATGTGTGAAACTGAACCCCAGATATGCTAAAATAAAAGAAAACCTAGAGGAGTTTGATATGAACCGAAATGACGTAACTGTCTTAAGTCAGGGTAGAGACTCTGTGCTCTCAGCGAATAAAGTATTGCGAAATACCTATTTGTTACTTGGCTTAACTTTTTTATTTAGTGCATTTACTGCCTATTTATCGATGGCTAGTGGTGCACGCCCCATGAACCCATTGCTTATGATTGTTGGTGTTTATGGCTTAATGTTTTTAACTCATGCCCTACAAAACAGTGTATGGGGCTTGGTCAGCGTGTTTGCTTTTACAGGTTTCATGGGGTATACCTTAGGGCCGATTCTAAGCTTCTACATCAGTAATTTTTCTAATGGTCCACAACTGGTTGCCACTGCTCTAGGCGGAACCGGAGCAATCTTTTTCTCTCTGTCGGCTTATGCTTTAGTAACCAGAAAAGATTTCAGCTTCTTGGGTGGTTTCTTGTTTGTTGGTGTAATGGTGGCCTTACTTGCCATGATTGCGGGCATTTTCGTGCAGATTCCTGCGTTACAACTAGCGATATCCGCAGCATTTATCCTTATTTCTTCAGGACTGATTCTGCTGCAAACGAGCGCTATTATTCATGAAGGCGAGACCAATTATATCGCTGCAACCGTGGGTCTTTTTGTATCCATATACAACCTCTTTGTCAGCTTACTCAACATACTCAGCGCTTTTTCCGGAAGGGACTAAATTTCGGAGCTCCTCTACTTGTCCCGGCTAATGCCGGGATTTTTTTACCAATTTTTTGTGCTTATCCTAAGAAAGAATAGTATCTAACTCTGCTGCCAACTCGCTTTAGCACGGAATAGCTCCGCAAGATCACCCTCTGTTTTTTTAATTGGATGATCTAGACTCAACTGAGGACGTTGCTGTTGGTAGTAGACTCCTAAAGGTACAGGGTAATCAGGGAACGTAAGACGTGCAAGGTTCATCGCTTGAACAAAATTATGACTCTGGTGCACAAAGCATGTGTCAGCCGGGGATACTTTCTTACATCGATCGTCAACAAAAGATAACGCTTTATCTCGATTAGCACCGTATAGAAGCGGCTGTTCTTCTTCAAGAACAACAGTTTGCTCTGCTCGATTCGCTTTTAAAGTAAAATCATCAAAAGCGCCATGATTGAAAATATTACAATCCTGGTAAATTTCAATAAAGGAGCATCCGGGATGTTCATGAGCTTTTTTTAAGACTGTAGCCAAATGAACCGGATCTTTATCCACAGCACGCGCTACAAAGCTTGCGCCTGCTGACAGAGCTACTAATAAAGGATTAATCGGCTCATTAGCCACCCCCTGCGGAGATGTCTTTGTCACTTGGCCTTTTTGGGAAGTAGGTGAAAACTGTCCTTTAGTCAGTCCATAAACTTGATTATTAAAAAGCAAAATGTTTACATTCACATTGCGGCGTAACAGATGAATCAGATGGTTTGCTCCAATACTTAACGCATCACCGTCTCCGGTAATGATCCAGACGGATAAATCATCACGCATAGTCTTTAAACCAGTGGCAACAGCGGTAGCCCTTCCATGTATGGTGTGAAATCCATAGGTGTTCATGTAGTACGGTAATCGCCCCGCGCAGCCGATACCCGATACAAAAACATGTTTTTCGGGCGCCAAGCCAAGATCGGGTAACATTTTTTGTAATGCCATTAAGATGGCATAATCACCACAACCAGGACACCATCGAACTTCATTACTATTCGTAAAATTTTCGCGTGTGAGTATATTAGTCATGGTTTACTTCCGCTTTGATTCGAGTGATCAGTTGACTTACCGTAAATGGCTGCCCATTGGACTGGCCAATCACCTGAGCATCCACTAAATAATGGGCACGCAGGATTTGAGTTAATTGACCTGAATTTAGTTCTGCTACTAAGACGCGTTTATATGCCTTTAAAATACCACCAAGATCAGCGGGTAAAGGATTCAAATGACGTAAATGGATATAAGCAACCGCATCTCCATCTTTTATACATTGGGCTACCGCGGATTTAATACTGCCATAAGTACTGCCCCAGCCAATGATAAGCGTTGTCGCATTTGCGTCTCCTTCCAGATGCATCGGTGCATACTCGCGATTAATTCCTTGAATTTTTTCCTGACGTAAATCCACCATTTTCTGATGATTTGCGGCATCATAACTTACTTTGCCCTCTTCACCTTGCTTTTCAAGCCCGCCTAACTGGTGGATATAACCCGGACTACCAGGAATATTCCAACTACGACTCAAAAGCTCATCGCGGGCAAACGGTTTTTCGAAACGATTAAAATGAATTTTCGGCACTTTTAACTCGCTCGTATCAGGAATAGCCCATGGCTCTGCTGAATTTGCTAAATAAGCATCGAGTAAAACAATTACAGGCGTCATATATTTAACCGCTAGAGCAAATGCCTCCAATATTGTGTAAAAACAATCTGCAGCAGACTGAGCAGCAATCACGACCAAGGGGGCATCACCATGTCTACCATACAAAGCTTGCCGTAAATCAGCCTGACTGGTTTTAGTGGGTAAGCCGGTGGAAGCACCAGCCCGTTGCACATCGACAACGACTAAAGGCAATTCCGCAACCACAGCCAAACCTAAACTCTCACTTTTTAAATCCATCCCCGGTCCAGAAGTACAGGTAAGTGCCAGCCGTCCGCCGTATGCCGCACCAATGCATGCACATATGGCCGCAATTTCATCCTCTGCCTGTAATAATTGAACACCATAATCAGCTAAGCGTACACATTCATGGAGGATTGCAGATGCCGGGGTTATGGGATAACCAGAGACCAAAAGGGGAACCCCAGTTTTCGTTGCCAATGTTGCCAGCGCAAGGCCTACCGCCTCAACACCAGTAATTTGGCGGTAATCGCCAATATGGCGCTCTACTTCACCTAGGGTATATTCGGTTCGTGCTAATTCCAAAGTCATCGCATAATTGTATCCAGCCATCAAAGCAGCATAGTTTGCTTTGCCAATAACCGGATTTTTCTTAAATTTGCGTGCGATAAATTCTTCACAAGTTGATGTAGTTAAATCGAATAACCATAAAACCAGACCTAATATATAAAAATTTTTTGTTTTAGTGGCTTGGGGCTTGGTTAAATCAAATTCGGCAACTGCCTGTAGCGTTTGCGTAACTAACGGGAATGAAAGTAGTTGATGCTGTTCTTTACATTCATCAAGATATTCTGGATTTAAACCAGCCTTGTGCCAATCCTTAGCTTGATAGCTTTCTTCATTGATAATGAGTAAACCACCTGGCTTTAGGTATTCAATTGAGTGCTTAAGCGCTGCGGGATTTAAAGCAACCAATACATCGAGGGTTTCACCAGCGGTGAAAATAGACTCATCAGACATAGCCAACTGAAATCCAGAAACCCCCGCGACCGTACCTGCAGGCGCTCTAATTTCGGCAGGGAAATCGGGCAATGTACGTACATCTCTTCCTGTGATCGCAGCGCTTATAGTGAGTTGCTCACCAACAAGTTGCACGCCATCCCCAGAATCACCGGCTATCCGGATTACGATTGCTTCAGTATTGGGCATAAAGTCTCGCTTCCATCATTAATTGACGCATATCACGTACTGCTTCTTTCATACCACAAAACAGGGCCCGCGCAATGATTGCATGGCCAATATTTAATTCATTTAATTCTTTAATTGCCGCAATCGGTTGTACGTTATGATAGTGTAGCCCATGTCCTGCATTCACGATTAAATTTAAACTTGCGGCATAAACAGCCGCTTCTTGAATCCGCTTAAGTTCCCGTTCTTGCTCCTGAGCTTCAATCGCATCCGCATAACAGCCAGTATGTAATTCAATAGCAGGAGCTCCCGTAGCCGCAGCGGCTTTTATTTGTTCCAGATCAGGATCGATAAATAAAGAAACCTCACTTCCAAATGCCTGTAACCGTGTAACCGCGTCCGTTACAGATTTCTGCTGCCCTAGAACATCCAAACCCCCTTCAGTGGTAATTTCTTCACGCTTCTCAGGAACTAGGCATGTGTGTTCGGGACGAATCTCTTCCGCAAAAGCCAACATGGATTCGGTAACGGCCAACTCAAGATTCATCCGTGTTTGCAAGACTTGCCGAATTATGCGCACATCCCGTGCCTGAATATGCCGTAGATCCTCGCGCATATGTAAGGTAATACCATCTGCACCTGCCTCTTCCGCATCCATTGCCGCTTTAACCGGATCAGGATACCGTGTCCCGCGTGCTTGGCGCACGGTGGCAATATGATCAATATTTACTCCGAGTAGAATGGGTTTCATGGTACACCTGCCTGTCAGTGATGCCTAACCAAACGATTGCTCATAATTATCGGTTCAGACATAAATTTTCGCAAACGGACAGTATACTGTTTCTGATACTTGAAAGACAAGTTGATGAAGATTACGACGGATTAAATGGCGCGTCCTTGCATTGTTAAAAATAGATAGACTACATTATGTTACATGAACTTTGATCCTCTTCCTCGAGTTCAACTTCGGAATTATCTTCATTTAATTCAACAATTGTTGATGGCGATACTTTCTTGTGATTGAAAAGATTGGGAGTCGATGGCCCAAGGAGAGTTTGCATTAATAGGCGAGTACGCTCCTGTTCTCTTTTTGCTTGCCTGATATCATCTTCATGGTCTAACTGCTCATCAAAGGTAAGTTTAGTTTCCTCTTCAATATCTTGTTCTAGCGGGCTTCCTTTGTAATTTTCATAATACGTTTTAAACGCATCAATAATGTATTTTACTTGCTCAGGGTTCTGAAAAAACTTGAAGGCACTTTTTTTACTGAGCTGTTGGCGATAAATTTCATTTATATAATCTGCAAAGATATCGGGAGTAACTTCAACTAAAAAGGTATTATGTAAATGTACTATCTTTCTTTCTTGAGCATATGTATGTTCCTTTTTCTGATGATAGATTCCTGATGGGATAAACAATCCATTTTCGTTTCCCACATAAGGTCTGTCTAAAAATGATTTTGATAAACTACCCCATTTATCTCTAAGTTCAAACGCCTCATCCGGATCGCCATTAAAATAAACATTAATTACTTTTTTAAAAACCTGGATTTTTACAGCAACTTTTCCTGCGGTTACTTCTATGTTGAAAGGCATAATTTCTCCTATTTAATAAAAATTATACTTTACCGCATAAAAATTAATTGAATATTAAAAGATCAGTTTACCTAAAAAGTTTTCTTTTCTACTAAGAAAATTAAAGTAACACGCTGATTTCATGAACTCACGATGAAGGTAATCAGCAGAGTATGGATGAGATCATCAGCACATATCATAGGCGATTGATGGAGCTGAGTGGATTCTTTGAATCCTACGAATTCGCACAAATCAAGCCAGGACAGGAGATCCCTCACTACGTTCGGGAGGACGTAGGAAGCAAGTTCATTCAACGAAGTAACGGAAGTTGATCAAAAGATGGGAAAGGAGATCATTCCAAAGTAACTTCCCATAAGAAGAGCATTGAACATCCTAATTTGTGAAACATTTAGCACACATCATCCGGAGTTTTGCCAATTATCGCCAATAAAGCCCGTCATCCCGAATATAATGAGGGATCTCCAGCACGTGGCACCATTGATTGACTGAGACCGACTGGATGCATCCATACAAATCCTGTAAGGAATTGCACCAATCAAGCCAAGTCCAGGAGCTCCCTCACTACGTTCGGGATCTGAATGATCCCCACGAAAATTACCAATCTCTGCTCAATTCATTTTGAATGATTTGAGCCAGTGGTTCATCATGGAATTTAATATGCCTCAATCCATCATGTTCAATAATTAACTTTCCTAACGTAAAATAAGAAAATACCTTTC
>JAFKHV010000078.1 GCA_017306715.1 Legionella sp. | reverse complement strand
CCTAACATCGCGTCTCCAAAATCAATGAGTCCGCTGATATGCCAAATGCCATCAACTTGTTCAACTAAAAAATTCATCGGAGTATATTCACCAGTTAAAATAACTGGCTTTTTAATCGCGGGTAACACATCTTTAATTGAATTAAGGTAAGTCGGAATCTGTTGTATCAAAGCTGTTGACAGGCCCTTGGTTTGATGATGTTCCACACAATTTGCTATCTGTTTTTCAAGAAATTGTTGCCAATGACTATCAATTGTTTCAAGGCCATCCGTGGGTAAAGCGTGAACTTCTCGAATAAGCTGTTCATGGTTCTTTCTTTCATATTTCATCTCACTCTGGTGATAAGACGTAAGCCCTTTGCTAATAAGGACTCTGTTTTTTGTTTTGCCTCGCTTAGCTATCCCGTCAATGTTTTGTGACGATAAATGCGTTTACTATAGCAGACTTCAAGAGGTGTTGAGTCAACATAATACAATCTCGTTTTTACCCAATCGTGAGTGAAAATAGGCCGCTAATGGAATGAGGATGCTGGACATAATTTCTGTAAATCGGTTGTAACTCACCAACTTTGGGAAATAATTCTTCATATCTTTCTGCACAATCTTGATAGTAGTCTTTAAATTTACGGTAATGGCTTAAATGGAATAGAATAACAAGCGTCATGAGTTCACTCGCGGACATTCTGCATGAACGACGGCGTCGTCTATGCGGGGAGGTTAGTAAATAGGCTGAGCTTTCTTGGAACCATTCCTTGCAAAAATCATCAATATCACAGAGTATTTCTACTATGGGTGCCAACATATTATTTCCTTATATACTGGGGAGTTTTTAACGAAGCAAAATGTACTTGGTTCCGACTTTTCTTTGAATATTTCAATTAGTTAAAATCGTTATACCGAGCTGGGGTTAATAACGTTTAATGATTTATAAATCGGACAATAGTTAACGCTAAAGGCGCATAAATTTCATATAGAGCATCTACTTATGGCATTGCCCCTGTTCCACCACTAACAGTGTTAAAACCTCTTTATATCTGAAAAAGAGTCAAAATTATTTTTTCCTTCAAGACAACATTATCTTGCTCATTTGGACATTCAGTACTTATGGCCAGCAAAATTTGATTACCACTAAAAAAGGTTCACATCGCTTTGATATGGTTTTGATTGTCGAGGATTAGGGGCTCATTTGCAGTGGTAAGAGCCTTTCATTTTAGGCTCATTTTGAATTGAGAGAGACGTCTTCTTGCGAGCAATCGATTCCTATGATATGTTGTTGCCCCGTTGGTCTAACGGTTTAGACCAACGACTAAGTGAGAAGTCCGTATTACCTTAGCGCATTTCGATTAAGGAAAGTTATGAATTTAGTCCCAGTAATTCTCTGTGGTGGTGCAGGCTCAAGATTATGGCCTGTATCTCGTGAGCATCATCCCAAAATTTTTATTCGTCTTAACGATGGTCAGAGCTTATTGCAGAAATCCTACCTTCGGGGTGAGGTTATTCCTGGGATTAAAGAATCGTTAATTGTTACCAATAAAGAATTTTTTTTTAAAGTCGTCGAAGAAATTAACGAAGCTAAAAATACCCAAAGCAAAGTATCGTATATTGCGGAGCCGTTTGGGCGCAATACAGCGGCTGCTATTGCATCTGCGCTGTTACATGTGATGACAGCTTACGGTGGAGATGCCTATTTGTTAATTTTAACAGCGGATCACCTAGTTCAAGATTTAGACGCTTTTCAAAAAGCCGTGGATAGAGCCATACTACTTGCAGATGAGCAACAGTTGGTAACGTTTGGAATATCGCCAACCTCACCGCATACCGGATATAGTTATATCGAAGCCGAGGATAGTAAGGTCCTACGGTTTGTTGAAAAACCAATCTTAAGTCAAGCTGAAGAATATTTAGCTTCAGGGCGCTTTTATTGGAATTCCGGCATGTTCTTGTCAACCGCTAAAAGCATGCATGCCGCCATGGTTGAGCATTGTCCCGATATTCTGGAGGCGGTTAGATTATGTTTGCAACAATCACCAACTAGCGAGTTCCGTGGTTCAACTTGTTTAGAATTAGATTCAGAAGCTTTCGCACGTGTTCCTGAAAACTCCATTGATCATGCGGTTATGGAAAAATGCGTCAATATTGCGATGGTGCCTTGTGATATGAATTGGAGTGATATTGGTTCATGGAATGCCCTGAATGAATTAACCGAAACCGACCCAAATGGTAATCGGATTGAGGGAGAAGCTTTTCTACATGATGTGACCAACTGTTACATCAAAAGTGAAAATCGCGTGGTGGGTGCCGTTGGGATTGATAATTTATTAATCGTTGACACGCCCGATGCATTGTTGGTAGCGAATAAGTCCCAAGCTCAAGACGTGAAACACATTTACAGTAAGCTTAAACATAACCAACATGATAGCTATAAACTACATCGTACAGTGCACCGTCCCTGGGGAACCTACACTGTATTAGAACAAAGCGATCGTTTTAAAATAAAGCGCATTGAAGTGAAATCTGGTGCCAGCTTGAGTCTGCAAATGCACCACCACCGCAGTGAGCATTGGATTGTGGTCAGCGGTATGGCCAAGGTCACCAATGGTGAAAAAGAATTTTTTGTTAGGGTAAATGAGTCAACCTATATCCCCGCCGGTTTCAAACATAGGTTAGAAAATCCAGGTGTGTTACCTTTGGTGATGATCGAAGTGCAAAGCGGTGATTATTTAGGCGAAGACGATATTGTACGCTTTGAAGATAATTACGGCCGTGTCAAAATAATGGATTCAGAGCAATCTAGCCTAGCAACGAATTTTACTGTTAAACCATTAAGACCTGAGCATCAGATTCCTCTGATTGCTTTATTTGCGGATATTGCAACAGATGATACTGCGAGACGTTTTCATCCGCATGCATTTACGGATGAATATGCCACTAAAATTACCCAATATAATGGTAAAGATTTGTACTTAGGTGCATTTCAGGGAGCAGATCTGGTCGGTTATGGTTTACTCCGTGGATGGGATGAGGATTATACTACTCCATCGTTAGGAATTTATTTGCATCCCGCCGCCAGAGGAAAGGGCTTGGCTGTTAAATTCATGCACGAAATGCATCAATTTGCAGCCACCAAAGGTGCGCCATCTGTGAGGTTAAAAGTTTATCCGGATAACCTCATAGCATTGAAACTTTATAGACAGTTAGGGTATAAATTTAGCTCAGAAGAGAAAGGACAACTGGTGGGTTTAATTACTTTAAGATAATACTGGTTTGAGTAAGGGATAACTCGTGAAAACAGCATTAATAACAGGCATTACAGGTCAAGATGGCGCTTACTTGGCGGAGTTCCTATTAGCCAAGGGTTATAATGTTCATGGTATAAAAAGACGCTCATCCATATTCAATACCCGCCGTATCGAGCATCTTTGTCATGACTTACACGCTAATGCGTATAACTTATCTCTACATCATGGGGATTTGACCGACTCTTCCAGTTTGATTCGCATTGTACAGCAAGTGCAGCCCGATGAGATTTATAACCTGGCCGCTCAAAGCCACGTAGCCGTTTCATTTGAAGAGCCAGAGTATACGGCCAATTCGGACGCCCTGGGTGCTCTAAAATTATTAGAAGCCATTAGCATCTTGAAATTAGAGGACAAAACGCGCTTCTATCAAGCTAGCACGTCTGAGTTGTATGGCTTAGTGCAAGAGACTCCACAAAAAGAAACCACACCGTTCTATCCACGCAGTCCTTATGCGGTGGCAAAATTATATGCCTATTGGATTGCGGTCAATTACCACGAGGCTTATGGTATCTATGCCTGCAATGGTATACTATTCAATCACGAATCGCCGCTTCGTGGAGAAACGTTCGTTACGCGTAAAATTACGCGTGCCTTGGCGCGGATTAAATTAGGCATGCAGGAGCGCTTATATCTTGGTAATTTAAATGCTAAACGCGATTGGGGACAGCCAAAGATTATGTGGAAATGCAATGGCTAATGTTGCAGCAAATCGTAGCGGAAGACTATGTGATAGCGACCGGAAAACAGCATTCTGTTCGTGAGTTTGTAGAGCTTGCTGCCAAAGAAATTGGCATTACTATTGAATGGCGAGGTCAAGATGAGCAAGAAAAAGGCTTCAATGCTACCACCGGCCAGTGCATTGTAGAAGTTAGCCCGCGTTATTTTCGACCAACGGAAGTGGATACCTTATTAGGGGATGCTACCAAAGCTAAGACTAAGCTAGATTGGACACCCAAAATATCGTTTGAAGAGTTAGTCGCTGAAATGATTCATGAAGATTTAAAAGAGGCGCAACGAGAGCAACTGGATACAATGACTAAAAATCATCAAACCCAGAAGTGGGATCCCCAAGGTTGCTTTAAACAAATGTTAAGTGAAATCGCTGAAAACAAATTAATCACCGTTGAGGAGTAGTTACAAGATGATTCCAGTATATCAGCCCTATTTTAATGGTCGGGAAAAAGAGTATGTTAATCAATGTCTGGATTCCACCTGGATCTCATCTAAGGGAGAGTTTATTGGTCGATTTGAGCAGGGGTTTGCTGAATATATCGGAGCATCAAACGCCACAGCGGTTTGCAATGGCACGGTAGCCATCCATCTAGCTTTAGAAGCATTAGGGATAGGAGCTGGCGATGAAGTGATTGTTCCTACCTTAACCTATATTGCTTCGGTTAACACGATCTTGCAAACAGGTGCCAAGCCGGTTTTTGTTGATTCGTTAGTGTCAACCTGGCAAATAGACCCTCAAGATGTGGTTAAAAAAATAACCCCCAAAACCAAAGCCATCATGGTAGTACATTTATACGGGTTACCTTGTGATATGGATGCATTAGTTGCTATTTGTAAAGCACATAATTTATTGCTAATTGAAGACTGTGCAGAGGCGTTCGGCTCATATTACAAAGGTCAGCATGTTGGTACTTTTGGTGATGCGGCGACCTTTAGTTTTTTTGGTAATAAAACCATCACCACCGGCGAGGGGGGCATGGTCGTTGCAAAAAACGCTTCGATTATTGCTAAAGCCCGGCATTTGAAAAATCAAGGCGTATCCTTAACACAAGAATATTGGCACGATGTGTTAGGTTATAATTATCGAATGACCAATATATGTGCGGCAATTGGCTTAGCCCAACTAGAGCAAGTTGTCGAGATTCTTGCCAAGAAGCGCCAGGTTGCACAGTGGTACCAACAGGAGTTATCGGGATTACCGCTGGTGATACACCAGGAGATTGCAGAGACCACCCATTCCTTCTGGATGTTTTCTATCCTGGTAAGTGATAGCCAGGTAAGGCAGGGGTTAAGAGAGCACCTGAAACAATCAAAAATTGAAACACGCCCCATTTTTCATCCGGCGCATACATTACCGCATACGAAAGATGAGGGTGCCTTTCCAGTGGCCATCAGCATCAGTGGGAGAGGCATTAACTTACCAAGCTCTCCAGGTCTTAGTCATGAGGAGGTTTTACTAATCTCCCAAGCAATTCGCACATTTTTTAATTAGAGGTTTAGGTTGAAGGCATATAGTCAAGGTATCTGGGATGCTCGCTATTTTTGGATACATTTAGCACTGGCTGATTTACGGGCTAGGTGGAGACGTTCATTTATAGGTGCGTTTTGGTCTATTCTGCAACCGTTAGGATTAACCTTGCTGCTGGCAGTTGTTTTTAGTAAATTATTTCATTCTGATGTCATGTCATATGTTCCTTATATCCTGTCGGGCATCATTACCTGGGATTTCATTTCCTCCTCGTTAACTGGCGGCTCGCTTGCTTTTGTTCAAGCGGATGCTTATATCAAACAATGCAAGCATCCCTTGGCAATCTACACCTTAAGACTAATGATTAGTAACTTAGCGGTTTTGATGATGGCATCAACGGTATTATGGGTGTGGAGCGGGTTAGTATTTCCCCAACATATCAATGTCACTTGGTTAGCTATTTTGAGCTTTTTTCCACTGTTGCTACTCATGACTTGGCCATTAGCGAACTTATTAGCTTATTTTGGCGCCCGATTTCGTGATTTACCACACGCAATGGGCCTTATTCTACAAGCATGTTGGTTCATTTCACCCGTTTATTTCCAGACCGATTTATTTAGGAATGGCGGTCTTAATGGCCTGGTAGATTACAATCCAATATACCACTTATTACAAATTGTCAGAGCACCATTATTAAGCGGAGAATGGCCTACCTCGCAAAACTATGAGTTTTGCATTGGTACCGCATTAATTTGTACTTTTCTTGCAATACTAGTCGGTAGAAAGCAAGAGTCACGGATAATTTTTTATATATGAACACACAACAAGTTGTATTAACCGGTGTAAATTTACATTATGCATCGGCGGCTTTTAAGGAAAGATCACTGAAGTCTTTGCTTAATAATGCTATAAAATTTTCTAAGCCAAAAATTGCCTTGGGCGATATTCACGCGCTGAAAGATGTGTCTATGAGTATTAATCAAGGAGAGCGAATAGGTCTCCTTGGCCACAACGGAGCTGGCAAGTCTACCTTCCTTAAGGTTGTTGCTGGTTTATATCCCATTTCTTCAGGCGAGCTTAAAGTTTCGGGAAATGTTCGCTCTTTATTGGATTTAAGTCTAGGCTTCGAGCCGGATGCAACAGGTAAAGAAAATATTTTATACCGTGGATTGTTATTAGGACTTACACCAAAGTATATTCGCGAAAGAGAAGCCGAGATTATTGAGTTTGCCGATTTAGGCGAATTTATAAATTATCCAGTTAAAACCTATTCAGCCGGTATGCAAGTGAGATTAGCATTTGCAATCTCCACAGCGGTAGGTGGTGATATTTTATTGATTGACGAAGTCATTGGCGCGGGTGATGCTAATTTTATGAGTAAAGCAAAAAAAAGAATCATGGGCTTAATCGAGCAGTCAAAAATATTAATTTTGGCCTCACATGATTTTAGTGCTTTGCAAAATCTGTGTGAGAGAGGATTAGTTTTTCAAAAAGGACAGGTTGTTTTTGATGGCCCTATTAAGGCTGCGATAGAACATTATAGGATAAGTACGGAACGCCTATGAAAGAGCTATCATCCATCAGAGTATTATGGCTTCTAAATCATACAACACTGCGTGCATTTGAAATGGAGCAGCTCCGTCGATTAGGGATTAAGGAAATTTTTTTACCGAAGTTTTTCCCTCATGATGAGGGAAATTTATCAGCCAGTGTCGATTTTACTTATGATGAAAATTTAACCATTCCTGCAGATGAATTAAGAATTCTGAATGAGCAGTGTTGGTATGAAAATTGTACATCAGAAGCATGGGAAATTGTTAATAAATACTTCGATATTGCGGTCATCGGATTTTTTCCAGAGCAAATAAAGTCAGCTGTAAAGTATTTTGAAGGGGCAATCGTCATGAGAGCCTTTGGACTTGCAAAAAATTATACTTATGGCCAATTACTTCTGGATACTCTGGGCCATCAAGGCGTAGAAAAAATCAAAAAAATAAAATCGCGGTTTTGGTTTGGCGCAGGATACGAGCACTTACACCTGATCGAACCGGACTGGTTGGCTAAACGGAATTGTTACTTACCGGTAGGACTTAAAAGTATTGAATCAAACAACTATTGGAAAGGGGATGATAAACGGATACTTTTTGTTTGTCCTAGAATCAACACCTCGCCCTACTTTAAACATATTTACGATGAATTTATCACTGAGTTTAGTGATTTTGATTTTACCATCGCTGGCGCCCAACCCATTGAGGTCAAAGACACGCGAGTTATTGGTTATGTGACTGATGATGAACATCATCGCAATATGGCAAGACATCGAGTAATGTTTTATCACTCTACAGAACCTAATCATATTCACTTTCATCCATTTGAGGCCGTTAAGGTAGGCATGCCACTGGTGTTTATGGCAGGAGGAATGTTAGATAAAATGGGGGGTGCTCATCTGTGGGGTAGATGCCAAAGTATCGAAGAAGCAAAAACAAAAATTAATAAAATTTACCATGATGAAAATAGACTATTAATCAAAAAAATTCAAAATGAACAAACCAGTCTGCTCAAATATTTAGATCCTGAGTATTGTTTCCCGCACTTCCTTCATTCTTTTCAGACAATCGCTGCAAAATTAGCTGATGATAATTTGTTAACTAAAAAACAAATAAAAATCGCGGTCATACTTCCTCTAGGTTATCGCGGGGGTTCGTTGCGTGGATGTATTTCTATGATTAATAGTATTATTCGTGGTGCTAATTTTTATGGTGACTCTATTGAGGTGGTATTTGCGTATTTAGAAAATCATAATGATGACTACATTTTAGCTGATCTGAACCCTAAGGCAAAACAACGTTCGTTTAATTGGAAAACACTAACCGCAGAAGAAGCAAGATGCGCGATGTATTTCGAAGGTCACTCCGATTGGGTTCCGACTCAGAAGGAGTACTGGATCCCAGATGATGGGATAAATTATCTATTAGATAATGATTTGTGGTTTGTAATCTCCGATCGTTTAGATAAGCCATTGTTGCCTATTCGTCCACATATTATAAAGATTTATGACTACATCCAACGCTATGTTAATTTTTTACCAAAAGACTATATCCAATCATTAATTGCGCATGCTCACCATGCCAATTTTGTGTTCACAACCACCCAATTTACTGCAAATGATGTGAGCCAATATGCGGGGCTGGATACAAAAAAAATTTATAAAATGCCGATGTTGGTTCCTGATTTTAAAATTAGCGCGGGCTCAGATATCAATGATCTGGAAAGCAAATATTTCATCTGGACAACCAACTTAGCTTACCATAAAGCACATACAGAGGTTTTCGAAGCGTTAGAACTCTATTACGAAACCTATAATGGACAGTTAAAATGCTTAGTAACCGGGGTAGGTTCACTGCTTCTGCTTGAACACTATCCCCATCTAAACGAAATATTAAAGCGATCTCCGCTCACAAAAAAGAATATCAGATTAATGGGCGAGTTATCTGAGCATAACTACAAAAATACGCTAAGTAAGGCAGCTTTTCTGTTGCATAACGCCACGGTTGATAATGGTACTTTTTCAGTCATTGAGGCTGCTCAAGTTGGTATCCCGTCGCTTTCCAGTGATTATCCTGCAATGCGCGAAATTAATCAGAGGTTTAAATTAGAACTCACTTGGGTTGATAATAAAAATAGAAAAGGTTACGCAGAAAGTATAAAAAAAATGGAAAATGAATATCGTCAAATGAAGAAAAGTCTGGCTGTTAAAGACCCTCGTACATTCAAACATACCATTGAAGAAGAAGCCTATTATTGGAAGGTAATTAAAAAATGTCTGTAAGCTATTATGGTATTTATATTGGCTATCATCCCGGGGTTGATCTTCGCTACGAAGGTTTAGGGCGTCAGCTCGCCGCTTTCATAAAAGGTGCTGAAGAAAATAAACGAGTTCGCTTTGTCATTGTTTGTCCAAGCTGGAGTCAAAAAGCAATATTAGAGCTTTTTATTAGTGAGGGTGTGAATGCCAATACAGTTGATATCGTAAGACCAAAAGGTCAAAGTGTGATTCTGTCCCTTTATGCTAAATATAACAATTATGTAGGCCAAAAAAAATTAACCAAGAAATCGTGGCACCCTATATTAAAATTAAATGAATGGATAAATTTTGGCGAAGTACAGCTATTAGAAAAACTGATGACAGTTAGGAATTTATTTTCTTTTTCAATGTATGGACTATTATGGCTTTTTTTTATTCCTATCCGTTTATCGATGCAGAGTATATCAATTTTAAGTCGTGCTGTAAGACGAATTGTACGGATCCCCGAGAAGTTAAACCCATATGTTAAAAGAATTCAAAAAATTTTATTAAACCCTAAGAAGAGTATTATTTTATCCAATTGTTATCAATTGATCGAGCAAAAAGAAAATCAGCTCATGATAGAATTGATAAATAAGATGACATACGTTAAAGCGTGGTATTCTCCGACAGCTTTCTGGCCCTACTTCAATCAAATTCGCGCTCCAAAACTGATGTGTGTCCCCGATGTGGTGCTGACCGAGTTTCCTGTTGAGTTTGCAATCCTAGGCGGAGAGCCTCTAGTCCAGATGTTTAAAAAAGTTGAGACATCCATTAAGCAAGGTGAGTATTTTGTAACTTATAGTCAACATATCAAAGATTCAATTTTGATAGAAAAATATGGAATTAATTCTGAAAAGATCAAAGTGATCCCCCATTCAGCCAACAAATTGGATCACCTCATCACTATTCAAGGATATGGTGCTGCGGTCGATCGGACAAGACGATATTCTCAGCAATTATTACTGTCAGCGCTAAAGAAATCAACATACGTGGAGTATACAAAAAACTTTAATAATACAGAGGTTAAATATTTATTTTATGCCAGCCAATTTAGACCCTCTAAAAATATCATTACCTTACTGAGGGCTTACAAATACCTACTGAGAAACCATTTTTTAGGTCATAAATTAATACTAACCGGGCGTCCTGATATTCTTAAAGAAATTGATGAATATATTGATGATAACCTGTTGAATTACGATGTGATATTAATTCCCCAACTGACGGTTAAAGAGCTTGCTGCTACTTATCACTTGGCTGATTTAGCTATAAATCCGAGTTTAAGTGAAGGGGGCTGTCCTTTTACATTTACCGAAGCATTGTCAGTCGATACCCCCGCAATCATGGCAGACATTTCAGTTACTAGAGAAGTTATACAGGATACAGCGCTTCAAAAATTGATGTTATTTGATCCCTATAACTGGCGAGATCTTGCCAAAAAAATATTATGGGCGCTAGAAAACAAAGAAAGCTTATTGTCACAACAAAAAACTTTGTACAATCAACTCAAAGAGCGGACCTGGACCACCGTAGTAGATGAGCATATACAAATGTTAGATTCAATTTCCCTATCTGAAACGGAAGATTATTCTCAAATGGCCTGAACAAGCATTATCAGCATTCATCGAACTTATTAGACCCGATTACTGTAAAAAAAGCCTCTGTTGATATTAATAAAATGATGTTAGGAAAGGCTTCTGGTGGCGCGCTGTACGGTTAAGTCGCTTATCTGAACAACAACTGATTGTCGCAGAAGAAATTGAAAGTTGCTTAAAGCGAATTAGGTCTAAACTAATTTAGATAAAACAGCTCGAAATTTTCTGGGGGAAATTTATCTCGCAGCCTCAGTTATATGGCTTAATTCATGACAAGCCCTAAGGCGTTTTTTTAAAGTTTCAACCACAATATAATACTTACTAAAGATAGTGAACCTAAGAACATGATTGCTATTTTATCATAGCGTGTAGCAATTCGTCTAAAAAACTTTTAATGCGATTAAAAAACCGTTCAATGTAACTACGCTCTTTATATATATGGGTGTCATGCTCTTTAGGGGGTGATGCGATTTTAGATGTTCTTAAGGATGAGAAATGACTATTGATAAAGCAAAAAAGAAGGTTGGTAGGCCAACAGATTATAACCTAAAATTAGCAGATTTAATTTGCGAACGTATTGCCACTCATGGAGAAGCGATTGATAAGCATTACTTGCAATATTGAGATCCTCTGTCAGAGTGATGACTGACGCCATTAGGTGGGTTATTGCGGTGAATCGCCATGATAAGAGCATCCTCAATAAGACTTGTAACCAACCGAGTTCCCATACTCCAACCGACTATCTTTCGATTGAATAAATCGATGACCGTAGTGAGATAAAGCCAGCCCTCATCCGTGTGAATGTAGATTATATCAGACGCCCAAGCGGTGTTCATAGCAACAGGATTAAATTGTCTTCCCAAAATATTTTCGGCCACAGGCTTTGAGTGGCAACTATCTGTTGTCACTTTAAAACGTCTTGCCGCTTTAGGTTTGAGTCCTTCCTGCTGCATTAAGCGTTTGATCCGCGCTTTCCCATGATATTTACCCAAATGACGCAATGCCTGTTATAATCGAGGCACACCGTAGGTTTGACGCGATTGCAAAAACTCATCCCGAGGCGTTTGTGCTAAACGTTTATCTTCTTGTATACGTGAGCGTTTAGAACCTTTTTACCCGGAGCTGCTGAATACATCTAATACCTGATAAATTTTTTGTACACGATGGAAAGCTGATTGTTCTTTTATTAATGCGTATTTCGCAGGCCTTCCGGCGAAAAAGCGGCTGCTTTTTTAATTTCTCGCTCTTCTTCCAGGTCTTATATGTGTGCTTTGAATCGCTTTAATTTTAAGTCTTTTTCA
>JAFKHV010000077.1 GCA_017306715.1 Legionella sp. | reverse complement strand
TTACCCACCTTGAGTATGTTCGCTTGGAGCAAATAATGTGCGGTGTTGGGGTTATGAACGACTTGATAACCTTGATTGCTTAGAGTTGTTTTTAATTGAGGCATAATATTTAATTCCTCATCCGAAGTGTTTTTTACCGAAACATAGACCGTTTTCTGATGGTTCGAGACGGGGTCTAGAAAGATGGTTTCACTTTGTTTGGTCCTGACCTCAAGGGTACGGTGTTCTAAGGCCGTTTGTGTCGCCGCACACCCGGTGAGTATCCCCATCGCCACAATGAGGCTACTTTGAGTTACATTTTTTAAGCTCTTGTTCATCATGTTCCTTTTGTTTGGTTAACTGGCTTCTGCAATCCGCAGCGCCAATAATTCATCTTGGAGCACTTGGATTTTAGAGTGGGCACGTGCAATAAATGTTTCAAAATGGACACGTGCATGTTCATTGGCATCATCCAGCATTTTTTCAAAATGGCTGGCTTCGGCTTGCATCGCGCGGAGCTCCTGCTCCAGGCGCGCCGTTTCTCGCAGGGTTTCATGGTGCGGCAGCAGCGATTCGGTAACCATGGCCGTAGGTGTTTGCCAATCCCCACGGAGGATGACTTGACGGATGGCATTGAGTTTTTTACTGAAATCTCGGCCACAGGCGGTAAAGTGTCTCGGATTCAGGAGGCAATAGGTAATTTCTTCACTGATGACAGTCGTGTCTTCAACGTTCAGTGCGGCAACGAGTTGCTGGACTCGTTGCTGTTGTTTGAACGATAGCGCCGTGCCAATCAGCGCATCATCTTGGTTCAGGTAGGTTAGCTTGGGCTCTGGTTGTGGTTTTGTTTGATGCTTTTGTAAACCATCTTTTTGAGAACAAAAGACAGCAGCAGCCATGGGCGGTTCCTCCACAGAGCTTGCGTTTCCCCCTATTCTTGCTGCTGCTTTTATTTCTTGCTTTAATAAATATTTATTTTCTTTATTATTTACTAGTGGCGGATTTTCCCGGCCGGGCATTTCCAGAGCCGGCTTTTCAGGGGCCGGGACGTTAGGGGCTGGTCGTTCCAGAGACGCCTTTTCAGGGCCTGGTGGCATATCCCCTTCTTGAGTTGCCGGTGTTTCTAATACGAGATACTCCAGCCGGCCAAACCGACCATTTTCTTGATTACGTAGCGCAAACTTTTGAATATAGCCTGCTTGCTCCAATTCCTTTAAGAGACTGCGCACGGCATCCCGTCCATTGGTAGCACGTTTTTTTAAATCTTCGACGCGAACCTGCCAGGTGTCCGGTAATGAAATAAGGTAGGCATGCAAACCCTTTGCACCCCAGGACAAACGAGTGTCATTAAGACAGGTCTTATCCAGAATGACAAAGTTTTGTTGTTTTTTATGGATTCTGAGTACAGCCATGATTTGCTTCCAATGCTTCAGGTTGATTTGGAGTAGTTTGATTTAACTCAGAGATTGAACGAAAGCGATTCAAATGATCCTCAAGACGTAATGCTGCTTCTGGAATCTTTTTTCTTCCTGATCTCTTACAGGACTGTGTTAAAAGTTTATTAGCTTCTTCTGAAAGCTGAAAAGAGATAAAAACTTTTGGATATTTCTTATTATTGATTTCCGATTCCAATTTTCAGCCCTGTATAATTTTTTATTATATTGAATAAGAAGTTACCTAACAACCAAATAAATATGACTATTGATGAATTTAGGGTTTATTCTTAAGACAGATTTGTTTAAACTTCTTTTAATTAATTTTTTCCATATATAGCAAATTCACTATATATGAAGAATTTACTTTATATGGCGAATCATGTCAATCAGTAATGTATTGTCTGAACTATTAAAAAAATATAATCTTAACGCTCTTGAGTTAGAACGACTCACAGGCGTTCCTTCTAGTACTATTTACAGACTGTTAAAAGATAGAGATGGAAATCCCACAATAGAAGTTTTAAAAAAATTATCTTCTTTTTTTCAAATCACTGTCAGTCAATTAATTGGCGAAGACCCCTTTGGGTGCAAACAAATTCCACTAGTTCAGCCATCCGATATATATTCTTTTGTAAATTCAATTTCAACCCGAAAAGATGGTATGGACAGTGTTCCTATTGATTTCCCTTTAGGTGTTAAATGCTTTGCTACATTATCTCAAGATAATATGATGGAACCCTTTATTTTAGTAAATTCAATTATCATAGTTGATCCGGAGCGCGACATTACTAACAAAGATTTTGTATTACTCATTAAAGGCAAGGACGATAAACCTATAATTAGGCAAATTATTTCTGATGGAGATGATTTTTATTTAAAAATATTAAATTCTAATTTTCCTGTCGGATTAAAGAAGGTTGATCCAAAAAATTTTTCATTTATTGGGGTTATTGTTCACTACAGAACTAATTTATTTGATTTTTGTCTCCCTAATTCAAATAGGGATCACGATGACTTTGTATATGAATTTAAAAAATAAGATAGGAACATGCTTGAAGACTCGTTTTTTTAGAAAATCACTTGATTATTTTGCTAACATAGATAAAGGTGCCTACCTAGTTCTCATAGGTATGTTATATGCCACGATATTTTTTTGTTCTTTTGTTATGGGATATAAGACTGTAGATCTATATGGCAGAATTTTATGTTCTTCAGTATTTATATTCCCCTTACTCTTTCCGATTAATGATTCAATCACAGAATTGCTTGACGCAAAAGTATCATATTTAATGATTATAGCTATAATTTTCTGTGAGTTTTTGTTTAGTTTCATTACTCATGCTATGGCAATCCTACCATCCCCTTCTCATTGGCAAAATCAGGAAATGTATCCCTTACTTACAACGGGTTTCATTCATATAGCTATAGCTGACTCTGTTTCTTTAGCAATTGGATTTTTTGCAAATACATACGTATTTGATAAATGGGGAATGAGATGGTTTGGTTCTGGTTTTTTTAGAAGAAGCCTAGGTGCAACAGCGATAGGCGAATTGCTTTTTACAATCTCTACAAATTTTATTGCTTTTAATATGCTTAGTACAGCAAATTTGAAGGACACGATAAATATTATTATCTCAGATTATGTTTTAAAAATGTTATACTCTTTCATAATTTGTATCCCTAATGCTTATCTAGTTAGTTTAATTAAACAACATATACAGAAAGAAGTTACAAAAGAAGATCGAAAAATTACCCCTCTGAACGGGATAAGAGCGAGGTATCGAACTTAATGACATTACTATTTTTGCACTGATTACGAAGTCTGTACTCTTGCTCTGCTTCATGGCTCCCCACAATATTACCTATACAGGCACTATCTTCTGAATTAAATTTCTTTAGCTTTTCGATGCTTGAGTAGATTTCTTTTGCAGGTTTTATATAAATTTTATTAGTTAAATCCTTATAAACCACCAGAGGTTCTTCAAGCTGTTCAGAAAACTGGTGTTTTATAAGAGAAAATTTTTTCTTAAATTTATTTTCTATAAGTCTTTTTTGGTTCTCAAGCATAACATCTATAATCCAATCATGATCCTTTTTTGAAAAACAATTTTTTGATCTGGATTCCGTCAGTAATTGAATAGGATCTTTTTTCATGGGATAGACGCTTTTGTTTTCTATTTTTACCCAAAAGAAAATCAATCCTGTTTTTGGATCCTCATCTTCAGATTCTATTTTAAATGCAGGAGATTTTATTTCCTTTATAATGGATGAAATTATACTTAATACTGACATTTGCTATACCAAATCCCTAACGCAAATTAATTACGAGCGTAATCTCGCCCATGGATTATAACATAATCGATATTACATGTTCCTATAATACATAATATTTTGTAAAATATTTCATAGCTTTTTAAATTCAGATTCCTATGATTAGTCACATATACCGTAACCCTAATAAATACAGTGAAAATAATGCGCTTCAATATAATTTTGCTATGAAATTACTAAGCAAAATTTCATTTGACGATCAGTCCCGTGTTTTAGATATCGGGTGTGGAGATGGAGTAATTACAAATGAAATTGCTAAAATTGTTCATGCAGGCTGTGTAATAGGAACTGATATTTCGGAGCAAATGGTTGAGTTTGCATCAAAGAAATATACAGATCAAAATAACCTACGTTTTGTAGCGATGGATGCTAGTAAAAATATTTTTAGAGAGCAATTTGACATTGTTACCTCTTTTAACTGCTTACATTGGGTTAAAGATCAGCAGAATGCGTTATTTGGAATAGCAAAATCTGCAGTAGTTGGTGCTCGAATAGCCCTTCTTTTATCACATAAAAAATCATTATATCATTTAGTTCTAGATAAAATTTGCTCTAGTAGTAAATGGAAAGATTGCTTCATAAATATTACAAGTCCCCGTTCTTTTTTTGATTCAATTGAATATAAAGAGATGCTTGACAGATCAGGATTAGAGGTGATTGAAATATCTGAAGAAGAAATGACTTATTCTTTCAAAACAAAAGAACACTTAAGAGATTTCTTCAGTGCCGCGGGATCTCAGATAAAGCAAATTCCTGACGCTAAAAAATCTGTATTTTTAAATGATTTTGTTGAGGAGTATCTAAAAGAATCAGGTTTCTCCGAGAAAACTTTAATACCTGTTAGTTTTTGGTGTCTACAAATTATAGCAACAAAACCAAAGCCAAAATTAATTAACACAAATGATTTAGATAACCGATCAACTCTATTTTCGAAATTGTAAATAAAATGCGTATTAAGCTCACTGATGAACAGATTAATTGATCCTCTCCCTAAAATTGTACCGCCAGAAATTTGAAAAAACTGGCCTCGGAGACTTTCTGCCTGAACTGATTTGGTGTTAAATTGCTTATGGAGGAATGAGGCCAAAAATCGTTGCAATCTACTCGCCACTCCTTTAGCATCTTCCATAGAAAGAAAACAGTGACTATTCAGGCATTCGTCACGTAAACTACCTTTAAAAGATTCAATAAAGGCATTATCTATTGGTTTTCCTGGTCTTGAGAAATCCAAAGTTACATGATGCTGATAAGCTCAATGGTCGGGTGCCTTTGAGATAAACTCAGGGCCTTTATCAATCGATATACTTTTTGTTAGCCTATAATCAAATGACCTCAATTGCTCAAGAACACCGACTACTTCTTCACCACGAATAGCATGCCCACGTGAATAGCCATACATTCTCGACTAAGATTATCGACTCTCGCTAAAACGCGTATTCTCCTTCCATTAAACAGATTATCGGAAACAAAATCCATGCAACAGCATTCGTTTAAATTAGAGGCTATTGACCTTCCTTCTCTATGAGCACCCGTTAACTAACGGCGCGGACGCTTTCGGCGTAAATTAAGGCCTTTCTCACAATAAATGCGATGAAATTTTTTGTGGTTTAACATGCCATCCCGCTGTAAAAAGACATGGATACGCTAATAAGCATAGCGTACTCGCATTTGAGCTATCTCGCGTATGCGATGTCTTATCGCAGTATCTTCGCCACGGCAAGAACGGAACGGATACATACTGCGGCTTATCATCATGACTTCGCAGCCTCTCCTTACATTTATCAGATAACTCTCTTGAAGATGCAATGCAAGTTCCCGCTTTTTCCATGGCTTCAAAGCTTTTTTGATAAAACATACTGCAACATCTGTTTATCAAGACTTAAGTCGGCAACCCGCTGTTAAGACGGTTATTTTCATCCTCTAGTTGACGAAGCTTCCTAAGCTCCGATGTCCCAAGCTAACCATGCTTTTTCTTCCCTATGTAAAAAGTTGCTTCATTTATCCCCATCTTTCGGCATACCTCAGAAACACTCGTTCCTATTCTGCCTGCTTCAATCAAAACATGATTTGTTCTTCTGTAAATTTGCTTTTTTTCATGGCTAATAAACTTATTCTCTTGTTAGATATTTTGCCAGATTTTTTCTAGTTTAGGCTGAATCTATTTACAGGGAGGAGATCAATGATATAAATATAACTATGTCTTTGATTCTTTAGACATCCCTGTTTGAATCTTGACTTACATTTTCATTATTGAATCAAAAAATGCCTTATCACCTAAACTTAATCGTATTGAGACAGCCTTTCTTATTAGGCCAGTTCGCACATCCTTCATCAATGGCTTGGTTAACTTAATCTTTTTCTCTATTTCAAGTATCTTATTTTTGGTCTCTTCGGTAAAAAAGACTTGTGTTGCACCCTCTAAGGGAGCTTGATTAAGCCCCTCTTGAATATCATCAATTAATTCAATGTAATCCAAATCCCTTTCATGATCAGCCCATTTTATATCACTTACAGTATGTAAATAATACTTTACTGCATCTTCAATTAATAAAGACTGCTTTCCTCGACCTGTATAATCTTTATCAGCCTGAGTACGTAATTTTTTTTTTATGTCCTTTGGAAATCTAATGCATACCAACCATTTTTCTTTTTTTTGTGGGGCTTTAAAATATAGTTTCTTTCTTGAACTTGACATATATCACCATTAATCAAAAATATCTAAGAAATTTATATTATCGTTATAAATCAAAGAGTTAATCAATGTTTGCTCCGGAGCATGACATCTGCTTTAAAGCCATCTCTCGGATTTTATTAAGCACCATTTCTAAAGTTTTATAGGTTGACTCTTGTTCTTCGATGTTGTCAATTTCTGGGAATTTTGAAAGAAGATAGCGATGAATAATCTCAGATTCTTTTTCATCATTAACTTTGAAAGTGGCATATTTTTTCTTAGCTCCTCCATTACGTCCTCGAGCTTTGATAATCGGCTTAGTTATAGTTGCTAATTGTGTTTTGTGTTCCAATAATGTGTTTTCAATCTCTGCAAAATTTTTAGAAACTAAAGCTCTTATTTTCTTGAATGTTAATTTATTCGCTAAAATCTTTTCTAAGAATATTGGAGGATAATTTTGAGATTTTGTGCAAATAGATTTTAAAGCACTAACAATGCCCTCACTCAAACCCATTATTTGAGATAGCTGTTTATTGGTAAGTGTTTGAGATTCGGTATCGTCTAAAAGTTGCTGGAAAACCAAAAAATTCTGCGCAACAGATAAGTCTTTCCTTAAATTGTTCTCTGATAATTGCCTTCTAAGTTTTCTATGTTTTACTTTAAGCTTTACGAGCATTGTTTCATCAGTTATCTCGATACAAGTTACGGTTGGTACGCCAGACATCATCGCGGCAAGTCTTCTTTGGTGTCCTTCCAATATTACGTAACCATAATCAAGGTTATTATTTACGAAATAGCTTGGATCATTTTGACGATCTGCTAAAAAAATTTCTATGGGTTCAATCAAACCATCTGCACGTATTGAAAATGCTAATTCCCTTAAAAAATTATAACTCTCTTCAAGAGATTCATTTTGCTCTACAGATAGTTGCGAGAATTCTGGAATAACATATTCATTATTGGTCTCTGAAAACCTACATAAAGAAACATTGGTTCCAATATGTAGATATTTCTTTAACCAATGTTCATCAATCACCTCACCCGGACGTGGGTTGTAAGGATCCGGAATTAATAAGAAAGGGTCATGCTCTACAAGTTGCTTCCCTCTTGTGAATTTTAAATTTGCAGTGATGCCAGCACGCATTGCAGTATCTGGTTTATTTATTTTAGAATTACCTAAAGTTTTACTTGTTATTTTATTTTTGAGAGCCATTATTAATCTCCTAGAACTTTCTTATAAACGAATTCCCCTAGTTCTGATGCTTCAATTGCAAACCTATCGTTATCTTTCAGCTCAGTATACGGTGCTGTAATAGGAGCTTGATCCTCATCAATATCAACGGCCCTTGGTGAATCATGAATCTCAATATCCTCAATTAGTAATTTAGCTAACATAGGATTATTTTTTATGGTTTCAATGATACGATTTTGTGGAGTTCGTTTATTGTAATCAACTTTATTTTTTAATAATCCAATTATTTGAGCTTGATTATTCGTAGGCCGATATACATTTTGACGATTGACCAAATCAACCATACCCGCTAGACCTTGCAACGATTTATTACTTAATTCCAAGGGGATTAATACATGAGTCGCCGCCCGTATAGCACTTTGTGTTAAAGGACCTTTGGCTGGAGGTGTATCAATTAAGATAAGATCATAACCACAATTAATAAATTCATCCATCGCAAAAAAATCGAATGGGCGTTGTATTATACTCTCAAGGGTATCACTGTACTCAAAAGCTTCTATGTCTTTTATTAATCCGGCATCACTGGGTAGTATTTCTAAATTTTCTAGATCTGTGGGATAAGGAACAACAGGATTTCCAGTCCACATATCTAATGCTGATGATCTACCATCCCAATCCTCATCATCAGGATCATTAGGATCATATTCTGGATGAAGAGGCGGCTTGTAATTTGACATATCTCTGATACGTGTGTCTCTAAGAAACCTATACGACATATTTCCCTGAGGGTCAAAATCTAAAACAAGAACTTTTTTATTTTTTTTGAATGCAATGAAAGTTGAGATCAGTTGACTTATTAAGGATTTACCAACGCCTCCCTTATTATTTGCAACTACCAGAATTTTAGGCTTTTCCATTATTTAAACCTTTCTTATATATTTTTTAGAGTCTATTAATTTACCCGAGCAATTATTGAGAGTCAACGATAGTCAATACAGTATTGATTAAATATTTTGAATTTTTGCTGATTAGAAATTTTATGAAGTCCTGGTTTTACTATTTATAAAAATGTCCACATATAATCGATTACCACCTGACTTTAATGGGTTTATAGATTTAAATTGTTTTTTTATAAGATCTATTGATCTTAATTTTTTTCCGATCAACAATTGGAATTTAGTACCCTGTATTGAGTATTGAGTATTAATTTTTAGAAGGAATTGATAAGAAAAATAAAGATATATTACAAATATAAAAAAAGGTTAAGGGAAGTCGGCAAACTTCCCTTAACCTCATATTTTAGCATCAAGAACGAGACTAAATATCTAGAACTTTCTTCGACCGTCAGTTCTTATATATTTCTATTCCATTTTAATCTCGTTCCCTAAAAAAAACAATAAGATAAGGAAATTATCGATGGGGAGCCTTTGTTCAATTTTTCATGCGCGGTTCAAACACCTGATGCGCATCATTCCGTCTGCGCGCAAAGCGCAGTTGATGGATTATTTATTACTCGGATGGCAAGGCAGCGTCTACCGCCTGCGCGATTCGACCCACGTGTGGTTCATGAAACCTTATAAGGACATTGTCGCCGACACCGGCATTCCGCAAAGCAGCCTCGAGCGCTACATTCGCGAATTTGCCCAGGCAGGCTTTATTGAGCGCCGCCAAGCTTTGTACAGTCGGACCTCTGCTTCAGGCGCGTTTGAGGTCAAAAAAGGAACCTACATTGCGCTGACCGCCAAGTTTCTCAGTTTAATTCAAGCAGTACCGGAAGAGCAACCCGCGACTGTAGAGCAGAAGATGCCCCCAGAGGACTGTGCTTTTTTTAACCCCAATGAGGGGACCGGTGCCCTCAATTTGAGGGAATCAAATATAAGAGATCTTTATTCTTCTGTAAGTAATACTATTACTTTAAAATCCACAGGCCCCGTTGGGGATAACTCCTTAGCCCCGGGACTGCAGCGCTATCAAACGGTCGCGCGTTTTTTAGACGAAGAGGTTCGTGAAGAAATCCCCGAAGAGGTGAAACACCTCCTTCGCGGCACCTTCTACAACCTGTTGGTCAAGCACGCACAACCCCTGTCGAATCCTAAGCAGGTGGTCGCCGAATATTTGTTTGCCCTCATCAACATCGACCATTATCTGCCCGAGATTAGCTGTTTTAAACACCGCAACAATGTGTTGGCGAAACTCATTCGCCGCAAGGCCTGGCGCACGCCCAAAGGATTTTATGACCATTTTTACTTAGGTGCACACTTTAAAGACCAACAGGCGCTGCGTGAAGCGCGGTGGCAAGAACAAAAAGCTGCGGAAATTCAGCGGGCCCCGCACCTTGCGGCCGACTTAAGCGCAGGCCTTCGGGAAGCCCAGTTACAGGCGTTGGAAGCGCGGATGGTGCAGCACAGTACCCGCTTGGAACAGTACACCGAGGCCCTGTATGCGGCGACTGCCGAGCAGGACATCGAAGGGCTGCGCGAGCAAATCCGTGAAGAACGAGCGGCTTTAGAAGCCTTATGGGCTGAGCAATACGCGCTGGAGTCGGAGTCTGCGGCAGCCTAATCCGTATCGGTACGCAGCAGGGCGTCCGCGTGTTGGGGGTACAGCCCAGGCGGCTTTTGGGGCATACCCTCATCCATCGGCTAGGAAGGACTGCGGCCTTTTGCTGTGCGTGGTGTGCTGGGTCATGGCCTGGGCGTGGGCTGTTCGGAATTTTGAGGCGCAAGGGGAGGCGCGTGTCGTTTTCTGTGTGCCACGCGCTGAAATACGGTTTGGGAGTGCGCCCCTAAAAACGTCGCAATGTGGTAGGCACAATCCAGGTTGGGTATTATTTTTTGCTCCACCCCATGGATGAGGGGTAGGGCGGCGCGCACCCAGTCCTCCTCGCCGGTGTGGCGTAAATCCAGGCGTCCTTGGGGATTGACTGGCTGCAGGGCGCGCAGCAGTTGGTCTCGGGCAGAAGGCGTGCGCCCGCGAAAGAGGGGGTTTCCTTGCAGGTTGACATAAGTGACCGTCGCCGGAATGCTGTGAATGAGGGTGAGCCACTGCTGCGCAGTTCTGAAGGCGTAGGCAAGATTTACCAACAATACGGTGGTGATGTGGGACGGTAACCCCTGGAACGTGAAGTCGGAATGCAGCAAGCAGCCGCTTAAATCCAGTGTCGTGACGGTGGTGGGGAGAATCCAAGGCTCTTTATCGACGGAAATGAGTTTTAAAGTGGTGACGGTCGGCGGTATATGCGTCACTAAGGCCTGCAAGGCGCAAGCATTGCTTAAACATAAAGTATGCGTCTTTGGGGGTAGGGTGCTAAGTAAATAACGGCTGCATTCTGGGCTATAGAGCGATAAATCGAGGGACACCGTGGTGCACGTTGACGGGAGAAAAGGCTTAGGCGCGATGGCTTCGCTCCAGGGGACCTCGTGAACATGATTATCCCGTAAATCAAAAATTTGGACCCCGTCTCACGGGGCAAACAGTTCACGCAGCTCCTCGGCAGTGCGGTGATACCCTAAATGATGGTTGCGAAGGATGATTTGGTTTAGGGTTTTCGGGAGGGATTGAATAATCCGGCATTGCAGCGCATGGGAGACCGAATAGTGCATGAGCGCATTTAAATCTAAAAGGGTTACGTGCGCAGGCAACCAGGAACACCAGCGTTCAAATTATTCCATGCTGCCCGGCGTATTGATGCAGGGGGTTAAGGTGCTCAAAGTAATCCCCACGCAATTTTTGGGCAGGTGGGTCAGCACCGTGTGGACGGTTTCCTCAGGAAGTGCGCCCGCGGGATGAAAAGAGACCTTGGTGGGGCCTTTTTGAGTGCCCGTGCGTAAGTCATGCAGGAGTTCTGCCGCTGTTTTTAGGTCGCCGTGCTCGTGATAAACGGTAAGAGTCAAAATGTTCATGGAGGCTCCATAAATAATCGAGTTTCACAGAGCGCGTTCTGTACACCCGGCGATGTCCCTTGCTTGATGGGAGGGTTTTGCTGAGGCTCTTGCGTGATTGCGTGTTCCAAATGCTCTTGAAGGTCGATGAAATCTTGGGTGCGTTTTGTGTGTAGCGCACGCATTGCTGCTAAATCGCGCGTGGCTCCTTGCGTCAACAGCCACCCCAGAGCATTCACTGTCCGCGCCGCAAACGGGCGGCTCCCTTTGGACACGGCAAAACGAACTCCCAGCTTGGAGTCACCGGCAAACCAGGGTTCATATCGTTTCGTACTCCCGTTCAATATTCCTTTGGTGACTGTGGGCGGTGCGATAAACTGAGGGGCGGTCGAGAAGGATTCCTCCGAGCAATACTCCGCAACCACATGCATCGGCAATAACTTTTGGGCACTACCCACGCCCTGGCGCCATTGGGTATCCATGCGTTCAAAATCCTTGGCGCCCGGAGCCTGATAGAGGTCCACTTGCGTTTGCAGGGCGGCTATGAGGGTGTTTTTAAAATCAAAATGGGATTCGGTGATGATTTTTCCTTCGAGCGCATAGGTCACGCCCTGCGTCTTCACGCGCTGGTATTGCATCCCTAATTGTCGCCAGAGATTGGGGTGCGCTTCCTGTTCCGGGATGCAGTGGATGAGGGTGGTCCACAGATGCTTGTCGAGGGCCCATAGCGCATATTCAAAGGCACTGATGGATTTAAATTCGCGCCCAGAACAATCCGTGACCCAACCTCGTTGGACCAGCCAGCCGATGTTTTGTTTTAAGTGCGCGCGTACTTCTGTCAATGCCAATTGAAAATTGATCCTTTTGCCGATCGAAAATTGATCCCCTCGGCGTAAAATTTATGGTGTTATTTCATTTCCTCCTTTTTCAATAACGCCTGCTTTTAATTTATCTTTCAATCGATAACTATCACCTTTACAT
>JAFKHV010000076.1 GCA_017306715.1 Legionella sp. | reverse complement strand
CTCAATGAATATTGGCGGATTCAAAATTATGAACTTGCAGCTACTGCTTACCAGCAAACAAATAATCCTTTAGCAGCGGTGCAGCAACGTATAAATTTACATCAACTGCTTACAGATGGAACGATGCGTAAACGAAATGCACGTCAATTGTGGTTAAATCTCGGACGAACATCGTCCATTTCACTAAGAGAAAACAGCAACAAGACCTCCGCTAACGCTCTCTTGCAGGGGTGGTTGCAGCTTGCATTAATTGCGCGACAAAATCAGCATAGTTCACTTGAGGTAATACAACAGCTAAAACAATGGCAGCACCAGTTTCCACTCCATCCAGCCAATGAAATTTTTCCTGAAAATCTTGATACCTTAGCAACCCAGCTTATTTCCAGCCCGCAACAGATTGCATTACTTTTACCTTTGAGTGGACCGTTACAAGGACCAGGTAAGGCAATAAAGGAAGGATTTCTCGCCGCCCGCAAAAATTCTGCACAAGGCGCAGATTTGAGTATAAAAACTTATGATACCAATAATGCAGAGGTGGTTCATCTTTATCAACAAGCGGTACAAGAAGGTGCGCATTATATCATAGGGCCATTGACTAAAGCTCAAGTTGCCGCAGTAGCTGCTATTGAACATCCTGTGCCTACTTTGTTTTTAAATGAAGGAGGAGGACAACTGCCAGCGCATACATATACCTTAAGTTTATCACCCCGAGATGAGGCGCTACAAATAGCCAATCAAGCCCATAATCGAGGATATAAACGCGCCTTGATTATTGCTCCTGATAGCTCTTGGGGAGATGAGATAGTTACCTCGTTTACCAAGCAATGGCAAAAAAAGGGAGCGCAGGTGACAGAAGTTCTCCATTACAAGGAACACGATGATTTAAATAAAAAAATTAAAAATTTTCTGCATGTAGACCTGAGTTTGGCACGAGAGAAAAAGCTTAAAGAGGTTTTAGGCTCATCGTTGGTAACTGTAAGTAATCGCCGCCAAGATTTTGATATGCTCTTTTTAATTGCTTATCCTACTAAAGCGCGGCAAATTATGCCGTTGTTGCGCTATTATTATGTGCAAAAAATGCCTATTTATGCGACCGCCAGTGCGTATGGTGGCTTTGCTAATGCAATTAAAGATAAAGATTTAGAAGGATTAACTTTTTGTGATCTACCCTGGGTTTTTGGTCATCAGGCAGGTATAAAAAATTGGCCTGAACAATTCAATAGTTACAATCGCTTGTTTGCTTTAGGCCAACAAAGCTTTACCTTTATGACTCGACTGAATCATTTAATTCTTTTTCCTATCGATGAGGCTGAGCCTGGAGATGGGGCTTTATACTTGCGTGCCTCCCACCGTGTTGCTCGCGTTTTGGAATGGGGTCAGTTTCGCCAAGGTTTGGCTCACTCCTTGGGCGAGGCGGTAATATGAGTTTAATTCAAGGTCAGGCCGCTGAACGGCAGGCCTTAGGATATTTGCAAAGGCAAGGACTTAAATTAGTAACTCAAAATTATCATTGTCGTCTTGGTGAAATTGATCTGATAATGCTGGATAAGAACTATTTGGTTTTTATTGAGGTCCGTGCTCGTAAATCATCGAATTATGGAGGAGGCTTAACAAGCGTTACTTCAATCAAGCAAAAAAAAATATTAAAAACCGCTCAGTATTATCTATTAAACCATGCGGATGCCAACAAACATGCATTACGTTTTGACGTTTTGAGTATGGATGGACTTCAACAACAGATTCATTGGATAAAAGATGCTTTTGGAATGGACTATTAGTGTAAAAGTATAATCGTTAAAGATATTAATCAATCAAAGGTAGATTATGGTGCAACTTGAAGAGAGAGTGCGGCATTTATTCGGTGTCCACATTGAGAATAAAATTGCCATGGCGGATACATTATCGGAAACCATTGCCCGTGCCGGACAACGGCTGGTGAACTGTCTCTTAAACGATGGTAAAATTTTATTATGTGGTAATGGTGCCTCCGCAGCAAACGCTATGCATTTTACTAGTGCGATGTTAAATCATTTTGAGGTGGAACGTCCTTCGCTTCCTGCGTATAACTTATCAGCAGATGCAGCAAGCATCAGTTCCTTTGCCAACGAGCATCATTATAATCAAGTATTTGCACGCCAAATCCAGGCATTGGGCCAAGAGCAAGATGTCTTATTAATGTTAACGACTACGGGTAATTCCGACAGTATGCTCCATGCATTGCAAGCGGCACAAGAACGCGGTATGGATACGGTTGCTTTAAGTGGTCGTGATGGAGGGGTATTAGCAACGCATTTCGCACCTGAGGATATAGAGTTACGCGTTCTGGCTGATAGCGCTGCTCGTATTCGTGAAATGCACTTGTTCATATTGCATTGTTTTTGTGATTTAATCGATCAGTCACTCTTTGGTCAGGTTTTAGGGTAAATTATGGAAAAATTACATATTTTGAAAAAGATAAGTCTCGTCTTGGCTTCTATTTTACTTTGCAGTTGCGTGGCCGCGGTGGTGACCAGTGCTGCCGTAGGAATAATATACGACAAGCGTGGAGTACTCACCATGGAAGCGGATGCACGTTTATTCCATGTAATTCATAAAGCACTGGTATCTAATCCGCAATTAAGAGATGCACGCGTTCTTGTAACAAGTTTTAATCGGGTGGTTTTATTGGTGGGGCAGACACCCAGTATGGCGCAAAAGCAGTTAGCGGGAAGAATTGCGCAAAATACTTCTGGAGTACAACGAGTATATAATGAAATTAACGTACAATACCCAATACCCTTAACGCAGCGTACCAAAGATAGTTTAATTACCAGTCAGGTTCGAAGCAGTATGCTGGCGCGCCGGGGCCTGGAGTCAGGCTCCATTCGCATAGTAACGGAGGATGGGGTCGTGTACCTTATGGGTATTGTTACCGATGAGCAAGCTTCTTTAGCCGTAGATGTTGCTCGCAGAGTGAATGGTGTGCGTAAAGTAGTTAAAACGTTTCAATATATTCGTTAAAATGACGTGATGATACCCGCATGATAAGACATGGATGTTGGTTTATATTCTCGGTATTACTTGTCGGTTGTACAGGTAGTAATCTGTGGACTGGTGCGAACCTAATTTATGACAGACACAGTGTTTACAAAAAACTCGATGATTATCAGTTAATCCTCCAGCTTAATACCTTGCTTGCTCAAGATGGCCTTTTTAAAAGAGAAAAGACCGGAATTGATTTTGCAGTTTTTAATGGTGATGTTCTTATCGTAGGGACTGTTCCTAACGCCTCATTACTCCAGGAACTTACTTATCGTTTAAAAAAATTTCAGGGTTACCGGCGATTATTTAACGTAGTAAAAGTGAATAATCAGGCAAGTAATTCGGTTTATGATAGTTGGATTACTGCTAAAATTCGTAGCCAAATTTTTGCCGATGCCAGCATTGACCCTCATGCATTTAAAATTCTTACCGCAGAGGGCGTAGTCTATTTAATGGGTGACGTATGGCCTGAGCAGGCCAAGAAAGTGGTCACTATCGCGCAACACACTGCAGGTGTTGTTCATGTGGTAAAAATTTTCAAATATTTGGAATATCAAAAAAATTAAACTTATCTACCCGAACTTACGGATAGATAAGCTAAAAGTAAGTTGCTAATGAATGATTCCACGGCCCTTACGTGTACGGATTTTCTTTGCTCCGAATTCACGTTGTGTACCCGTTCGTTGATTTAAGGTGCTTTGTTCTTCATCATTATCGATGGATTTATGCACGTCACAAGGGTGCGAGCGATAGTGTTTGCGATATTCCAAGTGATTTTTATTATGTTTATGATGTAGGCCATCATTATAACGCAGCAACATTTTTTGCTGCATGCTTACAGCCGTATGTTGGATTTTGTCAGGCATGTCACTTCCTTTATTCCGGTTACGAACAGCGCGTATTATCCAATAGAGGAATAAATACGCTCCACGACTAAAGTATAGACATAAATACACGTGTTTAGTTCAAAAAATAAACATTTTTATTGCAGTGCAATATATGTGCCAATAGGCCCACATCATTAATTACCTTCTCTGATGAGCCGTATTCATTAAGCAAAAGTTGATCGAGAATGTATATTGCTTTATAATTCGCGCGGAGAAACTTGGGTGAATATGTGAACAGACAGCAAAATAAGTACAGCATTATACGACTATGGCTAATGCAACTCATATTTGTGCTCTTGATCTCTGGAGTTTCTGCTTTTTTAAGTGGTACTCGAGCAGCGGGATCTGCCTTGCTTGGTGGCATGGTCTATTTAATTCCCAATGCGCTATTTGCTATAAAATTATTTAAATATCAAGGCGCTCGCGCTGCAAGACAAATAGTGAACAGTTTTTATAAAGGTGAGGCTATAAAGATTGGTTTGTCCATGTTGCTGTTTACCGCAGTATTTATGTGGGTAAAGATAATCCCATTGGCTTTTTTTTCAGCGTACATCCTGGTTTTAATGACGCATTGGTTTGCTCCATTGTTCATTGTTAACAAACAGAAAAGGTTCTAAAGTGACTGAGATGGTATCGAGTACAAATTATATTAAACACCATTTGACGTACTTAACGTATAACGTTGATGGTATGAAAATGGGAACAGGTGGATTCTGGACGCTTAATCTGGATACCTTATTTTTCTCCATTGTAATTGGTGTGATTGCTTGTGCACTTTTGTATTTTGGCGCACGTAGGGTCACAACAGGAGTTCCTGGAAAATTACAAAATTTTGCGGAGATGATGCTTGAGTTCGCTGATGGACAAGTAAAAGATTGTTTTCATGGAAAAAATAATTTGATTGGGCCTTTGGCATTGACGATTTTTATGTGGGTTTTCCTTATGAACTTCATGGATATTGTTCCCGTGGATGTTCTACCCATTATCGGTCAAGCAATGGGCGTTCATTATTTGAAAGTGGTACCTACCAACGATTTAAATTTGACCTTTGCGCTTTCTATCTCAGTATTCTTACTTATCATTTTCTACAGCATTAAGATTAAAGGTCCTAAAACGTTTGTGAAGGAGTTAACACTTCAGCCCTTCAATCATCCCTTATTCATACCTTTTAACCTGTTGCTCGAGCTGGTTGGGCTTATTGCTAAGCCTATATCACTGGCGCTGCGGTTATTTGGAAATTTATATGCAGGCGAATTGATTTTTATTCTTATCGCTTTGCTCACTTTAAATGCTTCAATGGAATCACCAGTTGGCTCGGCAACCTTGGGCTTGGCTCAGTTTTTATTGGCCCTTGGTTGGTCCATTTTCCATATTTTGGTGATCACGTTGCAAGCATTTATTTTCATGGTGTTAACTATTGTTTACCTTAGTTTGGCACACGAAGAACATTAACCGTTTTATTTTCATCATCCATTTTTAAGGGGATAAATATGCAAGCTGCTAGTTTGATAGCACAAGTTCAAAGTATGACCGTGGTTGCGGTTGCTTTACTGATAGGTTTAGGTGCTCTGGGTACCGCTATTGGATTCGGGTTACTTGGTGGTAAATTCCTCGAAGGTTCTGCTCGTCAACCAGAAATGGTACCTATGCTGCAAGTAAAAATGTTCATCGTCGCTGGTCTTTTAGACGCAGTAACTATGATTGGAGTGGGTATCGCATTGTTCTTCACCTTTGCCAATCCATTCCTCAGCAACCTGGGTTCTTGATAAAAAATAAGCAAGGCGCCTTGACGCGCCTTGCAAGTTGCGGGAGATAACGGTGGATATTAATTTAACCCTTGTGATACAAATGCTCGTTTTCGCTGCATTTGTTTTATTTACCATGAAACTCGTTTGGCCTCCTTTGGCAAAAGCCTTAGATGAGCGTCAGGATAAAATTGCTGATGGTCTGGCTGCAGCCGAGCGTGGTCGTAAAGAATTAGAACTGGCCCAGCATCGCGTTAAAGATGAATTAAAGCAGGCAAAAGTTCATTCAGCGGACATTATTGAAAAAGCGAACAAACGTGCATCACAGATCATTGAAGAAGCAAAAGAAGCGGCGAAACATGAAGCGCAAATGCAAGTTAAGCTCGCTCAAGAGCAACTGCTTCAGCAAGTAAATCATGCCAAGGAAGAGTTACGCAAACAAGTTGCAAGCCTTGCAATAACAGGTGCGGAAAGAATATTGATGCGTGAAGTGGATGCGCAAACAAATACTGCATTGCTCGATAACCTGATAGAAGAGATTTAAGATGTCTGATTGCATCACTATCGCCAGACCTTATGCCAAAGCGCTTTTCGAATGTGCTCTGGCTGAAAAGAAGTTAGCTGAGTGGTCCGCGTTTTTGGGTGTTTTGGCACAAGCTGTTTTAACGCCAGAGGCACAAAAATTTATTGATAATCCGGCATCAACAACGACTCAGCATATTGATTTACTAAAAGCAGTGATTTCGTCGGAATTAAAAGAAAACGAGCAAGTAAATAATTTAATTTCCTTGCTTGCAGTGAACAAGCGGCTACAGATATTGCCCGATATATACATGCTTTACCAGGCACTGCGTGCTGAACAAGAAAAAACGCTTGATGTCGAGGTGTTTAGCCATTCCGAGCTTTCCACCCAACAGCAAGAGCGCTTAACAGAGTCGTTAAGCAATCGTTTACAACGTAAGGTCGCATTAAAAATAAACATTGATCCCTCCTTGCTTGGAGGTGCCGTTATTCGGGCAGGTGATTTGGTAATTGATGGGTCGGTACGCGGTAAGCTTAATAAATTGGCTACCGAATTGGCCGCTTAAATTTAGAGGATGGTTTCCATGTCAGAACAAGTAGCATTAAGTCCTTCTGAAATTAGTGATTTAATCAGAAAGAAAATAATCGATTTTAAAGTAGTATCTGAAGCTAAAAATGAAGGTACTGTAGTTAGTTTAAAAGATGGTGTTGTCACCCTACACGGTCTTGAAGATGTCATGGCCGGGGAAATGATCGAGTTTCCTGGTGGAGTCTTTGGTTTAGCGCTTAACCTGGAGCGTGATGCAGTTGGTGCGGTTGTTTTAGGTGAAGCTACTTCTGTAGCGGAAGGCCAGAAAGCCAAGTGTACAGGTCGAATTCTTGAAGTACCTGTTGGCGAAGGACTCTTAGGTCGTGTCGTGGATGCCTTAGGAAATCCAATTGATGGTAAAGGCCCTGTTCAACACTCTGGAATGGCTCCCATTGAAAAAGTTGCTCCTGGGGTTATTGCGCGTAAATCAGTTGATCAGCCAGTGCAAACAGGATTACTTGCGATTGATGCGATGGTACCTGTAGGACGTGGCCAGCGGGAATTAATTATTGGCGACCGACAAACCGGAAAAAGTGCGATTGCAATTGATGCAATCATCAATCAAAAAGGTACCGGCGTTAAATGTATTTACGTAGCAGTTGGCCAAAAGGCATCTTCAGTTGCCGCGATTGTGCGTAAACTTGAAGAGCATGGCGCAATGGAACACACGATTGTGGTCGTTGCGGGTGCAGCAGATTCCGCAGCATTGCAATTTATTGCTCCTTATGCGGGTTGTACCATGGGTGAATATTTCATGGAACGCGGACAGGATGCACTGATTGTTTATGATGATTTAACTAAACAAGCCTGGGCTTATCGTCAAATTTCTCTATTATTGCGCCGACCACCAGGTCGTGAAGCATATCCTGGAGACATTTTTTATCTGCATTCACGTCTATTAGAGCGTGCTGCACGAATTAATGCTGAGGAAGTAGAGAAGCTGACAAATGGTGAAGTGAAAGGTAAGACCGGTTCCTTAACCGCATTACCCATCATTGAGACACAAGCAGGCGACGTATCTGCTTTTGTACCTACAAACGTAATTTCCATTACCGATGGTCAGATTTTCCTTGATGTGGATTTGTTTAACTCAGGAATAAGACCTGCGATCAACTCAGGCCTTTCTGTATCTCGGGTCGGTGGTGCTGCGCAAACCAAAATTATGAAGAAACTGGGTGGCGGTACTCGTTTGGCATTAGCTCAATTCCGTGAATTAGAGGCCTTTTCTCAGTTTGCTTCCGATTTAGACGATGCAACGCGTAAGCAGTTAGAGCGCGGACAACGGATCACCGAGCTGATGAAGCAAAAACAATATTCTCCTTTATCAGTGGCAGAAATGGGTGTGTCTTTATTCGTAGTCGAAAAAGGGTTCCTTGATGATGTTCCTTTAAATGAGATCTCATCATTCCAGAGTGCATTACTTGATAGTATGCGTTCTTCTCATGCGACATTGATGCAATCCATTAACGAAAGTGGTGGATATGACAATGACATTGAGACACAGTTAAAGAAAATTGTTGAAGACTTTAAACGTACGGCTAGTTGGTAAGTCAATTAAAGGCGAATGAAATATGGCTGGAGCAAAAGAAATCCGTTCGAAAATTTCGAGTATTAATAAAACTCGTAAAATTACTCGAGCAATGGAAATGGTAGCGGCAAGTAAAATGCGCAAAACGCAAGAAAGAATGCGCGCATCCAAGCCCTATGCCAATAAAATCTATCATGTTGTTAAACACATCGCTCGTGCTCACTCGGAATATAATCATCCATTTATGGTAGAGCGCGAAGTTAATCGTATTGGCTTGATCGTAGTAACGAGTGACCGCGGTCTATGCGGCGGCCTCAATGCGAATCTACTTCGTGAAACCGTGCGTACTATCCGTGATTGGAAGACGCAAGGTAAAGAAGTTGATATTGCAGTTATTGGGCGAAAAGGATTGGCTTTTTTTAAGCGTGTGGGTAGTAATGTTATCGGTTCTAAAGAGCATTTGGGCGATAGCCCGGGCATTACGGATCTAATCGGTATCGTTAAAGTGATGCTGGATGCATTTTATACCGGTAAAATAGATGCATTGCATGTGGTTTACAATGAGTTTGTTAATACCATGACGCAAAAGCCATTGACCAAGCAGCTCTTACCTTTGCCGAAAGCAGAAGAAGACAGTAATGTAATGGGTCATCATTGGGATTACATTTATGAGCCTGATGCCAAGGATTTACTGGATAATCTGTTAGAGCGATACATTGAATTGCAAGTTTATCAAGCGGTTGTTGAAAACATTGCTTGTGAACAGGCGGCTAAAATGATTGCAATGAAAAGTGCAACCGATAATGCTGGCGATTTAATTAAAGAATTTCAATTGGCTTACAACAAAGCACGACAGGCCGCTATTACGCAAGAGTTGGCAGAAATTGTCGGTGGCGCAGCCGCTTTATAAGAGGGTATATAATGAGCAGCGTAGATACAGTAGCAGTAAATAACTTGGGTACAATCGTTGAAATTATCGGTGCGGTTGTCGATGTGGAGTTTCCACGTGAGAGTGTACCCCGTATTAATGATGCATTGACCTTGACCGAAGGTGATTTAGTATTTGAAGTACAACAACAATTAGGCGATGGTGTCGTACGCACGATTGCTATGGGTACAACAGATGGATTAAAACGCGGTGTTCAAGTAGAAAATACCAAGAAGCCCATTCAAGTTCCAGTTGGTAAAAAAACATTGGGACGTATCATGGATGTTTTGGGACGTCCTGTGGATGATGCAGGCCCAATCGGTGCTGAAGAACATTGGTCTATTCACCGCAAGGCTCCAAGCTACGAAGAGCAAGCAGGAAGCCAGGAAATTTTAGAAACAGGAATTAAAGTCATTGATTTACTTTGCCCGTTTGCGAAAGGGGGTAAGGTAGGATTGTTCGGTGGTGCCGGAGTAGGTAAAACTGTAAACATGATGGAATTAATCCGTAATATCGCGATCGAACACAGTGGATATTCAGTATTCGCAGGTGTTGGTGAACGGACGCGAGAAGGTAACGATTTCTATCATGAAATGAAAGACTCAAACGTTTTAGATAAAGTTTCTTTGGTTTATGGTCAGATGAATGAGCCCCCAGGGAACCGTTTACGGGTAGCGTTAACAGGCCTTACCATGGCGGAAAAATTCCGTGATGAAGGTCGTGATGTATTGTTGTTCGTTGATAACATTTACCGTTATACGCTTGCGGGTGTGGAAGTATCTGCATTATTAGGCCGTATGCCTTCCGCAGTAGGTTATCAGCCTACCCTAGCTGAAGAAATGGGAATGCTGCAAGAACGTATTACTTCAACCAAAACGGGTTCCATTACCTCTATTCAGGCGGTATACGTACCTGCGGACGATTTGACTGACCCATCCCCTGCGACAACATTTGCGCATTTGGATGCAACCGTCGTATTATCGCGACAAATCGCCGAGCTTGGTATTTATCCAGCTGTGGATCCATTAGACTCTACTTCCAGACAATTGGATCCTTTAGTTGTTGGTCAAGAGCATTATGATACGGCACGACGCGTTCAGCAGACTTTACAGCGTTATAAAGAATTGAAAGATATTATTGCTATTCTCGGAATGGACGAGTTGTCAGAAGAAGATAAACGTGTGGTAACTCGTGCACGTAAAATTCAACGTTTCTTATCCCAGCCTTTCTTCGTAGCAGAAGTATTTACCGGCTCTCCTGGAAAATACGTTTCTTTGAAAGATACCATTAAAGGATTCCAAGGAATTCTTGCGGGTGAATACGATGATTTACCAGAGCAAGCATTCTATATGGTGGGTAGTATCGAAGAAGCAGTTGCTAAAGCTAAATCTTTATGAGGCATGATGATATGACCATAACAACACACCTTGACATTGTTAGCGCCGAACAGGAGATTTTTTCTGGAGCGGTCGAAATGGTTGTTGCTACAGGTGAATTGGGTGAGGTTGGTATTGTCGCAGGCCACGCCCCATTATTGACTGTATTAAAGCCAGGCGAAGTCAGATTGACTTTACCTGGTGGTCAACAAGAAATTTATTACGTTCAAGGAGGTATGCTGGAAGTGCAGCCCAATTGCGTAACGGTTCTTGCTGATGTTGTTGAACGTGCTGATCATTTAGACGAGTCTGCAGCGCTTGCTGCAAAAGCCCAAGCTGAAGCGGCAATGGCAAATAAAAGTAATGAGATGGATTACTCACTTGCGGCTGCTGAATTGGCCCGAGCTGTAGCGCAAATTCGTGCTATTCAAAAAGTCAGAAAAAATCTTAAATAATTCTCTTGAGGTTGCGTTTAACAACCAGCCTCAATTTAATACTAAATAAACATCTTAAAGTCATTAATACTTTTTTTTCTCTGCAAAACAAACTATAAATTAATAAACAGTCCGAAATTTTCTTCCTTAAGGAAGTAGGAGGCAATGGAATGTTTACAGAGGAATTTCCATTTAATCAGCGTATTAGACAAATTTCAATTAGTGTAGATAAAGTAAATTTATATTTAGCTACATCACATGTTCATGAGTTTATCCAAGACTATCACCATCTCCCTTTGCATCAGAATAGTTTAGTCACAGAATGCTTTGATAGTGCAGCACTTGTTGTCTCTGATTTGAATCTAGGTACTGGGATAAACAATATAAATCTTGGGATGACACCGGAACAATTTAAAGTTTTTTTGAATGTTATCAAAGATGGGGATTTAACCCGGGATCAAAAAAACTCTTTATTAAATCAGTATGGTGCCTATTGGATGGAAAAATTTTTAATGAATTTTCATTATTTGGCTGCACCATTTAAAAAACTTTTGCAGGTAATTAAAAATGGTGATGGCGCAAGCTCTCTGGAAATGCCGATGTTTACTGAACTCTGCAAACAAAGTAACGCGCAGCTTATGGCCGAGGATAGGAAGGAACAATTATCTTCCGTTTATATAAGCGTTTACAATAGTTGGATACATCACGAGCAGGCAAAAGCTTTATTTTGTAACTTTCTTGATTGTTGTCTTCTGGTTATGGAGTTAGATCGAAAAATTTTATTACTCGAACAAACCGAAGATTTAAATTGGCATAATTTGATAAAAGAACTGGATGAAAGCGTACTATGGTTCGATCATATTACTTTTCCTATATTAAGCGATTTACCTCCCCAACTCGACGAAGAAATTCGCGCCCTATTCTCTGATGTACATGAGGTTTTTTTTGATTGGTTGCAGCAATTAGTGCTACGCGCCAAAATCAAATCCATTCCTGATGACATTACCTTACAAATTTTTCATGCCGATCCTCCAACCTATAACTAGGGTCTGCTGACCTGACATCAGTTCCTAAATGCTGCTGGGGCGTCCAATCGAGCAGCAACATAATAATGTGGCTGGTGATTGTTGATCTGGTGCGTTAATTACTGCTTGTTCTTTAGGCACCTTATCGCAATGTTTACGGTAAAAACCTCTTCCCTTGCTTATGCTCGTTGGGTACAAATTTAAAAATAATTGAAGATAGTAGCTATTACTGACCTTAATAAAACAATATCCTTAGGGATGAGTATCACGCATTTCAAAATATATTTAAGATAGCGAGACTTTTATTGCTCCTGTGTTCAAAAAGGCATCAATGCGCTCTTCTAGGGGCTTTAAGTATTCTTCATAGTTCATTAAGGATAGAGGTGATTTAATCATGCCTAACCAATGACAGCTTTTTTGGCTTAAATAATGAATTTTATGAAGCATGCGTGATAGATATTCTTCATCAATTTCCTGCTGATTTAATTCCTGGAGCAGGCTACAGTATTGCTCTACTTTATTCAGCGTATAGTTGGTGGCGTCATTACGCTGACTAAGTCGCAGAATTTCTTTAAGCAAATAAGCATTAAGATAGTTCTTCATCTCAGTGATATCAGTAATTCCTTTATAATGCTCGTGCTTGACCAGGTCTTTGCTATTTTCAAAAAAATGGATAAAAGACTGAGGGTTGAACCAATTAAAAGAATAAACATGATGCGCTGCCA
>JAFKHV010000075.1 GCA_017306715.1 Legionella sp. | reverse complement strand
AACAGACCGACTTTATGTTTAATAATTTTAACGTTATTATCTATCATGAGAGTTTTCCTTTTGGTTTTGTTTAAAGTTCGCACTTCTATCAAAACCGGAAACTCTCACCTTTGCAAGTGGGTATGTCAGATTAAGTCAAAACTAATTCAGGTTAATGCTAGGAACAAAGTATTCTCATCTAGTGTATTGAATTCCCTCATCCCTACCCCCAAAATAAATCAGCAAGTGTGGAACCGCCTAAAATTAACCCCATACCCATTACAATACGCACAAAAGTTTTTTTCTGGATTTGTTGAGTCTCAAGATACATGTAACCTGCCCCAACAACGACACATACTCCAACCACTCGCGCTAAATCGCCTGTTAAATAATCTATGATGTTTTGAATGATTGTTTCAGGAGTCACACCCGAGCCGTAAGCCCAGCATGGACTGGGCAAGGTTACCAAAGAGGCAATGAACCAAAACGCAGCCTGTTGAATTTTTGTTTTAATTAATTGTTTCATTGTTCCTCCTTTTAATGACGCTAGGCTGCTTTTTTCAAATATCTAAATTTCTGAGTTAAGAGCTCAATCAACTCCTGATCAGTTTCTTGGTTTTGATTAACCTCATTAACTGCACTTTTTTCCGCTAGAATTCGTTGATGAATCTCCTCCCTATTGACTATCAATTTCTTAGGTGCCTTTATTCCTAACCGCACCTGACTGCCATTAACTCCCAAAACAGTACAAACAATATCATCGCCAATAATGATTGATTGACCCCATTTACGTGTAAGAACTAACATGCAAAGCTCCTTTAAGCGGCTTGATGATGCTGTTGTATTTCAGCTTCAGCAATTGTTTGTTTTTTTAAAAAAATCTCTTTTCTATCCACATCAATGTGTGCAGGTGCTTTTACACCTAAAGTAATAATTCCGTTGTGCTCATAGAGCACCTTTATTTCAATTTCTCCTTTGTTAATTAAAATTTGTTCACCAACTCGTCGTGTTAATACCAGCATGATTTTCTCCTTTTTATTTACTTCAACATTGCTTTTATTTTTTCCAGATGCAATGCGGCTACCTCTGGACGACTTTTTTTATAGTTAGCTTTTTCGCGAAATGCCGTCCGTTTTTTTGCATCTCGACATAGCTCGATAAATTGCGGTAATGTCGGAGGAAATTCTTTTTTGTTTCGACAATGCGTCAACGCTTCTTGCAAAAAATTATCCTCCACATGATTTAGTGCATTCGCCCATTCATTTTTCATAAACTCGATAAATTCCTCATTTTTAAATTGGCTACGCCATAGCTGACCATAAAAGGCAGTAAAACTTAAAAATAACCGGTCAATACGCTTGCGAGCTGCTTCGGTAATCGAAGAGGTCGACAATGTTGCTTTCCTCCTCAAGCCCTGACTTGCAGGAGTCCCATAGGCTGTCCCCAGCGGTTTGTTTTGTATAATCTGACCTATGGCGCGCATGACCTCTCTCCTGTGATTCATCCTGGGTTAATTCATCATTCCAACACTGCTGAGCAAGCCAATTGGCAGGATATTTCCACGCAGCAATCCACTGCCCTTGCTTCTGCAATTGCTGGGCATGGGTAATTTGGGATTCAAGTGCTTGAAGTATGTGAGAACACAAATTTGGATTTGGTTTGAGTGCTTGAAATTGTTCCCAAGCTTTTTGTTTTGATTTTTTTAGTGGGTACAACATCCAAAATTTTTCGAATTGAGATAATAAAAAAATATAATAATTATCTTCACTAAGAGGTGTGGCGGCTTTATGCCTCTCAGCCATATCGGCTTTAAGAAGCTCAATTTCAGTTAACACAGTATTCGCAAGGCTTTTCTCAAGCGGGTTTATGATGCTTTTATGTGGTGGATTTATGGCGGCTTTATTTTGAACAAAATAACCCAAAGTAGCTAACTGGCATTTTAAAATTAGATGCATTCCTTCCGATTGCACAGTAATAATCCCGGCTCGAGCAAGACCAGCAACAGCACGTCTAACCTGATCTCGGGACCAACTCTGACTTTTTATTCCTTGATGCGGCTCCACATAGAGCTGCTCAGCAATCGACTGATAACTGATTCTTCGCTTCACTCCAACAACTCCTGTTTTAACGTCCATATACGGTCGTATTCCGCGTAAATAAGTCAATTGCTGTATGTGGAGCAATCCACATATTGCCTCTAACTCATCAGTATTAATTAGAAAATCCATGACTCTTGTGTATCCATTTAAAAATTTAATTATCTTCTGTGCTCTTGAGTCATACCTTGGTTCCTCGGTTTTGTGTTATCTTACATAAACAAAAAGGCTCATTAGCAATGCATTACGCATTTCCTATTTTTAGATACGCGTATTGATAGCCATATTATACCTGAAATACGTATATGTAAATACATTATACTTATATTTGGTATTTTAAAATAAAACTTGTTTAAGGTTCGTTATGGAACAAAATAATGAAGAACAGCGATTAAATGCTGGACGACGTATTAAAACTGCAAGAAGCCTTGCTGGTATATCCCGTAAGGATCTTGAAAGTAAATATGGAATCAGCATGCATACTCTTCAATCATGGGAATTAGGCAGAAATCCCATTACCGAAAAGGCAGCATCTAAGCTTGTTGAAATATTTCATAGCTCCGGTGTACATTGCTCCGCACAATGGCTTCTTTCTGGTTCAGGAAAAAGCCCCAGCTTACTCGATTCAGAATTCACTCCGTATCCAACCCTAGATAAACAAATTTCATCTTTATTAACTCAAGAAAATACAGTCCAAAAAGAAATCGAATTTTTTAAAACGAATAATCCAAATGCTATGGTTATCATGGTTTCTGACGATACTATGGAGCCAGCCTATAATAGGGGTGATTTTGTTGGAGGAATTCAGTACCTAAGATCTTCAGACATAGAGGAATGTATTGGGCATGATTGTATTGTAGAAATTAGCGAGGGCATTTATTTTCGGCGCTTGATGAAAAGACAAACTGGCTATGCTTTGGTTTGTTTAAACCCACAAACAACAAGCGAAGATCCCATTCTTTTTTCAAAGAGAATTTTATCTGCTACACCGGTGATTTGGCATCGATGGAAATTTAATAAATCAGAATGATCGATAATAATTTAAAAAAAATTAATATGAAAATGCAGTCATTACATTACAACAAGAGTTATCCTGCCAAGATAGGTTACCTTAAGCCTATGGTAAATTTACCTCTCTAATTTAGAGATTATATCAATAGTCCTCCGGAAGGATAAAAAAGGCCCCTTTTATTTTCTCTTTTTCAAAGGCCTGTTTGATATCTTCAGTAACCAATATATTCATAAGAAACTCTTCATCTCGAGCAACTACATGTTGATTCATAGTACCCGGCTTATACACTAACCGCTCAATCCCATACATGACATCAGTATCTGGAAGTATTTTGTAAACAGACAGTTCGTGATCGATACCCTTAACCTTGGAGGTGACATTGAGTAATTTATAATGAGTTAAAATACCATCTTTACAGTGGATCTCCGTATCAAAAAATTCGACATCATTCGGCGCATATTTAAATAGTAAATCAATAACTCGCTGATTTACTAATGGAGAATCAGAATTATTTGGGATGCAATCATAATGACTAATTTTATCCTTATTCATCTCATGCTCAAAGATTATTGTCTGATTTATCGTTTCTCTGGGGACATGGGTACCATTTAAGAATAGGAAACGATCAGGAGAGAGTCCCCTTATATATTCACCCATTAGCTTACTAGTACAATTCGGAGGAATTTTCCATAAATAAATCATAATAAAGTTTCAGAATCATCGTTCAGGATAGAGTAGTGCATACAATTCTTCAGGGGTAACGAACCACACTCCTCTAATTTTTTCTTGTTCAAACAGTTGTTTGATTGTTTCGGAAACTAATATATTTGTGAAGCACTCTTTATCGCGAGCGATGTGATGGGCACCCATACAACCGGTTTTATAGACTAATTTTCTAATTTCCATCAAGACATCTGTACCTTCAAGCTTTGTATAAATGGATTGCTCATGATCAATCCCAACAAAAGTAGCGGTTACGTTTAATAACTTATAATGGGTTAATACACCATCTTTGCAGTGCACTTCGGCATCAAAAAATTGTACCTCTGCAGGCGCGTGCTCCATGAGTATGTCAACGATGCGCTGATTCACTAATGGAGAATTGGAATTATTCGGAATGCAATCATAACGACTGATTTTCTCTTTTATCATTTCGTGGTCAAAAATTATCGGCTTGTCTATTCGTTCTTTTTCTACAAAGGTACCGTTTAAAAATAAAAAACGATCGGCTGATAAATCTCTTCTATATTCAGCAATTAATTTATTGGTACAATTCTCCGGCTTTTGCCATAAATAAATCATTTTTATTCCTTACGCTATTTTTTATTTTTAGGATTCGCATATAAATCAATTTTACCCTGTTTCAAGCCTTGTCTTAAATCAACTATTACTTTGCGCAAAGCGTCACGATACTGACTTTGCGTCCAATTTTGCGCTGCTCCTGTTTTAACCACGCGGTCCATCTGTTCAGCCACGCGGTCCATTGCAGGTTGCGAATGCCGACCATTATGCAATGATCGATTGGGATGTTGTGACTTTTTCCCATCAGGTAAATATATGCGATTCACTTGTGAATTCATATCTTTTTTATTGTTAAAGCCAGCTCGTTCCAGTAATTCATGATTTTTTGTGGCTTTATTCGTCGGGCTAATAATGTGGTGGCTTTGAAACCCACGCGTAATGTTGGCACGGTTAAAGGTGCCACCCACTGCGCTCCCGCCCAACCGTCCTCCGGTTGGCGGAATTCTATTTCCTCGGGGCTGAACACTCACACCGCCATAGACAAAAAAGGATTGCCGTACATGCCCTGAGCGCTCATCCCTCTTGACTTCGTGACGTGCCGTAGCAGGCACCCAAACGCATTCTTCATTTACCTCTTTACTCTCTTTCGCGATACCGAACTGAATCCGCTTAAAGCCTTCTTCCTTTCGCTCCATCGGCACCATCACTTCTCTGATTTGCCGATAAAGCTCTTGCCGTATGATTTCCTCCATACCTCGTTCGTCTTCATCGTTTAAAGCCTGACGTAGGCTCGCTGGTGTCGCACCGATAAATTGTTTTTGGAGTTGCGGTAACAAATGCTCCCAGCGGGTTATTGCTTCGGATTGATACAGCGCCTCAGCCAAGGGCTCCATACTCCCATCTAGAAAACTATTAATTATTTGGCTATAGCGTTCAGTAGATAGATGCGATAAACGACTTTGGAAGAGCGTGTACAGCTCACTGTACGCGTTCTTTCTTTTCGCCGTACTGAGTTGCAATACAATATCGGCCCGTTTCGGGTCAATAAACTTCTGCCTAATGTAGGCCGAGTCATAGCTACACGTGCGCTGAATTTGGTCGAGCCAGTTTTGGCATGCTTTCTGCACTTCAGGAGAATTAGCTGTCAAGTTTAAATCACCGATTTCTGCCTTGATGGAGCGGAGTTGGGTGCGCCAGGTCTCTTTTAGTGCCCATAGAGAATGCTCTTTTCGTATCTCTTGAAAAAGCGTGGTTAACTTCGATTGTAAGGCATTAAATTGTTGTTGGTAAAATTGATACGTCTCGGTCTGCAACGGTTGGAGGGGTTGCTTCATATACGCATTGAGCGCCTCTAAGCTTTCTTTATTTTGTGCGCGGATACCCGCAAGAGTGCGCACGACCACCGTAATTTTGCTAAGTTCTTTTAAGCGCCCAAACTCGGGTAAATATTGAGCAAACTCATCGTAATGGGTAGTAAATTCATGAGCAAATATAAATTCAGGAGAATAGCGATGCGGTTGACCTGACTGTTTGGCCATATCTTTCGTCGCGCGATAGAGAAGGCGTTCGTTTTCTTTTGAGACTAAAATTTGTCCTTGTGGACTTCTGGGCTGCTTAAACAACCGAATTAATGACTCGCGATAATTCTCAGGCGTATGGAACTGAAGGACTTTGTTGTCTTCCCAGTAATACAATTTAAACTGCGCATGAATAAAAATCATGGCATGTCCAGAAAGCGTCCGTTTACCTGTTTCTAATTCCTGCATCTGAGCCGCGGTTAAAACATAAATAGGCCAGCCTTCTTGCTCATCGCCTTCATCTTGAAGCTTCCCATGAACATCGTACTTCATCCGATGCTTCTTCACCACCATACGCATGCGACCTAGTTCCAGAGTAAATGGTTCATCTGAGCGCTCACCTGTTACCGCATAATCAATGGTTTCTGCCTCAATCCAGAAACGATGTAAAGCCCCTACTCCGGAGGCTTCATGATAATCGTAAATAATCTGTTGCAAGTATAAAGGCAGATGCTTGATGAGACTGGAAACATCCCGCTGCTCAAAGGGGTATTCTCCTTGTACTTCCTGATTGGTGGTAAGAAATTTAAGCAGGTAGTCGGTGATAAACATCGTATGCAACAACTCACTTCCATGAAGTATGTCCGGTGCAAACCGCATTTGATTAAAAGGATGATAAGGCATGTCCGGATCCACGGGATCGAGACTAAAAATCGCTGAGTCAAGTTCTTTCTCTAACAATTGTTGCAGGTCGTATAAAGAAAAGCGTTTATCAGAATCGGGTCTGTTTGCAGTCCAGGGCGTGAGATAAAATTGGATATCCCCGGTTTTTGGGTCAATCTCTACCCCATTGATGGCACTGTACTTCGGTGTTGTATCCTCCTGCGCGAAGGGGAGCGAACGAGAGAGTTCCATCCACCCTTCCTGGTCGCGTTTCATCATGATCCAGGGGGCATTGATTAACGGTTCAACATCAAAAAAAGTCCATCCCTGCTCAAATAATAATTCATCCATCAGGTCAAGACGAAATTTTTGCTCCAGGAGCAGATCGGGCTCACTCTGATACCAATTTTTCAAACAGGCCTCGTAGGCATGATACAAAATACTTGCCGGTGTGCGGTTGAGTTCAATCGCTTGGTTATGGGTCTTATTGTGCTCAAGAGCAGCAACCATGGTCTGCAGGAGTCGCCGCATGAACGGGAGCGATTTATTTTCTTCCAATAACCGTATATTGGAAAGCGTGCCATTAAAGACTGGAAAAAAGTCGAATAACATAAGGGTGCGTTTTTGTACCGCAGGGATGAAGTCTTCCAGCAGGGAGTGCTTAAAACGAAACGCAGCAAGGTACCTTAAAATCTCAATGTTGGTATACAGTTCTATATCGGGACTCGCATGCTCATGACCGAGGGAATAACAGGTCATGTACATTTTTAGCGCGAGTTTTTCATCGGCTATGCGGATTTCGGGCCGGGATTTGTGACGCGAAGCCTGTTGAAATTTGATCCCAATTTGTAAAAAAATATTAATCAGGACCTTTCTAGGCGTTTGCTCAAGCAAGGCCGGAATCCAATCGAGCAGTAAAAAAGCACTGTCCCGATAATGTTTGGCTTGGGCAACAGGATGACGATGATCAATCGCTTTATCCAGATTATAAAGCAGTTTGATGTAGCGGATGTATCGATACGTCTCGTCCTTTTGACTTGTTCGCGACATACGGTCAGCAAGTAGTTCAAATAGCTCTTTAGCGGCAGCTTGACCATCGAAAAGACCGAGCTGCTCCTCAGTGAACAGCGGTTGTTTACTGAGCCAGTATTCTTGAATCGCGGATAAACAAAGATGTCGGAATAATGGATTGTAAAACAACGAGACGATATTCTGAAATAAAGCATCCGGGCTGACTTGCACAAAATCGATTATTTTCTTCACGGAAAATAGTTGCGTCTCAGCTTGCGCACTATCCGGTGAAAGAGTATGGGTGAAAAGCTCAGAAATACCTTCATAGAACGACAATTCGCAGGCTAAAGGATTGTCTAGTTTTAATCGAATCATTTCTTCCTGCATATAGGCTTGAATCAGCTCTAATGCATTTATATCAAATTCTCCGGATAAGAATTGGGTAAACAAAGTAATCGCAAGAGTCGGGGTTAAGGGTTCTTGCGGGACAACATCCGCTTCAGCCGCAGGATACACCTGCCTATTGGTTCGTTCGTGAATGGCTTGATAAAAAGAACTAAATTGACGCCTATCTGCGGTGTATAGGGAAACCAACGGTTGAAAGTAGGCAGAGACATCACCTGGTTCCAGTTTTTTCTTAGAGTACTCACGAATTAAGGCCTGATGCTCTTTTTTAAAGGCATGTGAATAGGGAACATAATCGCCCTGCTCCAATGCCTTTCGATCCTCACTGATTTCCTCATTGGAATCACTCACTACACTCCACCGGATATCATAGATGTGACGTTTGTCTTCATCCGACAGCGTGCTGTAGGCCTCCGTCACTTGCTGCATCTGCTCGACCGTGCCTCCTTTATCCGGATGAAACTTAAGCGCACATCGTTTATAAGCCGCCTTTATTTCTTTTGCGGACGCATTGCGGGATATCCCTAATATCTTATATAAATCTTTCATGAAAAAACTCGGTCTAATTAAATTTCGAATACAAAGTGATCAATTTCTTGAGCCTTTACAAGCCAGTAAGCGGCTCGCTCAGCGTTATGCATCACGGATTCGTATAGTTGACTTAGTACGCGTTGCTGCTCCGAACTCACCTCATCACCCAGTCGCTCTAATGCACTTAAAGCATCAGGATGGCCTTTTTTTACCGCGTGAAGATAATGGGTAAACGCCTGATTTCGGGCATTGGGATCGTTTGCGGTTTGCATCTCATAATGCTGGGCAAGTAAAAAATCTGCGGCGGAAGAACCCAGCGTACTGGCTTTAGCGTAAAATTTAAGCGCTAAGGATTGGTCTTTGAGCTCATAAAATAGAGTACCCATCGTCGATAACTCCGCGGCGGAGATGGCCGGTTCGTTCAAAATCTCTTCAGCACCCTCTAAAGCCGCGTTGCATCCTTCCCTCGCTGCGTGTAGATAATGCTGTGCTGCTACAACCAAATTTTTTAATTCGGGAGCACGGTGATGCACTGCACCGAGGTGAGCATATGCAAACTTATTTTTTGCGCAAGCCCGTTCAAAACATTGTTTTGCTTTGACCCCATCCTTTTTTACCCCGTCACGACCGTATAAGTAGAAATTACCCAGTGCGATTAATGTTTCTTCGGGGAGCTCATGTGCCTGCAGAAGAAGATCAAGTTTCTGACAGGCCAAACTTCGGTGATCACCAGGGTGAGCATTTTGTGCTGCAATGATGAGATACCTAAGTGATTTGTGAAGATGATCGTCTATATCTTCCTGTTCTTCGTAAATCTCGGAGACGATCCAGGCATATTGAGGATTTGACTGGGTGCGTTCGCGGAGATGCTCAAGGGCTTCAAGTTGATTGAGCTCGGCTGCCTGAATATAGTATTTAAACGCCTCGTTAAGCTTCCCCTGCCGCTCAAAGTCCTGACCCAAAAGATATTGGGCTTGATTGGAGTTCTTATCGGCATATTCTTTGAGCTTACTCACCGCACCCTCATGGCCTTGTCGGCAGGCTAAGCTCAAATAGTGGAACATGATGGGCAAATTATCGGGTGCGCCCTCTGCTTCATAAAGTTTTGCAAATTCAAAGGCGCTATTCGCGGTGATATCGAGTCCCAGAATTAATGCACGCAGAGGGGCGCGCATAGCCGGTTCCAGGCGCTCATCGCCAAAATGTGGATTTTCATTAAAAATCTCTAAAAACAACCCTTTGTTTTGAACAATACACTCCAAAAGATAGGTATCTAATGAATGATTGTTGATGGTGGAATGGGTTTTAAAGTGTTGCTGTAAAATCAATACAGGATGAGGCGCGGGCTTTGCTGAGAGGAGATTTTTTAATTGAATGGCTCTTGTTTTACCAAAGTCTGTGAAATGTCGAAATCGTGTAAAGTAGCCGATTGTATATCCGCGATTATCTGCATCATGTTTATGGCTGCGCCAATAAAGATAATTGTCTATTGCTTGAATCAATACATCACTTTGTTTCATGTTCGAGAGGGCTTCCTTGTAGTGTCCTAATAAAAATTGCACATGGATTGAGCATTCATGAAATATGTGTGTTGGAACTATATTTCATGAGGATTTTTTGCCCAAGCGTGCAAAACAGCGGATTTTATGGTTATTTTTAACTCATGTCAATCAAGTTTTAGTTTAAGAATTTGTCAGAATTTGATAAATGCAGAATATCGTTAATTCGTTGTCGACTAATCGATGAGGTTATTGTGGTAATAATTCAACAGATTTTAATGGTTGAAGTAGGTTTCTTAATTAAATTTGATTAAGACTAGAGGCATGAGCTCAACATTATGTAAATAAAAAAATTTCAAAGCACCAAAGCAGTGCAACTAAAACCTATCGAACCAAAGCTTTTTCAACTTCATCCCTTGATTCAAACTCGTATTTGATAGACAATGCTTGCCTTGGCAATGGATTTTTTGCTTTTGGATTATGATAGTAAACACTCTCATCTTCCAATTCTGAAATTATATTCTTTAAGTTTTCAAATTTAGGATAAAATATACTTAACTCTCGGGATACTAATACACCCGATATAAAATCATACTTTTCGGTGGCAAAATAATCAGTATCAATTCTATTCCCATTCTTTTTTTTGCTTATACTAAGCTCCTCATTAATTATAACTTTATCTGTATCAGGATAATATTGTCTCTCAGAAAAGCCGTATAAACAACTTGCTTCGATAAGAGGATCATTAGGATTTATATGCATCCCAATAGGACTCGATGAAATAGCAATAATAAAGCCATCATCTTCATCAAAAATGTCCCTATAGCCAGTTTTATAACGCTGCACTTTACTATTTAAGGCTGCACAAATTTTTTCTTTGAATTCTTCCCGTGGAATACGGCAAGAAGATCCCAATAGATCCTCTAGTTTAATATTCAGCTCAGAATATTCACCGGGATTCACTACTGTTGCCTCAAGGTAATATTTTTTGTTTTGAAACAAAAAGCAAAAATCAGGCTTACTTTTATTTTTTTTTCCAAAAGCTTTATACTCAAGTAATTCTATACCGGGACTACGCCTTAAATAATCACATAAAGTCAGTTCCCATAAACAGGCTTCTGTAGAATAAGAGAATTCACTTATGAACTTTATATCAAGATATTGTGAGTTTAAGTAATATCTTTCATTCCAATAATCTATCGCATTTATATTATTGGATTGATTACTTGTACGGATTGATTCATAAAATGAATTTAAGCCAACATTATTAAACAGATTTACGAGTTTCTTCATTTTAAAACATTCCAATTGGCCCTTTATACTATTAACTCAGATGAGTGTATCCATCTAACAATATTAGAATTAAAGCATCAATACACATACAATTATTATTCAGCCCAACTGATTTTATTAACCGCTTTAATTTTATGCTCGGGTGCTAGATGAGCATATCTTAACGTCATTTTTATATCAGAATGACCTAACAGCTCTCTAACAGTATTTAGATCGATTCCTGCCATTACTAATTTACTCGCGAAATGATGTCTCAAATCATGCCATCGAAATTCAGTTATTTGTGCCCTTTTTAAAATGGTTGACCAAGAGCGTTTAATATTATTAAAAGGCTTGCCGTCTTTACTAGGAAAAACTAACCCCTTTTTTGAATTACTTCGTTCAAAGAGTTTCATAACCACCTTATACGCTTCATCATTTAGAGGAATATAACGAGAGCTGCTGTTTTTAGTTATTTCACCAGCAATGATAATAGAGCGTTCATTCAAATCTATCATTTCCCAAGTTAAATGAAAAAGCTCCCCTTGTCTTAAACCTGTATTGATTGAAATTAAAACCATTGATGTAAGATAGTCACAAAGTTCATTTTCATCATACTCCGGCAGCAAGTCATACCTACGTGCTTGTCTCCATTCATTACCTCTTTTTCGATCTTGCTGTAACTGTTCCTCTCGCTCAGTCAGAGCTTGTCGTAAATTTCTTTCCTCATCAAAAGACAAATAACGCACTTTAGGTGCCCTATCGATTTTAAAAAGCTTGAGGTTTTTTAATGGATTTTCTTTTATAACTTCCCATTCAACGGCTTTTGTCATTAACGATTTTAAAACACCAATATCTCTATTAATGGTGGCATTAGAGACACCTTCATTTAATCGTTTTACACGCCATTGATCTAAAACGGTAGGTGTAATTTCAACGAGTGATTTTTTAAAAAATTTATCGAAGCATCGGTTAAGATTCGCAAGCGTTTTATTGCCTCTTTTATGATGCGACAAAACCCAAGCCTTATATTCTTCCTGGATAAACTCGCCCAAAGTCCTGGGTTTATTAACCCCCTTCTGAGCTGTGGGTTCAATACCTTTATTAAAATTATTAATTACCTCTATTGCTTTTTCACGAGCTTGGGCTGCACTAATCACCCCAACTTTGCCCAAATTTATACGGCGCCCTCTTGCGTACTGGCAAATATAGCTCATACTGCCAGAAGGATGAACTCTTATCAAAAAACCTTTTAAATTAAGATCTCGTACATCATATACTTTATCGCCCGGCACTAATTTTTTTATCAAAGAATTACCTATCTTAGCGATCATTTTCATCACCTGAAATGCTCAAATGTTGTGTGTAAGCACTTAACTCTGTTTCAATCTCTTCAGTAGTAGGTAAAATTGAATTGAGTTCTTCAGATAGCGATTTACTTACCTCATATTCCGCAATTCCCATTGGGCTATTTACTCTTCTCAATGAATATTCGGCAATTACTTTATCTTTTTTCTCACAGAGAAGTAATCCAATTGTAGGACCGTCTTCTGGCATTTTTAATTGCTCATCTATAGCTGAAAGATAAAAATTTAATTGACCTGTATCCTTTGGGTTGAAGTCACCTCGTTTTAACTCTACAACCACATACACATGAAGCTTTGTGTTATACATTAGTAAGTCGATCTCAAACCTTTTACCGGAAACATTTATAGGATATCGAGTGCCATAAAGTGCAAAGTCGAGTAAGCCAACAACATTACTGTTGTTGGCTCCTCTAAGAACCGTGCATGCGAGTTTCCCAGCACACGGCTCAAGCCTCTCTAAGGCTGTTAACCCGGTTATTCCGTTGATCATCTCACACCAACCAAGTGTTGCGTTCTT
>JAFKHV010000074.1 GCA_017306715.1 Legionella sp. | reverse complement strand
GGGGTCCTGTGGAAGAACTGACAAAAAGGGGGATTTCAAAATTACACACCTGAAATGCTAAGCTACTGCTCGTTCTCCCTCTTTCCAAATACTTTGTTTTAGTTGATCTTCCAAAATTTGCACAATCCCTGCAATATCGATTAAACCATTGTTCCCTTTAAAGCGATATCTTCCAGTAAAAAGAATATGAGCCCAAGCAATAGGTGAAATGCGAGCAAACTCCTCTATCACTTCATCTGGAACTCCTTCCGCCACCATTTTCTCATAAATATTATTCAAAATGATGCTATTATATCCAATAATGCTGTTAGCTAATAATCTGGCTGCGTGTGCGCTGACACGATTATCAGTGATAGTTTTTCCTTTGAAAATACCCCGATATACCTTGCGAATTATGCCTTGCAATTGATGATAGGCTTCTGTTCTATTCCTGGCAGTTCTTAGTGCTTTTCGAAAACTCATGTCATCGATAAGATTGAGAATGTGAATACTTTTAAAGATTTTGTTGTATTCAAATAATGCTAATCTAAGGCGTGCATAACGAGTATGGGAGTTGATTTTGCGGATAATATTACTCTGTGTATTTTCTTGCATTAGTAGCGATAATAACACTCGAATAATATTTTTCTTTTCACTTCGAATCAATTCAACATTAATAGCTGCTTTAGGTTTTAATATACCCGTATAATATGACGGTGATTTGACTGAATACAGATCATTAGCCGCTTCTCGTATATTTTTAATGCAAGGAACATAATCTACATCAATAGAATCCAGAACCACATAATTAAGCTGATTTTTTGAGTGGTTATCGCCAGTAACCATATTAATCTCAATATCGCTTTTATTACTGTAAATCATGTCATAAAGAAAGTGGCCTTCATATTCGTTGATGCCAATATTTCTGGCATTAACAGCAATAAAGTTAGCCAGTAATGTATACAATGAAATACCTTTTCCTTTGCCAACATATTTAGTGGAGAAGCGTGATTGAATGGTTTTGTTGTTAGTGGAAAATTTTTGTCCGTCGACATCTGCCAATAATTTATCATCAATAAGATTCCATAATCGAAAAATAGGCAATGTATTAATGTAATTGCTGTTCTCATCGTTGGCGCCACATAGTGTGTCCATACGAATAAGATCTTCATCCGTTGCACGAAGGAGATTGAAATTTAAATCTGACATCTCCGCCATCTTGCCAGGATCCAAGCCAAATGCACGTGCAATAATACAAGCAGTGAGTGACAAAAGATGTGGTTTCTTCTTTTTGGTGTAGCGATCTTTCATATGAGTAAATGCATTCCAAAAATGACTGTGGCCACCCATAAAGGTCAGCACATCAGCAACAGCCACCTTCGGTAATTTTTTGAAAAACGCGTCTTCCAGTTTTTCACTGGTATCATAAAGGAGCGTCCATGCTTTTTTCTTTGTATCCTTTATTTTAAAACCTTGGTTTTTTCCTGATTGAATATTGCCAGGTACTCTATCCCAAGCTTCATCCAGCAATGCTAATATTTGATCTAATCGCTCTCCACAGTAAATGGGAATTTTATGAAAGCCAAATCTGAGTGCAATTTCATCAACATTTTCCACAACGTCTACACTTACCAATTCGTGATCAATATCTGAGAAGCTCACGCTTTCATTACAACATAATCGTCCTCTTTCTAATTGATGACACATTTTTTTGTAAACGAAAAATTCAAAACGATGCGGATCAACGGTTAGATCAGATGGGTTGGCTTTTAGATACTGTAATGTCCGCTTGGAAAGCATATTTTTAATATCTTCAGGCAAATGCAGATCGATAGGACCCTTTCCTGATGAGTAATGATTTTTTAAAAAATTCATCATGCGAGTTAACTGACTATTGTCTTTGTAATACACAAATGGAACATGCAACAAAATAGGTCGAATATTCAAGGCGGAGTATTGAGAAGATTTTTCATAATGTTCCCATTCTACTGCTTCTTTATCAAAATAAAGAGACTTCAAAAAATCCACTATCAGCGGAAATTTTTCTTTAGGAAGTATATCGTATGCCATTTTGTTAACTTCTTCGTAGGCTAACAGAGGATCCCGCTCAGGAAACCATTGCAGAAAAATACCCAATTTTGGTAGTTCATTGGCTACATTCACTTTATTTTTTAAGTAGGCTTCGTTTGCTGCAGTTTTACCATCAGAAAGAACCAGTTTTACGTGATACATGAAGCTGATAATCAGCTCATCCATGATTTGCTGATAGCGATAATGAACAAAACATAACATTTGTAGCCACTGTTTGTATTGGCTTAATCGCCTGAGTCGTGCGGGTGGATATTGAACAGTTAAATCTGCATAATAGCGTATAGCGTTTTTTGATAATTGAAGAGTTGGAATAAACTCTTTTGAAAAATCATACAGTTCGGTTGTTTTTTGAATTTTATCAATAGAATTCTGCACAGAAGTGTATTGAAAATTTTTCTGATCAGCACGGATATTGTTTAAATCAGTGATACCCTCTGTTTGCTCAATCAATGCAGATAGTTGACCTTTTTGAGCTGCAGGCAAATTAGTGATCAAATCATTCAATCGATTTTCTTCTTTGGAAATGGCGGTTGTGAATAGATCTTGCAATGTCCGATAACTGGGCAGCAGAATTTGATGACTATCAAAATAAATCAACAGATGACGAAGTGCATCGTGTATTTTGGGATGGATTTTCAGTAACTCGCCTATATTTGATTGAATGGTAGACATTAATTGAATCGACCAGTCTTGATAACCAAATGCCACCAAAAGATCAGTTTTCATTTTTCCATATGTTTTCTTGTCTATTTCACCATGGGTCAACGACACTGATACGTCAAAATATTTTGCCATGATGTATTGTGTATCTTTAGGATTACTTTCTAACAAATCAGCTCTGTATAATTGCTGTTTAGCCTTAAAGTATCCCAGCATTCGAATAAAATAGATCTTTGACTTGATTGTACGGTATTTTTTCGACAAAGCTTTTTCAGTTTCATTTAAATCAAAATATAAGGCACGCTCTGTATCATTAAAAGTGGGGATGCCATAAATAGCATCTATTTCTTCATCTGATAACAATTGAATTCGATCGGGGCTATACATCATTTTTACAACATAAACTTATTGAAAACGTTCGTTTTTGAGAATTCTCATCTGTGCGCCACTTTGCTAACGATAGGATGTGGCTTCCGCATTCTCAATAACCATTCTTGATGGTATCGATTAACATCCGTATAATCAAGACGAGTTTTGAGAAATAAGTGATAAAAATATGCTCATTGGTTATGCCCGTGTTTCGACTACAGAACAAAATTTAGATTTGCAACTAAATGCACTTAAAGAAGTTGGTTGTGAAAAGCTTTATCAGGATCAACTTTCTGGAGCTCGCTTAAATAGACCAGGTCTTGAGGCTGCTCTCAATGATATAAGGAAACATGATACGTTAGTTGTGTGGAAACTCGATCGTTTGGGACGTACAGTTAAGGGGCTGATTGAACTAGTCAATCAACTTCACGAAAAAGGAAGTCATTTTAAAAGTATTACTGACAATATCGACACATCAACAACAGCGGGGCGATTTTTCTTTCATGTTATGGCTAGTCTTGCACAAATGGAACGCGAATTAACTGTTGAGCGTACTAAAGCGGGACTCGCTGCTGCTAAAGCAAGAGGGAGAGTTGGAGGGCGACAACGGAAAATGACAGCAAGCAAAATAGAAGCTGCTAAACAATTATTGCTTTCTGGTACGCCACCTAAAGATGTAGCGCACAATTTAGGAGTTTCTGTGCCAACATTATATCGATGGCTTCCTGCTTCAAATAATCAAAATTAGTGGAACAATAATAAAGAGGGAAAAATGTTAGAATATCATGGTGGTTGTTTATGTAATAAAACAACTTATACAGCTAGAGGAGAGCCTTTTAATCCACATCTATGTTCCTGTACCATGTGTCAAAAATCATCTGGGGCACCAACTGTTGCTTGGGTTGAGTTTCCTTTGAGCCATTTTCAATGGACTGCAAGTAACCCTGGGTTATACCAATCTTCCGAAAAAACTACACGTTGCTTCTGCAAGAAATGTGGTGGTCTGTTAGGCACGTTGAATGTCGGATATTCAAATATCTGTATCACTATTGCTTCGCTAAAAAATCCAAATTTGGTAGTTCCGAATAAAAAACATAGCTATAAGAAAAGCGCTCCTTTATGGTGGGAACCACACATTTTATTAGATTAAGCTGAAATCCCCCTTTTTGTCAGTTCTTCCACAGGACCCCCATGAGGACGATTAAGCCTTTATCGGTCTCACTGCGAATCACTCTTCCTGCGGATTGAATGGCTTTAGCCATCGCAGGATAGGTATACGCATATTCTTGACCTTGCTGATGATGCGTCTCGTAATAGCGCTTTCTTTGTTCACGTTCCCAGTTAAAGGAGGGTAGGGGTGGGCCAATGATAAAGGCACCGATGGCCAATTCACCGACATAATCAACTCCTTCTGCGAAGAGCCCTCCTTGCACCGCAAAAAATAGATGCGGCTTATTTTTTTGATGAAGTAGCTTTAAAAGGGTTTGAGTATCTGCAGCGGTCATGCGCCGCTCTTGGCGGATGAGCGTGAACTGAGCCAAGGGGGGCATTTGCGCGTAAAGGTCTTCTAAAAACTCAAAGCTTGGAAAAAACACGAAATAGTTGCCCGGTTTTAATGCAGACAGACGAGTAATGACCTCGATGATTTTTAGTCGGTTCGCGTGTCGGTCACGGTACTTGGTCGATACTTGCGGGATAATCAGTAGGTTACGATTTTGCGGTGAAAAGGGCGAAGAAAACTCCGCGGTGTGAACGGGATAATTTTTAAGTCCCATGAGTTGGCGATAATAAGTAAAGGGTTTTAGCGTGGCTGAGAAACCGATAATCTGCTCAAACTGTCGATAGTGCTCTTCAAGTATCCTCGATGCATCACAACAGCTGATTTTTAACGTCGCCTCTTGCGGATGAAAGGAAACAAAAAACGCATCACCACCTTCACGTGCAAATTCCAGAGCTTGGGTAAAATCCGACCAATAATTGCAGAGCATGAGTACCGCATCCTCCGGTTCTATGGCTCCATCCAAGGCGAGGTAGTCTGTAAGTAATTGATGAAGTTGTTCTTCTTGACGCCTAAATGATTCGATGGATACCTCAACCCGGTGGGGTTCGCGAACATGCGGCACGGCGCAGGTATCAACTAAGTTAATGCACTGATGAATGTTTTTTGTAAGCTTTTTCTCGAACGCCTTAGGATAGCGCCGCTGCGGCTCAAGGTACCGTTCAAAAAAAGCCACTGTGAGTGACAGTGAAAAATAATCCATCCCGCGACTGGGTAAATTATGCACCTCATCCATCACTAAATTGGGTTTTTCGTGTTCTCCCAATTTCATTGTGAGCAGTGGACTGGGGGTATTGGCTGCGGAAAAAACGTAATTGTAGTCGCCAATCACGACATCCGCATCAGCAATACTGTCCATCTGTAAGGCGTACGGGCATACTCGGTAGGTGGTCGCAAACTCTTTAAATTTCTCGGCATCTAAATTTTGCTCGTTTTGAATGATTTGAGATAATTGGTGTGTGGTGATTTTGGTATAATGATTATCCGCAAATTCACAATGTTTCCGGGTACACAAGGGCTCGTTTTTCATACACAGTTTCTTTTTGGAGGTGAGGACCAAGGAGGTGCAGGAAGTCCCTTTAGCTTGCAGCAGGCGTACGGCATGCAGTGCCACCTGATGTTGGCTGTTTTTCGGGGTGACGTAAATCAGTTTTTGTCCGCGACTTAAAGCTTCTTTTAAGGCCGGGTATAGGACGGCACTGGTCTTACCTAAGCCCGTAGGTGCTTGAATCAGCACGGGTTGCTTTCGCTTCATGGACGCTTCGATTGTTTCCATGAGCTCTTGTTGTTGCAGTCGCGGCGCGTCAAATGGAAATTGAAGTTGGTTACTGTATCGCTTTCGCCGTTCGCTGCGTTTGTTGGATGCGTCAATTTCGCCTACCAGCTCCTCAAGGCGTTGGTTTAACCACGTTTCAAAAGCTTCGCGACTAAAGTCTAAAGGCAGTGGATACGTTTTTTTATTGCGTAAGGAAAGAATCAATAAATTTAATCGAGGCATGGTGTTGGTTTTTAACCAATGAATATAGCCATAAACTTGCACTTGCAGCCAGTAGGGGTGGGTGAAGTAATTATCCCCAAGCTCGTCGATTAATTTTTGCGGCTCAAACGCGGTTTTTATTTCTTCAATACAGATTGGGTCTCCCTGATAAATCCCATCCATGCGCCCGGACAGGTTAAAGCAACAATTCGTGAATATCAGTGGGTGGGTAACCGGGACTTCCGGGGTGTAGTTGCTGTCTTTTTTCTGTTGCTGTAATTGAAAGTTCTGATGGGCTTTGATGGCGAGTTTGGAGGTCAGGTGAAGCCCTGAATAAGTATCCAAGCTGCCAACGCGCGGAGCAGGTTGTGCGAATTCAGTAACGGATAGGTTGTATGTTTTCATGACGACCCTTAGACCCGCGGAGTTGGGTGGCGATGCAAGGAGCAAGTGACGATTGGATGATACCACAATGGCGGTTTTATGTGCATGAATAGAACGAGATTGCATAAAGGGGCGTTTCTCATTCGTGCTTGCGCACAGCGACCCCTTAACGGTTCCTGGTTTAAGGTGGACTTCCTGTCCTGAGTCACTGTGCCAAGCGAGGAAAGTATAGAGCTGTAGATAAAAATTACCTACTACCATTTGCGCAAAAGTGATTGAGAGATTTCTTGTTTGATTGGAAAGACTGTGAACTATAGGCCGATTCGTCTTTCCATTATATTTACTATAATGATCGATATAATAAAATCGAGACTCTGCGATGACACGGAAGCCGCCTCAAATCCAAACGGAATGCATGCTGTTTTTATTAGATAATTCACTAAAATCGATACCATTCAATGACTTATTATCCTTTATCATCACCTTTTATCTGATGTATCGAGGTGTCCCTTCACATTGGGCTTTTTTATGGTTCACGGTGATGGTTTTTTTAAGCTTAAGCCGTTTTTTTTACACCACCTATTGTATCAAAAGCAAAAAGTATGTGGCGGATGAGAAGACGACTAAAATTATCTTTGTTCTCTTGACCGGGCTTACCGGGGCTGCATGGGGGCTTTGTTACCTGTTCTGTTATTCCTACCTCCTCGCGATGCATCATAACATCATTACTTTAGTTTTAGGGGGGATGGCCTCAGGGGCCCTGGCGTCATTGTCTATTTATCTTCCGGCCTATTATGCCTACATACTATTTATGTTCGTGCCGATTATTGTTTATAACTACTGGCTTGGCGATGTGGATCATATCATCTTAGCGACGATGTTTTCCTTGTTTGTCATCATGCTGATGATAACCGCCCAATTACCCTGCAAATTGCTGCAAAAGACCATACGCTTAGACAAAGAAAAAGATGAAGCATTAAACGAGATAAAACAGTTATCAATCACAGATTCGCTAACAGGACTCTATAATAGGCGATATTTCGATCAGCGGTTAAGTGAAGAAATTAATCATGCGAAAAAAAATAACCAATCATTAAATTTAATGTTTATCGATGTGGACGATTTCAAACTGATTAACGATCGGTATGGGCACCCAGCAGGAGATTTATTTTTAATAGAATTAGCGAGAATTATGAAAAAAGTTCTGCAACGAGATGACGATGTTTCTTTTCGAATTGGTGGGGATGAATTTGCGGCAATTCTTACGAATATTAGCTTAGATGAGGCCCTGTTGCTGTGCAAAAATTTGAAAGAACATGTACACCAAACCGGCATTGTTGTTAAAACCTCGATAAGTATTGGTATCGTGAGTGTTTCCCCAGCAAGCATGGAAAATGTGGAGCGTGTCATTTCCGAAGCGGATAAAACACTTTATCAAGCTAAAAAAGAAGGGAAAGATCAAGTCTGCTGTCATAAAATATCCAATAGAGGTTAGAGTATTGGTGCTGTGTCTGACCGAGAAGATTATCATGCGACACCATGATTATGGACATACAATAATGAACGACCTAATACTCCTATCGGAGGAATTCCTCCAAAGCAAAAATTGGCACTCGTGGCGTAAGTCTCTATTTCTAGTATCAGTTAAAAATGGGGATTACCCTCACTAGGGATGAAAGGGATTTTTATGTCATTCTTTGAGCATTAGAGGGTAAATGATAAAAACTGTGCTAAGCAATTACAGCATGAAATTTATCTTGAAGATCTAGAATAGGCATATCAGCGATCAGGCAATATCAGCCATGATTACTTCAATAGGTAAGAATTTATGAGTCATTTTCTTAGATTACAATTGTGAAATAAGGTTAACTAGTGAATTAATAAAAGTTTATTAACCTCAGGCCTAATCTTTCAATATTCTTTTTTGTAAAAAGATCTCACGGTGCGCTTTCGGATCTAAGAAATCCTTAAGCTTAATTTGATAAAATAGTGAACACTATAAATTACTAACAGGCAATTTGTGAATTAATATGCAACAGAAAATATCGATTCCAAATAAAAAAAATAAAAAAGTTGATCCCAAAACAGGGCAATTGAGCGATGCCCCCAATGCTGTTTCCTATAGTACCTATAGAGGACAACAAAAAGTTGACCCTAAAACAGGAAAACGGAGCGACGCTCCTAACGCGATAACGTTCAATCAATTTCGAAATACTAGAAAAGTGGATCCTGAATCCGGAAAGCCTAGTGATGCAGAGGATGCCATTACTTACTCGGCTTTTAAGCGGAGAAAAAAAGTGGATCCCGAAACGGGTTTGCCGAGTAAAGCTGCAAATGCTGTTCCTTACAGTATTTATTCAGGAAAGAAAAAATATGATCCTAAAACGGGCAAATTAAGTGAGGCGCCTGACGCTGTATCCTATAGCACTTTCAAGGGACAAAAAAAAGTAGACTCCAAAACAGGACGTTTGAGCGATGCACCCGATGCGATTACATATATCCAATATTTAAATAACAAAAAGGTAGATCCGAAAACAGGAAAGCCGAGTGATGCAGAGGATGCCATTACCTATTCTGCTTTTAAACGTCGAAAAACAGTAGATCCTAGCTCAGGACTACCAAGTGATGCCCTTGATGCGATACCTTACAGTACGTTTATAGCAAGACAAAAGGTGGATCCCGATACAGGTCAACCCAGTAATGCAGCTAACGCTGTTCCCTACAGTACATTTGTAGGCAATAGAAAAGTGGATCCGAAAACAGGACAATTGAGCAATGCACCGGATGCGGTGACCTATAATAAATTTATCAATGATAGAAAGGTGGATCCCAACTCAGGAAAACCCAGTGATGGGTCTGACGCAATTACCAAGTCTGCATTCAAACGTAGAAAAAAAGTTAAATTAACCGAACCGTCTCAAGAAAAATGTCCCATAATGGAACGCTCGAATACTCAACCAATCTCACGGAAACGCACTTTGGACGGAGCAACAGAATACGATTCTGCTTCGAAAAGACGTCGCTTAAATAATATGAGTTCTCGTTTTTCAGCGAGCAACGAACAGATTGACGAGAATGTACTTCATGATGAATCGAATGATAACGTTGAAAACGCTCTCTCAAATGAAAGTATGACTGATTTTGAGGATTTTAGATCTCATGACGTGCGGGATTCGGTAAGTGAAACACTCCATTTATCCGCCGACGAATCCTATGGTGCGAAGCTATCTCCAGCGCGGTCTTCCTTTGGATTATTCGCAATCAAATCAGAGGTACAAGTCAAAGTGGAGATACAAGACGTGATCCATCAGTTACGACAGGCACTTAAAAATGTTCGCAAGGATAGTAATGTTCAAAATAACTGTGGATACCTGACGGATTATACTATAGTGGCCTTGAGGAGCATGCTGCACGGTAATCCGATACCTTCCTATACTGGGCTTGAGGTATCGTCTCTTCCAGTAACCCCGAATGAGGTCACTTTTCGCTTTGCTCCCATTAAATTAGAGGATGGTACTCCATCGAGCAAACAACTTCGCGTAGCCACCTCGGTTGCCTTGCCTCACTCAGAGGGCTTGCACGCTAACTTACCACTACAACCCTCGACAGAATACCATCTGGACTCGCATGACAATTTAGTTCCTGCTTATTTCGAGGAGACATCAGCTCCGCGAATGCGGGTTAAGGCCGCGGAGCTATCGTCAGTACTTCAACAAATTGCTGCTCAAAAACAACGGACCTTAATTGGCCATATCGCTTTAGCTCGAAAAGGCCGTCACCCTGTAGGTCATGTTTTTCCTTTTTGTGCCACACCTCATGAAGTATTTTACCTAGATGGGCAATTATACGATGGTGTAACACAACAAGGTGATCCCGTTTTTAAGGACATAACAAAAACTTACTCCTTCAGTCAACAAGTAGTTTCACAATCAGAAGGTGAGTTTATTGATGATGTCTTCTTTTTAATTCATCATGAAATGCAGATAAAATATAGAGAGTTCAACGAGCACAATCCAAGCATAGAATTGAGTTGCGCTCCGGAACTTGCGTGCTGAGGCAAACATTTAATTCTGAGAAACAGATAAATCTGATATTTCTCGTTGAATCAGCGGGTTAAGTACAATCCATTCGTGCTTGCGCACAGCCACTTCTTAACGGTTCCTGGTTTAAGATGGACTTCCTGTCCTTGAATAACTGCGCCAAACATGGAAATTATAGAGATTCGTAAGTAAATTGACTAGGATCGTTTTCGCATTAACACATGAGAAATTTTTCATTCAGCGTTCATGATTACGCTCGGGAATGAAATCCATGATAAATCCCATACACGAAGTAGCATCATTGAATAATCCATGTCATTTAATTGTCTCGAAAAACGAACGTTTTTAAAGATGAGCTTAAGGAAATTTAATAGTGTGCGTATAATTTTGATTATGTGTTCTCAAGAACCCATGTCAAAATTATACTCTCTAAAACTCAATGCATAGATTATTTTAAATAAACGTTGTTTAATGGAAAGAATCGTCATTTTTGATGGGGTTTCTTTGTATCCCTTCAAAGAAATCGGTCATTGCTTGTTTTAGACCATTCGCTCTTACTTTTTTCTCTTCCTCTGACATAATGCGGGGAGGTGGGCAGGGCTTATTCAATTCAAAATCAATTAATTGAACTATATCCAATTCAGTGATTAAAAACTCAGTATGTATTTGCTCTATATCTCTAAAATAGTCATATAGAATGCGAATGTATTGTTCCTATGTCTCCTTATCTAAAGGAATCGGATTTATAATGCTTAACAATTGGGCAATTAATAAATGTAGGTGGTGCTGTGGTGTCACTCTTCCCCATAAATGCCTAGTATCATAATCTGGAAAATTGATTTTAGGAATTGTAAGTTGAGTGCCTTGGTTTGAATGGCCATCATCATCATAAAAAGTAAATACGTTTAATTTATGGTTTCGAGTGTCATGTTGAAATGAGAATGTAACTATACTTTTCTTCGATTGACTAAGATGATATTTCATATTTTCCCAAGAAGGATAACCGTCACAAAATGCTAAAAATTGTAATATTTTACTACGATTTATTTTTGTGTCGCTATCCATACTTTTATTGGCAATGAAATCCAAAATAACCTTTTTGTAATTAAAATAGGTTGAAAGGTAAGGATATATATAAAATAAATTATCCCTAGGAGAACGGTCCCTGATGGAGGGAAGAGCGGAAGATAATTCCAGCAAGGTATCGAATGTTGGCGCAGGAGTCATTAATTTTAAGGCGTCGAGCAATAACCAAGCATTTCTTTTGCATGAATATATTGTTTGAGTTCTTTTAGGATAAAAAGAATTTATTGGATTTAGGTTTTCTGGATGGCTCATTATTTCTCTCCAATTAAGTTAAATGGCCAGTTTTTTTCATTAACTTTGTAATTAGAGAAGTAATAAATCTTTTTATATTCGTTAAGGCTATTTGTCTACTGACAAGACTGGAAGCAAACCTAGCGTAAATTTAAAGGGTAATATTAATTTTGTCAATTGGGATATATCTATAATCCTATTGGAGCTAGATAACGTACCTTTTCTTCAAAAAAGAGTGTGAAAATACAAAAAGCCTTTATTCACCGCTGTTATAACACGAAAAGGTGACTTTTTAGAAATGATAAGATTTTTATATTGTCCATTACGTTTCACATAGAATAACTATTTTATTATCTAGTTTGTGATCGATAAGGTTAATCTGGCTACTTGTTATTTAATTATAGGTGTCTATTAAAATCCATAGATTGATGTAATACCCGAATAACAGCAATGCCATAATCAGTAGTTTTGAAAAAAATAATATGAGAACCAACATTAAATGCGCGTAAATACGGACGAATGTAATCACACTTGCGAGAAATGAATGGATCATCAGCAAGGTGCTGAAAGCTGGAGTTAATCGCCAAAATATAATCTTCTGTTTTTTTGATGCCAAATTCACGAGTACTATATAAGTAGATAGACTCAAGGTCCTCTAATGCTTTAGGATAAAGACGATATGTTTTATTTGTCACGGGATTTACTCTTCATACCCTTTAGAAAATCATGTACATCCCATGTTAGAGGATTGCCGCTTGCCTCTCCTTCATCAATAAGGCGACGCAATTGTTCTAGTTTTGATTCAGCTTTCCTTTCACGAAGTAATCGTAAAGACTCTCTTAATACTTCACTGTTACTTCTATAATCCCCTGAATCGACGAGTGATTCCACGTAGTGACGAAGTTCGCTACCCAAATCAACAGTCATAGTACGAGCCATATGCACCTCTATAATGTAAGAATTTATCTTACAACTAAGTATATAAGACAATGTCTTACATTTCAAATAGCTTTAATATAAGGAAGTAGTTTATAAATACCACCGTTTAAATGAACTTAATATTTTTACTTGGTGACTTGTTCATTTAACATATTTATCAGTTCAATAAACTGTTTCAAGTAACTTAAGTATGATATATTAACTTCACACCGTTATTTTAAACAACTACCATGTTCATTGGCTACGCGCGCGTTTCAACGACCAGTCAAAATTTAAATTTACAGCTTGATGCTTTAAAAAATGCTGGCTGTGAAAAGATTTATCAAGACCAAATGAGTGGCATGCTCAGCAATAGACCTGCTTTAGACAAATTACTCAATGAACTTCGTAAAGATGATGTTCTTAT
>JAFKHV010000073.1 GCA_017306715.1 Legionella sp. | reverse complement strand
AAATACCATAATTTTTTTCCATGAAAACGAATATACACTTCATCCGTGGTAACAACGAGATCCTCAGGTAAATGTGGCCCACTAGAGGAACAAAAAATAATCCCTGCTTGTCTAAAAGCCTCATAAACGTATTCATTCCACCAACTTCCATGACGAAACTCAACTACATTGCGCCGGCGGGGATCTAATTGTGTGACAATTTTCTGCAATCGTGATGGTGTATAATGAAAGCTTGGAGGCAACTGGTATAAAAAGCATCCCATGCGAGAACCTAGAATATCAGCAATGTAACCAAAGTCTTGAACTAGTGTTTTTGTTCCCTGGAACTTCTTTATGTGGGTAATGAGTTCACAAACTTTTATGGTATAAGTAAATTCTTCATCTTCAGCTTGTTGCAGCCATTTACGTATATTCGCTATAGTTGGCCAAGAATAAAAAGGAGCATTTAATTCTACAGTTTTAAATGTGTTGCTGTAATGATTAAACCAGTGGGTAGTAGCAAGTTCTTGAGGATAGAACAGGCCTCGCCAATGCCAGTAAAACCATCCGGAGCAACCAATGTTAATCATTGGCAGTTCATATTGTTGCTCTGAACGTACACTCCCCATCCGTATACGATGCATTTTTTTGGCACGGATAATATTTGTCTCGCGCTGCTTTTGTTTACGCAGCTGGCGCTTTTCACGACGCTCAGCGACTGAATCCGCCATCTCAGTCATTTAGACCTCCTTCTTCTAAAACCTGTCAGGCCATTAACCCAACAGGCAGATAACGAGGTTATAAAAAATATTCATTTATAAACAGACAACGGATAACACTGCTAAGGTTTCCACCGTATTATTGATTACAGCGGTGGACGCATTGGTCGCACTTACAGTTGAACCCACCATCTGCGCTGAATCGGTAACTTGAGCCACAGTGGCAATAGTGTTAGTCGCTGATACGTTACTCGAATCAGCTTGAGCACTCGTGCCCGATGAGGTTGTTGTCTGGTTGCTTGATTGCGCTGCAATAGTACCTTCAGCACTCTTAGGTGTATTTATTTGACCAGCTGCTGGGAAGGGTGTTTCAACAATTCCTTGTGGCGTAATTAAAAAACTTTTCCCTGCGCCGAAGATCGCACCACCAGCCTCAACTCTACCCTCTTGCACCGACACGTAAACTTTATCTTTTTGCGGAACATACACAGATACTTGAGTCCCTAAGATTGCAAGGGCCATAACCGGGGTACGTAACGTTTCTTTTACTTTACCCGGTGTTTTGAGCTGTAATTTTCCAGCATTTAATTCGGCTTTAATCGCTGTATCTTGATTGGGAGTATAGCCAAGGATTTTGTAGTTCGTATTCTCCCCCAGATTAACCAATGTTCCATTTTGGTATTGTATATTTGCGGCAGCGTTACTTGAGGTGATTATTGTGTCCCCCGCATCTAATGTTGAACCACGTGTAAGGGCACGTGACACACCGTTATGACTGGCTACGACTTTACTCGCAGTATATAAAACTTTGGCCACTGAAGCAGCGAACGCGCTACTCATACCCAATAACAAACAGATTGTGATTAATTTTTTCATATCGCCTCTGATATTTTCAATATAAGACTGGAGCTAAGGAAGTACTTCAATGTAAAAAAACCCCGATTGGGTATTATCCCCTTTGACTTCTACAAGCGTCGGTGGAATTGGACTAATGGTACTTCCCGTAAAAGACAATACGCCTGAAGTACCAGGAGATAACGTTATCGATGTTGGTGGATTCGGGAAAACAACACCACTTAAACTTCCTGGAATTATGGCAGTTACATTTTGTGCCGTGATCGAGGTCGATTGGTTTGTTATCTGAATACTCCCCGTGAATCCAGTACCACTACTTATCGTTAACGTACAATAAGCAAAGGAGGGATGAGGACAAGGGCGTATCTCTTTGGTTTTTTCAGAGATCAAGTTTAATTTAATTTGTGCCTGCTCTGCAGTCGCTGTAGTCATCAATAAAAGAGTGGAGATACTCGCTACAATGATTTTCTTTAAAATATTTTGATACATTGGTTTATCCTTAAAATGAATGCAAAAAATTAGTAGCACATAAAAATTAAGTGAAATGATACTCAACACCTAAAATAGTCTGATTACTGGTATAAATGCTTCCTGCATTGTAATATTTCTGCTCTAGACGTACCGCGAACTGCTTATAAAGATAAGTGATACCCCCACCTACGCGATAACCATTTTTTTCTATATTTAATTGCGGCAAAGACCCATTAAATAGTGGTGCAGCAAATGGTCGATTATTGGAGAAACTTCCTACCTGAATTAGCCCTCCATTCACAAAGGGTGCAAATTGAGGAGTTAACTGGCTCGCAAGCTCTACATCTTCAAAAAAATAAGTTGCCTCATTTCGTAGTGATGGTACAGATAACGCGGTTTGTTGAGAAGGTAAGCTTAAAGAATATCTTCCCGCATAGATACTGCTGTATAACACACCAAGATGAGTTCTTAAGGATAACTTATTCCACGTTTTTTTATAAAAGCCATTGACGCCAAAAAACCAGTTTGACGTGTGGTGACTGGTAAAGCCAGAAACAGTCTCTGCATTAGGAAAAAAAATCGTCTGTGAAGACACCTTATTTTGGCCAAATCCTAAACTTAAATCCACATCAAACTGCGGTGTAAAAAACTTACGAATATGTCCAAAAAGAGTATTATTGCGAATGGACTGCGAGGATAAGTTTTCAGTGCTTGGGGCTAAAAAAAACTGTGAATCGATATAACTATCTACTTTGAATAAGTACACACCGGCTGTAATCGTTGGGTCAAGCACAATATGATCGGCTCCAATCGAATATAAATTTGAGTACCCTTGAAAGCGATTATAGTTTTCGCCTTTAGTCGAATTAAAATCAAAATCGAGATAACTATATAAAAATTCGGGCATAACCTGTTTTAATGTACTTTTGGTCCCGACACTGTTTCCTTCTTTATCGAGTTCCAGTGCTGAACTTACATTTGAAATGAGCAGAGCGATAGTGGTAAAGAAGAGTAACGTAGTAAATCGCAGTTTCATGAATTCAACTTCCTTTTAAATTGATCTGGCGAATAATCAAGAACATTATAAATCGAAATATGATTTTAAAGCAAGAAGTTAGGGCGAATGTGATCTTAGGGATTTTTTTATTATTTTAATAAAAAAGGCCACCGAGGTGGCCTTTTTTTAAATCGTTTTATTTATTTCATTGGTGCTTCTGGCATTTTGTCAATGGTCCAGACCACTTGTCCACCAACCAAATCAGCAGCGAAAGTACCGTTATTGGAATTAACAAAGAATTCAGAAGTTGCAGATAAGGCTTGTGCAGAGTTAATACTCGCTCTACTTCCAGAGAAGAGGTGCGTGTAACCTAAATCAAAGCCAAGAGTCGGTTTCCATTGATAGTGACCACCAACTGCAACAGCCCAACGGTCTACGTCAGGTAAACGCACGTTTCTGTCAACATTGTTTGAAGGAGTTTGATCGTAACCACCACCAACACGTAACATCCATTGATTATTAACGCGATAGTTAGCACCCAAAGCAAAACGCCATGCATCATTGTAATTTTGTGGAACGGAGCTAATGATATTCGCTTGGCTTACTGGGAATGGTGGTGTTGAACTCACATTAGGAACAGGAACGTTGTTTAATACGATCGTCTTAAATGAGCTCCAGCCAGTATAAACCGCAGAGCCTAATAATGCGAATTGCTCGTTTATATCTTGATACGCACTTAAAGTGACAACATCTGGGAACTCAATTGGATTACTGAATAGATCATCATTTCTCCAAACACCTTTACCAGGATAAGGAGGAATTAACAAATTGAAGTCATTTGCTAATCGTCCTTTTAACTCGCTATGGCCATAAAATACGTGACGAACGCGAGATTGATAATTCACGCCTAAACGTGTGTGATTGTCGTTAAACATGGCCATAAGACCGACATGGAAACCTAATCCCCAAGATGCACCTTTGTTGTTACTAAAAGTATCCATCATTGTTGGATTTTCACCCAAGGCCTGAAGCAGTGTTGGAACACCGATAATTTGGTTGAATTTAACACGCGAATATTGGAAATCCATACCCGCACCCAGTGCGAAGTGGTCCATAATTTGCGTACCAATTTCCGGAGAAATGGTCGCGGTTAACAATTCAGTATAAGTTGCTGAATAGCGAACTGGAGAAGCCGGAGACCAATCGGTGGATAGACCAAAAGGACCTGTCATACTCAAACCAATAGTGGTACGTTCGCCTACGGGAAGTGCGAAATGCGTTGCAGGTACAAATCCGCTATAGCTTCCATTTAATCGGTTATATTCCTGAGTATAAGGAAACAAACCTTCGGAATCAAAAGTGCTTGAGCCATTTATACGAATGTTAGGGAATATTCCGGTTCCACCAGCAACTACTTGCTTGTTACGAATCAGCGCCAAACCTGCAGGGTTATACCAACCTGTAGATGCATCCGCAGCTTCAGCAGCAGCACCTGCAGCATAGTTACCCACTGTGTAACCAGCTGATTCTCCATAAAGAGAAAAGCCGGCGGCATGAGCGGCGCCATGTGCTAGTACACCGATAACAGCTGAACTAACAAGCGTTCTCAAAGGTTTGTTATTTTTCTTCACTCATTACTCCTTTTAATTTCAGAATAGTATTTTTGAATATAATCCGTTCAATTGATTGTGAAGTGTACCCTGTTTTCAAATCTTTAAAAATACCCTCAAAATACTTTTTTACTATAAAATTCAAGAAATAAAAAAAATATAATTCACTATGGATCAAATAAAGTCATCATGTTTTTTTAATGAAATTTAATCGTAAAACCTTATACAATGTTCTCGTGAACCCCCTTGTAAGACCTCCTAAGTCCATGCTAATGTGACCTAATTTTGCACGGAACAAATCATGCGCCAAATCGTCACAAAATTTGGAGGTACCAGCGTATCTTCACGGGAAACGTGGAATCATATTGCGGCCATTACCCAAAAGCATATCGCGGCTAAGACGCAGCCCGTAATTGTTTGTTCTGCCTTAACACAAATCTCGAATAAATTGGAAAAAGCGATTGATGCAGCATTGCTTAACGAACATCAAAGCATATTCCTGGACATTAGAAATGCTCACTTAACCTTAGCTGAAGAGCTCGAAGTTTCTTCCGACTTAATCACCACTGAACTAAAACAATTGGAGCAGTGGCTAACCGGAATTGCCTTACTCCAGCAAGCTCCGGCGAAAACCCACGCGCAAATTTTAAGCCTGGGGGAATTGATGATGACCAGGCTAGGACATGCGTTTTTAAATCAGCAAGGAATTAAGTGTGGCTGGCAAGACGCCCGCGAACTCCTCACCAGTACCCCGTTTTTACATGGAGATACGACAAATTATTTATCTGCACGATGCGAAACCGAATACGATGCGGATTTAGTGGAACGTTTTTTAAATTCAGGTGAAAAAGCAATAATTACTCAGGGATTTTTCGCAGCCAATCCCCAGGGAGAAACAGTGCTTCTCGGACGCGGTGGTTCAGACACCTCAGCAGCACTTATCGCCGGTAAATTGCATGCAGCAGCCTGTGAAATTTGGACCGATGTTCCGGGAATCTATACTGCTAATCCACATCAATTGCCGCAAGCTCGGCTTCTTAAAAAACTTAACTACGATGAAGCACAAGAAATCGCATCAATGGGTGCAAAGGTACTGCACCCAAATTGTATTCCGCCTGTTCGCCACGCAGGGATCCCAATGTATGTTAAATACACAAAAATGCCTGAACATTCCGGCACTCTGATCACCAAAGATATCGACGAAAACACTCCCTTTATCAAATCAATTCAAGTTAAAGACAGTATATTATTGATTTCAATCGATACTCTCCACATGTGGCAACAAGTAGGGTTTTTATCGGATGTATTTGCCGCTTTCAAAAATCATGGCTTCTCAGTTGATTTACTTTCCTCATCGGAATTCAATGTCACTTTGTCTCTGGATATTAATACCAAAATCCATGATCGCCCGGCAATTGAAGCACTCCTTAACGATTTAAATCAATTTGGTCGAGCCAAATTGATCGAGCCTTGTAGTGCTGTGAGTCTAGTGGGTCATCATATTCGTACCGTATTACCGCAATTAGGTCCTGCTTTAGAAGTCTTTGAAGCCAAACAGGTTTATTTGATGTCTCTGGCCTCGAACGATTTAAACCTTACCTTTGTTGTGGATGAATCCCAAGCCAATAAACTCTGTCAGAAATTACATCATTTATTAATTGAGAATAATCCCCAAATATTTTATTACTCAAAAAGCTGGCACGAAGAATTTGGAGCCCCCAGCAACCGGTTCATCCCCTGGTGGGAAGTAGAGCGCGATCGCTTGCTTAATCTGGCGGGAAATCATTCCCCCTGCTATGTTTATCATAGTCCTACACAAGCTCTACGCGCCCAACAGCTATTACAGTTAGGTGCAATTGACCAACTCTTTTATGCGATAAAGGCAAATCCACATGAATCCATCTTACGAACCCTGGAAGCGCAGGGATTAAATTTTGAATGTGTCTCCATACAGGAACTCGAACACATACGCGCCATATTCCCGGATATCGCAAGCAAACGTTTGCTCTTCACTCCAAATTTTGCGCCTAAAGCGGAATACCAGGCAGCTTTTGCAATGGATTGTTTGGTAACTATTGATAGTTTACATCCTTTAGAGCATTGGGGAGATTTATTAAACCATCGAGAAATTATCCTACGCATTGATCCAGGCACCGGTGCCGGACATCATAAGCATGTATCGACTGCCGGTAATGAATCAAAATTTGGTATCACCCAGGAAGACCTTCCTCATGTGTTGCAACTGATTCACAAACATCACATTAAAGTAATCGGACTGCATGCACATTCTGGAAGTGGTATCCTAACCCCTGATTTATGGCAACAAACAGCAGCCATGTTAGCCTCATTAACGATGCATTTTCCTGAGGTGCGATCCATTAATTTGGGCGGTGGCCTGGGTATTGTTGAAAAACCAGGGCAGCAGCCTTTGGATTTTAGCGCCCTGGATGCACAACTATTAGCAATAAAAAATAATTATCCGCATCTGGAAATTTGGCTAGAACCCGGGAGATTTTTTGTTGCCGAAAGTGGCGTAATCTTGGCCAAAGTAACCCAATGCAAAGAAAAAGGTAAAGTAAGATTCGTCGGTATTGAAACCGGAATGAATTCGTTAATCCGTCCGGCGTTGTATGGCGCCTACCACGAAATAGTCAATCTAAGCCGTTTATTTGAAGAAAAAGCAGGTTTTGCACACGTGGTCGGACCCATCTGTGAATCCGGAGATACCTTAGGGTATGAACGGCTTCTTCCGGTCACTGAAGAAGGCGACATTGTGCTCATTGCCAACGCGGGTGCTTATGGTTATTGCATGAGCTCTCACTACAATATGCGGCCTCCTGCACAAGAGATGGTCTTAGATTAAATACTTCGCATTATGAGTGCAGTATTCATACCTGATTACTGCGCTCATACGTAGAAGGAAAATAAAAAGCAAAATACTGACTATAATATATACAATAATTCCTGTTGTGAATCGTCTAATGTTTGCTAATACGCGCCAAGATTTAATTCTCAAAGCTAAAAAAAGTCCCCGCTCCATTGCTTTAATTTATTCACCAATAGAGCTTTATGAGTATACTGTAGAAATACTTTCTCGAGATTCAGAACAATTCATCAATCATCACAATGATATCTGTCGCTTCTCATCGATTAAGGATGCGATAACCAAAGCTTACGAATACGGGGCAAATGAATTTTTTCTCTGCGCCGATTCCCAGTTGAGTAATCAATCTTACGAATATATTCCCATATATCCCAAGAATAAAGTTCCCTAGCTGAGCACAAAGCTTAAAACTCAGCGATTAGGGTTTGAGTAGATCATCCGTATCCTGCTTTGCTTTACTCAACGCGTAATCAACACTACGCGCGGATTTCGGGGCAATTTTAAAAAATCGTAACAGCGTGTCTTTAGCCGAATGTTCGTTCCGGTAATAATTCAATTCGTATTTTTTAGCCTCCAAGTTACATAAAGTATTTTTATAGAGGCCAAGATTATTTTTCCAACTTTGTTCAAGTTGCCTACGATAATCAATGTAATTATTATTTTTTACGCAACCTGGCTGTTCGAACGCGGTATTTTTTATTTCCTCTCGCATCTGTTGAATAACCGCAATTTTTCTATCGTCGGCACCATATTTTTTTTGCAATCGTTCTTCTATCTGCTGTAATTGTTGATCAATAAACTCTAAATTAGTGATCAATTTCTGCATGCGGAGCATATACTTTTGCTCAAGCTTAGCGGGTGCCTGATCTAATACTGATGAATTATGTTCAGCTATAGGCTCTAAAGATTGCGTTTCTGGATCAAAAGGACAAGAAGCATTAATAAGACCATCCTCGGTCAAGCATCGAAAAAAATCGCCTAATTGAGTTAAATATTCTCTTGCGGGGTAAACTTTATTCGCCCAAGGATCGCAAATATATGCCTGCTCACCCCAGGTCTCTGGAGAGGAGGCGATACTCAATTCATCCCGACCTATTACCAGAAAAACATGATCCCCATTTTGTATGTGAAATATTTCAGCTCTTATGACATTCTTCTTAGGTAAATTGAGCACGTAATCTAAAGCCATGATTGCAAGCTCATGACAATTTCCAAGTGAAAGCTTTCTAAATTGAGTCACGCGATCATAAAACCAGGTAATCATATCCTCTTCATCGAAATAACCCATTGATTCCAATGCATTATCACGAACTGTTCTTATGCTGGAGTGTATTGCTGCTCTTTGGGCGCTATCGTAATTATTTGTTTCAAGTTGAGTGAATCCTTTAAACAATATACTTCGCGCATAGTCTAGAGCATGTCGCGCAATCATTTCGTGCGAATATAAAATCTTAATCAAGTGTTCGTACTGGATTTCATTATGGATGCATTCTGAAGGAATAGTGAAGATATTCATATCTTTAGAAGCGTCCATCGGTAGATTTAGACCCATTTCATAAGAAAACAACCACAAAGTTTCAACCAGATTTTTTATGTTTTCTGGAAAATTACCTTTGTGATGTGATGTAACTAATAATGTGTATTCTTCAATAACAGATGCTACTAAGGATGCCAATTTTTGTTCATTGTTAAGCGTGGAACCTTCAAGCTTATCGATTACGCCAAGCAGACGCGCCCTACCACTCAAATTTGTCTTGCACTGCTGGAGATTATTCTTAAAGTCATCAATAATTTCAGACCATTCAATGATAAACCCCACATTGCTCGCTTCAGATTCATGAATCAATTGCGCATATTCGTCATCCGTTAAAAATTTTACTTCATCTTCCTTGGTTTCGGGGTTAATGCCGTGAATATAAAATTTCATATTTACCTCTTACACCAAGTTTTAATATTCACAAATCGAATATTATTTTCTCTATTAGTGTATAAGATAAACATTATCGAATTATTAAATAGAATATCGGTAGGCGTATTATTTTTTTTTTATTAAAATAGAACGCTTATGCAGTAGTAGTTAGCCCCAAAAAGCAACTTCGTGCGAACGCCAGTTATCTTTTGCGCAAACACCTTTAGCTAACAAGGATTCATCAGAGAGAGTTTAGTAAGAACATGCTTATTGATAGTCAAGCCCGGGAACAGGCAACTGACCCTTCGCGTTCGTTTATAGTGCAAGCTCCTGCCGGGTCCGGTAAAACGGAGATCTTGACTCAAAGATATTTACGTCTACTGAGCACCGTGCAATCACCAGAACACATTATTGCTTTGACTTTTACCCGCAAAGCAGCTCATGAAATGCGTGAACGTGTGGTACATGCCTTAGAACAAGCCCAAATTAAAACACCCATCACGTCATCGCATCAGCACAAAACGCGCCAGTATGCACTAGAAGCTTTAGAACGTGCCCATGAATTAAAGTGGAATCTTATTGAGCAACCCGGTCGCTTGCGAATAATCACTTTAGACTCTTTATGTCAACGACTCACCCAAGCTATCCCGATATTGGAAAAAAACATCAGTTATGCGCAAATAACCGATAAGGCAGATCATTTATATCGAGAAGCAAGTAAGGGCTGTATTGCTTTTGCCATGAACCATTGCGATTACCAAGCGGGAATTAAAACACTTCTCCTGCACATGGATAATCGCCAAGAGCAGCTCATTCAGTTTTTATCTGCACTTCTGACCCATCGTGAGCAATGGCTAGCCCCCCTATTCGATGCCAAAGCGCAGAACAAAAGCGACTTTATCAAAGCGCTAAAATTCATCGAACAGCTTGAACTGTCGCGCTTCACGCAAACGCTACCACCAATCCTTGGGGACGAATTAGTGCGCTGTGCACAAGCACTAGCCCACATTGAAGATAACCCGTCTTCGCCGCGCGCTATGTTAAAAAATTGGGAGCAATTTTCGCAATGCGATAAGATTATGGCTCAAGCCTTATCTCGTTTATTACTGACCGGCGATGGACGGTTGCGTAAAAGTTTTGATCACCATGTGGGATTGACTACAACCGCCTGTCCTGCTGCACAATACAAAGCATTAAAACAAGCAAGCAAGGAGTTGTTGCAGCAACTTGAAGACTATCCTGATTTTCTTAAGAGCTTACTGCAAATTAGCTCCTTGCCCGATCCAGATTACAACGAAGAACAGTGGTCTGCCTTAAACGCGCTATTTGACCTCCTCCCACTATTGGTAAGCTATTTGCAGCTTGTCTTTCAAGAGCATAATGAAATCGATTTCGCCGAAATTGGCCAGCAGGCATTAAATGCTCTAGGCGATGCGCAAAATCCTACAGACCTTGCCTTATATCTGGATTACACCATTCATCACCTCCTCATTGATGAATTCCAGGATACTTCGATCACGCAATTTAATCTGCTTACGCGATTAGTTTCGGGTTGGGAGCCACAAGACGGTCGAACCTTATTTTTAGTAGGCGATCCCATGCAATCCATTTACCGCTTTCGTCAAGCAGAAGTGGGATTGTTTTTTCGCGCCAAAGAATATGGCATCGGTAATGTACCCTTGCATTTTCTCCAATTGAGTGCCAATTTTCGCTCCCACCCAGCCCTTGTTCATTGGGTCAATCAACATTTTATTTCCATATTTCCTGCAGCAGTCAATATGGAATTGGGGGCTGTATCTTATCACGCGGCTTCTCCTGTTCTTGAACAAAAGCCTGAAAGTGGGGTATTTGCCATTCAAACCAGCAGCAAAGAATGCGAGGCAGAACGCCTTATATCTTTGATCCGTCAAGAATTAGCGGATTACCCCGAGCAACAAATTGCAATACTTGTGCGCTCAAGAACACAATTGAGCGCCCTAATTCGTTGTTTGCGGATTAATCAAATCCCCTACCAAGGAAGCGATATTACCTTATTAGCGCACTTGAGCCATTTACGGGATGTGTGGGTGCTTGTGCAAGCCTTGCTTTACCCTGCCGATAGATTGGCGTGGCTTACTTTACTTCGGGGTCCTTTAGTCGGATTAGCACTTGAGGATCTCCACATGATTGCGTCCCTAAATCCTAAAAAATCGATTTACCTAAGTTTAGCCAGCCTCTTGGAGCAAAGAGCACTGAGCGATGAAGGAAAAATTCGCGCCCAATATTTTTATCAGGTAATGCATCACGCACTGAGCCACCGCTACCAACAAAGTTTATCCGTTTGGGTTCGTGAAACACTAAAACACTTTCATTACCATGAAATAATAAAACCTGAGCATCATGAGGATTTAGAGCAATTTTGGCAGCTATTGGATCAGCATGAACATCTAGGACGATTACGTGACCGTAAAGAATTTAAGCAAGAGTTAGAAAAACTTTATTCCCGCGACGCGACTCCTGCACATCTGCACATCATGACGATTCATAAATCGAAAGGCTTAGAGTTCGATACCGTTATACTTCCAGGACTGGGAACCGCCCCGAATCGCGGCAAAAACTCTTTACTTCGTTGGCTTTATTTACCTATTCCGGCCCAAGATAATCTTTTATTGATGTCTCCTATAAAGCCCGCGCACCATGAAAATTGTCCAGTTTATGATTACATTGGTCAACTGGACGCAATTAAAGATCAATATGAGGCCCAACGGCTCCTCTACGTAGCCGTTACCCGTGCCAAATCACGCCTTTATTTATTTGATTATCATGAACAAGGGGCAAAAAATTCTTTTCGTAGTTTATTGAATAAACAGGAATTTAGTATCGATGTAGTAGAAGAACACATGCCTTTAACAAACACCTATCCAGTGCGGCATTGTCTTCCTCTTGCCTTTTATAAACATCAGGAACCACCGCATACTCAAAACAGCCTGCATTATCCTCATACCTTTACGCTAAATACCATGCGCACTATAGGGGTCATAACGCATCGACTATTACAATGGATTTGCGATCACCACCCTAAAGATATTGACCAAGTGCCGTGGAAGCTTGCGCAACGCTCCTTGGACACTCAAGGATTTGACCAACAGCTACGTGATGAGGCTTTATGGATTATAAAAGATCAAATTACGCGCTTTTTTCAAGATCCATTGGGGCAATGGATTATGTCTGCGCATGAGCAAGAAAAAAATGAATATGAGTTACTAGTACTACATCAACAATGCCCGACTACACGCATTATTGACAGACTCTTTGTTAATCAGAACAAACTGTGGATTATTGATTTCAAAACCGGGAAGGATGATGATGAACAGCAGAGTAAGTATAAGCAACAGCTCAATGATTATGCATCACACCTTGCAACAATCTATTCATTACCGATTTCTTGTGGACTTTATTATCTCATGCACAATCGCTGGGTGAGTTGGGTTTATGAATATGAAAACATTGCGTAAGAAGAGCATAAAACTACTCTTCTTACGATCAAAAATTTATATGTATTTAAAAATAGAAAGATTTTGTACCCGTGTAAAACTGAGTTGTGCGGCTTCAAGACTAACCAATTGTAAATTAAATTGTGTCGCAACCGTAGTAGGCGGAGCTTCACTTAAATATTTTAAAGTAATGGTGCTGGCATCAATCATATCCTGATTAGACTCCTGCGCACTGACAACCTGATTTGAACGAGAGCCAAGATTAGAGATAATATTGGTAATATTTTTTAATGCACTATCAATTTGTGCCATAAGCTGATTATTCTCACTCACGGTCGCGGCTTTCTCTACCGCAGTGGTAAAAGGTAAATTTAAATTGTTAACCATATCTTGGATGGTTGCAAACAACGATGTATTTTCAGATGGCTTAATCTGAAATGAATCGCCCGCCTGCGGCATTCCAGATACTTCAACTGTT
>JAFKHV010000072.1 GCA_017306715.1 Legionella sp. | reverse complement strand
ACTCCAACGTACTTCTTTATCTCTTCTCGCACTCCTCTCAGAGCGCCCACACAGTTTGTCTTCTATCTTCTTAATGAACTCGCCCCGAAGGCGTGATGCGTATTCTACTGATTCCCATACCTTTGTCAAACACTTTTTTGAAAAAAGTTTAAAAAGTTTGTTTTTGTAATCTGCATCCAATCAAAATGCTTTTCTCAAAACCATTTTGGAAAATTTATAACCCAATGCGCGTGTAACTTTATATCCTGCAGAACATTAATATGAGAAATAAGTAGTTGAGATTACTATAGCTTAACTACTTACTCGTTCGTAGATTAGAAAAGACATATTATATGGATTTGCTTCATCCTTTACTCTAAGCTCTTCGCTAATGCAAACCCATTCTTTAGGATCTATTACAGGAAAATAGCAATCGGCTGTAAATGAATGATGGATTCGAGTGATGTAAAGATTTGTGGCTTCCTCTATAGTCTCCTGAAATATTTGTGAGCCACCAATAATGAATATTTCAGAATATTGCTGCGTTAATGAAATTGCGGTTTTTATTGAGCGAACAACAGTTATTCCAATTTGTACGGGTAATGTTTGGCTTATTACTATATTGTCTCTTCCAGGTAAGGGACGACCAATAGACTCATAGGTCTTACGACCCATAATTATCGGTTTGCCCATAGTCATTTTTTTAAAATAGCTTAGATCTGCAGGTAGATGACATAACAACGCATTACCGTAACCAATACCATTCTGTTCATCAAGGGCAGCAATTATACTAATCTTCATAATGAGCTCGGGTACTTGCCATAGCATAAGCCAATTCCACAGCCGCGATCATAGAGCCTGGATGAAGCTGATTTTTTCCTGCAAGGTTAAGAGCAGTACCATGATCGACAGAGGTTCGGATAATCGGCAAACCTAAGGTAACATTCACGGCTTCATGGAACCCTGCATACTTTAACACTGGTAATCCTTGATCATGATACATAGCAACAATGGCATCGCATTCTTTCAAGTGTTCAGTAATAAATAGCGTATCCGCAGGCAGCGGTCCTTCAACATTTAAACCTTCTGCTAATAGAGTTTTTAATGCAGGTTCAATGACCTCAATTTCTTCACGGCCCAAATATCCACCCTCGCCAGCGTGCGGATTTAACCCGGCAACTTTAATTTTGGGGTTATTAAGACCAAAGTCGTTAATCAGTGAATTATTTAATTGGCTTATCACATTAAAGATAAGTTTGGAGGTAATGGCATTGGCTACTTGATGTAGCGGTAGATGCGTGGTTACTAAAGCTACTTTCATTTGGGAACTGCAGAGCATCATCACTACTGATGGCGCATTAAAATATTCGGCGAAAAACTCTGTATGACCGGTAAATGGTATCCCATACTGATTAATAATACCCTTATGAACCGGAGCGGTAACAAGGGCACTAAAATATCCTGCCCCACACAACTGCGCAGAGCGTGTCAAAAGTTCCATTACATAGGGGGCATTGCGAACACTTAATTGGCCACAATCCACTGGAGTCGGACAGGTTACTGACAGTACATTAAGATGCCCATTCTCCAGGATGGGTTCGTTTCCTAATAGATGATCATGGATAGAGACCTGCAAATCTAATTTCTCAGCACGCGCTTTAAGCACATGTGGATCACCTATTATTACTAATGGCTTATCACTACTAGCCAGAGCTAGGCAAAGATCCGGGCCTACACCTGCCGGTTCGCCACTACTGATTAATAGAGGCTTCACACTAAATCCTTCTCAAGGATATTTACATAGGCGTCAGTACGTATATGATGTTGCCAGTTTTGGACTGCCTCAGCAAATTTTTTCTGATATAAATATTGGCGAATTTGCTGCTTTTTAAAAGCTAAAGAGTTTTCTTGTTGCTTGCGCTCAAGCACCTGGATTAAATGCCAACCGAAACGTGTTTTCACCGGTTTACTCACTTCATTTATTGTCAATTTATCCATAACTTTTTCGAATTCTGGAACTGTTTCTCCTGGACTAACCCATCCTAAATCGCCACCTTTTACAGCACTACCCGTATCTAACGAATAGTGTTTGGCCATTTTTGCAAAATCTTTGCCCGATTTAAGCTGCTGATAAATATTGTTTACCTGTTTTTTTGCTTCATCTGGCAACATGCTGGCATCTGGTTTAAGTAAAATATGACGCGCATGAGTTAAGGTTACTCGTGGTTGTTGCTGCTGGCCGCTGATGGCTACAAGCTTGAGTATATGAAAACCATTAGCTGCACGTAATGGGCGAGATATTTCACCAGGTTTCATATTGGCAACTTCTTTAGCAAAGATTTCGGGTAACTCAGCTAAATGCCGCTCGCCTAAATCACCATTTTCAACCATCATCTCCCGATGGGATGATTGGTCTGCTATTTTAGAGAAATCGCTTCCCTTTTTTACTTCTAATAAAATTTTCGTTGCTTCATCATGAGCTTTTTGAATTTGAGTGCTCGATGGATCATCGTTTATTGGCACTAATATATTTTGTACATGGTAGGTCATTATGGCAGGATTTATCGGTAAATCACCTTCTGTTTTAATGAAATGCTCAATCTGCTCGTTGGTAATAACAACATCCCGACCGATCGCTTTTTGTTGTAAATTCGCCATAATCATTTCTCGGCGAATACTTTCTCGATACTCATTCCAAGACATTCCTTGTTTCGCAATTTCTTCACGAATTTGTGTCACTGTCGCATGATTTCCTGCTGCGATTCGCTCAATTGCCTGATTTAATTCATTTTCGTCAACAGTAATTCCATGCTGTTTTGCCATTTGCAACTGTAAATCGACATCAATGAGTTGTTGTAAGATTTGTTTGCGTAATGCTTTTTCATCTGGAAGCGTGCGCCGTTGTGCTAATAGCTGCTTTTTAGTAAGGGATACTTGCTTTTCCAATTCACTCGCCGTAATTACTCCGTCATTAACTACAGCAACAACCTTATCAATTACCTGTTTGGCCTGAGCAAAACTAGAGATAATTAATAATACGGATCCAAGAATGATTTGTTTAAACATAATTTATTCCTTACTTCAACCTTACTTGAAACAACCCTTTGCTTGAGAGTAGTTTATTAATTTACGAGACACTAAGGGATTTTTAATTAAAACACAAGCGAGGTTGTTTAAATTTTACCCTTATTTATCGATATTTAATCTTGATTAATGATGAAATGGATCGAGATATCCCGGAACATAGGTTCGCAGTATATTACTCGGATCACTGTTCGCTACCGAACCCAGACCTTTCAATAATATTTGCAAGTATACATTATTATTGTACTGAGGTTCATAGGCTGCGTTTAAATTTTTAAAGGTGCGTCCACCCAAAACACGTACCGCCCAACAACAGTTATCATATTGAAATCCTAACAAGGACATCATGCTGTAATTCTTACTAATATTGTGGCTATAGGCCCCCACCGTGCTCCAATGATCGGATAAAGGCCATGCTAAAGATACGATTGCTTGATGCAGAGAATTATTTACTCCTTGATTATGCCTCACCGCGGTAATATCGCCATTGACCAGATAAGAATATCCAAAATTTATCACTGATTCTGGTATTGGTTGATAATGTAGGTTTAAGCCGGCATTGTTAGTAGAGGATATCGCCGTATCCCAAACATAATCCCCAGTAACCCCCCAAAGCGGGCTAAAATTATATACTCCACGAGAGGCAATAGGTGAGGTGCTGGCAAATGGAGATAACTGGCCTATTTCATAAGGATTGGCAAAGCAAGGTTCGGTTAAATTGCGACATAACTGTACCTTTCTGCTACTAAAATACTTAATTTGCCCTATTGAAAAATTGGCGCGTTCAATACCATTCTCGGTAAGCCACCGAGATGTAACCGAATAGGAAAGTTGATTCGCATCACCAATTCGATCAAAACCAGAAAAGCGATTCGTGCGAAAGAGCTGATCCACATTGAAAATCATATTTGCGGTGTCATAGATGGGGATAGGGCTTTGGTTATAATACGGGACACGTAAATAAAATAAACTAGGCTCCAATGTCTGGGTAAAGTTAGCTGCATTGCGTTCAAAATACAAACCACCGCGCGCATAGTATCTTGGGATCAATCGATTATAATCAGTATGCCTTGGCCCCCAAAAATCTTGTACCTCATAATAATTTTCAACAAACTCCACACCCGGTGTCAGGTAACCCCAAGGTTTACGAAGCGGTACCGTTACCACGGGATTAAAATGCAATCTTGGTCCACGAGGCATTCCCACCTGATAACTATCCCACCATTTAGCGGGCCAAGAAAATTGATCATATTGCCCCACAACGTTTAGATTTAAATCATAAGGGAGGTCATAATAGTAACCTCGAGCTAATAGCTGGGGTAAGCGTTCGTATTGATCGGCAATTGGTGTTTCATTGACGGGATGGAGTGTTTGATAACTTTGCGCCATACCCCGAAATATCCAATTCTCAGTGCTGTAGGTTAAATCGGCTTGTCGTAGTAATTGTCTTTGAGTAATCAAAGCCCAGTTGGTACTGAAATCCTGGAAATAATAATCATCAGAGACTTGTTGCAGGTTAATATGCAAATTCAAATTCGGTGTAAATTGAGTATTTTCCAAAAAACCCAGCGACCAGCGATTTGCGGAACGATCTCGTAGCTGCTCAAAACGATTTTCATAAGTGTTTAAAAAGTTACGAAATGCCCGATCATCGGGTAAAAAGCTTCCTGTTAATAATCCCGTGCTCTTTTCGGTAAGGAACCGAAACTCAGAACCCAACATAACACCCCGTTCCGTATAGAGATGCGGAGTCAATGTCAAATCATAATTGGGTGCTATGTTCCAATAATAGGGTAGACCAAAGTCGAATCCACCTACATTTGAGTACCCGGCTAGTGGCATCAAAAACCCTGATTTACGCTCTTTAGTTGTTGGAAAACTAAGATAAGGCAGATACAAAACAGGCCAGCGACGGATGCGTAAAGTCACATCCCGAGCAACACCCACCTTTTTAGCATTATTAATTTTAATCGAACTCGCTTCGAGATCCCAAGCCTTATCCTGTGGCGCACAGGTGGTATAAGTTGCTTTTTTAAGTAAATAATCTGAATTGGCATAACGCTTCATCAAGCTTGCGCGCCCCCAAGCGGGTAGTACCGCCTGCCCTTTATTCGTATTGAAACGATAGATAACATCTTCTGTTTGCCCTGATTTATCCTGGGGAAAGATAACCGCTTTGCGCGCGATCAATAATCGTTCAGGCTCTAAATAACGAACGTTACCAAGAAATTCTATTCTGGTCACTTCATTCGTTTTTGGGTCACGGTAGATACGTGCAGTTTCTGCATTCACAACACGCAGTGCCTGTTGTATTTGCACATCACCCGATAAGGTAGAAGGTTTGTTTTGGTAAAAGGATGCCTTGTTCGCCATAATTTTTAGCTCATCAGGCGTTGCTAAAGGCTCTACAACCAGTGGTTTATATGAACCCAAGCAAACGGGTGAACTGGGTTGCTCATCCCAACCTAAACATTGCGCAAACTGATTGCGAAGATTATCCGTTAAATCAACATCACGCGCTAAAACACATGCCCGAATAGGCTCATTAACAACAGCCTGGGCTGATGCGTTTGCATGATAAAATACTGCAAAACCAATAAGAGCCGTTGTCAGACAACCCATGGAAAGCCATTTTACTGAAAACCTGTCCACAAATGCTAAAATGCCTTATTATGCACACCGCAAAGCAAGTACGCGCGAGTTTATAAACGGTAGCATTGTGAGTGCTACACCATAAATGTTGGGAAGTATAACATGCAAAATAGAGAAAACGCACTGAAAGAATGGCTTAAATCCACCCTGGAAGATTTAGATTTTTTATTAGTGCCTCTTGCAGGCGACGCAAGTTTTCGTCGTTACTTTCGAGCACAAAGTCACTACAAAACTTATGTGGTTATGGATGCTCCACCGGCTCAAGAAGACCTGGTTCCTTTTCTTTACATCTCAAAACTATTCAGTAATGCTCAGGTACGTGTTCCGAAGATCCATGCGATAAATTTAACCGATGGATTTCTACTTCTTGAAGATCTAGGTGATGATTTACTTTTAAATTTTTTAACCTCTGAAACAGCCGATGCCTATTATTGCCAAGCATTTAAAGAGTTGGAAAAAATCCAGGCTATAGCCTGTAATGATGAAAAAATACCCCTATTTAACCAAAACTTCATGCTCCAGGAAATGAGCCATTGTCGTAACTGGTTTCTAGATCAGTATTTGAATTTGACCCTTAACACTGAAGAAGAGAATCTCTGGGAGCAATCATTAAACTGGATTGCAAACGAAATTTCACAGCAACCGCGTTGTATTATTCATCGTGATTTTCACTCACGGAATTTGATGAGACTCCCATCAGGAGTCGGGGTCATTGATTTTCAAGACGCGATGCAGGGTCCCTTTACCTATGACCTCGTGTCCTTATTAAAAGACTGTTATATTCAATGGCCTCGAGAACAAGTCCGTGGTTGGGTCGAAATGTTTTATCACCAAAGCACTTTGGCACAAACTGTGTCACTTAATGAATATCTGCGTGCTTTCGATCTTTGTGGTTTACAACGCCATCTAAAAGTATTAGGTATTTTTTCACGTCTAAATCTTCGTGATGGAAAGCCGGGCTATCTAAAAGATTTACCACGAACCCTAAGCTATGTTTTGGAATGCACTGGATTATATTCAGAACTACAATCCCTGCATTTCTTTTTCCAAAATCGAGTCTATTTACCATGAAGACAGCAATGATTTTAGCAGCAGGACGTGGGGAACGATTAAAGCCATTAACACGCTATAAACCAAAAGCTCTATGTGAAATAGGTGGTCAATCGTTGATTGAACATCATATTCATAATCTCGTAACGGCAGGATTTAAGCGCATCATCATCAATCATGCTTATTTGGGCGATCAGATCCGTCGCAAGCTTGGTTCAGGTGCAGCATGGAATATCGACATATTTTATTCGGCAGAGCCTCCCGGTGGTCTTGAAACAGGCGGAGGGATTTATCAAGCGTTGCCACTTTTAGGTGCTGAACCTTTTTTAGTAGTTAACGCAGATATTTATACGGATTTTAATTTTACATATTTTCAGAATGTTAACACCGAAACCGTACATTTGATTTTAATACCCAAAAATCCACTCTTAAATCATTGTGGAGATTATGGTTTAGAGGGAAACTTTTTGACTAATCAGCCACGTCATTATGTCATGGCGGGAATAACTTGCTATCACCCACAAATATTTACGCAGTCTTCAGTTGGACGGTATTCAATTGTGCCTTTAATTCGTAAACTTGCCTATCAGCGGCAAGTTACGGGAGAGGTATTTACAGGCAAGTGGCATGATATCGGAACCTATGCTCGCCTGCAGTGTGCAACTGAGGCCATGACTAGCGTGCTACCCCAGTAGTTGCAGTGCTGCCACTTTGGGGTTCGACACTGGTGGCAGTCTTTTGTTCTTCTTTACGCGCTTGCTGCACCGCTGCAGTAACATCCTGTTTCGTTTGCGCCTCTTTGCGTGCTCCTGGATATTCGCGAAGCTTCATTTCAACTTGAATACCTTTCTGCTCCATAAATGAGGTTAAACCCTTTTCAGAGATTAAGGCACGCACTTGCTCTGCACTCAGACGATTACTTTCAATTTGAGAGGCATCCGTAGGGTAAATAAAACCACCTTTGATGACTAGATTGTTATTGGCAAGCCAGGCATTAAACACGCGATCTAGAGCACTGGCAGCCTCACTACTTACCATTTCCCCGTTAGCACTATATCCGCGGACATAATGTCCTTTCTCGTCAATAGCATAATCCATGCGAATATTCTGTGTTTTATTTGTGACCTGTTTAATTGCCTCATCCGCAAGATTATTTTGGAAATTTTTATGCTCTGAGACTTCGACACTTTGTCCTGCCCAAGGCTGCCCTTGGACTGTATTTTTAAAAGATACATAATCAGAAAACTGCTGCATTGCATTAATAACTTTCGCCTTGAGCTCAGGATTTTTAGCTAAGAATTTGGACTGCTCAGCAAGTTTTTTTACTTGTGCATTGAGATATTCTGCGGCTTCTACGGAACCACTTGCCATTTCCATTGCGCTTTTGATCTCGGTTGTAGTAGGAAATCGAGTCATCGCAGTAATCACAGCCGACTTGCTCATTATGTACTCTCTAATTGTGCTTTGAATGGAGATAGTATAGCAAAAATCGATGCCTGCTATCGGCATCGACTTTTACTATTTCGCGTTAAAATTGTGTAAATTATAAAAATGGCGATTTAATTTCATCAGTAACGGAGTTAAAGCGACTCTGCTTCATTGACTCAAAGGTAAATTCATCAACAAGAATCGAATCCCATCTTGCTTTTTCCTCAGCAAGCAAGCTATCCATTTCTGCCTGAGTCATTTCACCACCACGAACTTTAGCTTCTAATTTACTTTGTAAAGAACCAAATTTAACACGTTTAAGATCGGAAAATTTGTGTGCCAGGACATCATTATCAATGATGAGCTGCAATGCGTGTTCCACGCGATCAACTGCTTGTTTTGGATCCCCACTTAAATAAACATAATTTTTTAGACGACCACGAAAATGATTATTAGTCATCATAAGGCGAGCAAGTTGTCTATCTAATTTGTCTGAAGGATAGAGCATCGTTTGCCCTAAAGGAAAGGCAACCAACCGCATAATTATTCCTAATATTCGGGATGGGAAGTTACTACATAAAGCCAGCAAAGATTTCTGCGCATTATAGTAACAATACTGAACTGCCCACTTAGCATGTAGTTGCTCATCCGGGTTATCTAAGGTCTGCTGAACACTTCGTAACGCAGCCATAGCCATATATAAATACGATAAACCATCGGCTAGACGTGCTGATAACCGCTCACGACGTTTCAAATCGCCCCCGAGATAAATCAGAGATAGGTCGGCAAACCAGGAAAAGGCATAACTCATTCGTGTTAATTTTTGATACTGACGAGAAAGCGGTGATTTGGGTGTACTAATTAAAAAACCACCGGTCCATGCCGTACAAAAAGTTTTTGCAAAATTTTGCATGAAATAGGTAATATGATTCCAGATCACTTTACGAAACGCCGGTTTATCCTTTTGAGATACTGCATAGAATTCATCACGGATGTAAGGATGACATGCCATTGAACCCTGACCAAAGATAAGTAAATTGCGCGTCATTACATTTGCGCCCTCTACAGTAATGGATATAGGAATAGCCTGATACATACCGTTGAGATAATTACGCGGTCCAACCACAACGCCTCGACCCGCATGTACATCGAGCGCGCTGTTTATCACTTTGCGCCCTAGCTCCGTATTAAAATATTTGGTTATTGCCGATGCAACTGATGGTTTTTTGTGCTCATTTACAGCCGCCACCGTTAATAGTCGTGTTGCCGCAGTAAGGTATGTAAGTCCTGCAATTTCCGCCAATTTTTCTTCAATGCCCTCAAATTGACCGATCTCTACATTAAACTGTTTACGTATTCGTGCAAAGGCCCCTGAAGTTAAATATGCAAGGGCGGAAGATCCGGCTCCTAGCGCTGGAAGTGATATGGAGCGTCCTATAGACAAACATTCAACCAGCATTTGCCACCCGGAACCTACACGCTTTTGTCCGCCAATTACCGATGAAATAGGTACGAATATATCTTTACCGCGAATCGTACCATTCATAAAAGGCTGCTCTGCAGGGATATGGCGATTACCGATTATTAAGTTTTTTGTATCTCGAGGCACTAAAAGGCAGGTAATACCCTCGGTACCCTCACCTTGCAACAAGCCTTCTGGATCACGCACCTGGACCGCTAAACCAACCAATGTGGCAATCGGTGCAAGCGTAATCCAACGCTTATCAATGGTAATTTTTAATCCCAAGGTATCTTTACCGTTAATGGTTTTACGTGTTACCACAGCAAACGATTGGATTGAAGTTGCATCACTTCCAGCCCCAGGCTCGGTTAACGCAAAACAGGGTATGTCCACTCCTGTGGCCAGGCGCGGAAGATAATATTTTTTTTGTTCCTCTGTACCATAATAGTTAATTAATTCGCCAGGGCCTAAAGAATTAGGTACCATGACCGTTACTGCAGCGACACCGGAGCGTGTTGATATCTTCTGTACTACCTCTGAATGCGCACGTGCAGAAAAACCTTTTCCACCATATTCTTTTGGAATGACTAAACCGAAGAACCCTTTTTCTTTCATATAAGACCAGGTTTCATCAGATAAATCATGGTTTTGACCTATATCCCACTCATCTAACATCGAGCATAGAGTCTGTGTTTCATTATCAAGAAAGGATTGTTCCTCTGCTGTTAATTCAGAATTGACTGCCGCGAGTCGCTCCCAATCAGGAATACCACGAAAGATGTCCTCTTCAATCCATGTATCCCCCGCATTAAGAGCTTCCTCTTCCGTTTTGGAAAGCTTAGGGACCGATTTCTCAGCTGTTTTGAAAAGATGGTCAGCAATAAGGTTACGTACGGGTTCAAAGTACACCACCACGAGCGCAGTCACGATAGCTACCCATAAAAAAATCGCTATTAATCCGGGCATACCGATAACAAATGTTGCGGTGATTAAATACAAGATACTACCTATTTCCCATACGAGCGGATTCAGAGCACGATAGAGAACAATTAAGGTAAAGATAAAATAAATAAGGAATAGTAAAATTGCCATAAAATCCTTCCCTTGCTTTTATATGTGATGCAGGATCGATTATATAGTATATACTTTTTTTATTAGATTAGTAGTAGGATTACGCCGTCCTCACGCACCAGTAGAATGCCTAATGAACAAAGATTTAATTTGGAATTTTGAATTTAATGAGCAAACAAAAATCGAGTTCGATACCAGCCTTTTGCTGAAACCTGCAGAATCATCAGGACCGATAAAATGGGAAGTTCGTTTTTTTTGGTCTGAGGATGAGCAGTGCGTTTTAAATGCTTTGACTGATTCAGAAGTCGACTTGGCACTTTATGAACCCAAGAATCATAAAGACTATTATTATCTTATCCCGGGCTACGAATACAACCTTAAAAAACGCTATGAAAAAATTTTTTACAAACCCTTGGTGGAGCGCTCGGGGAGAGCGTTAGGGTTTGGCGCAAAGCAAATTTTAGAACCTTCGAGTGAAGAACTATCCCAAAAAGATTTACTTGCAACACAAATGCTGGAACATATTAATCAGCGCAGCATTGAGTTATATGTTCAGAAAGAAGCGTTTGTTTACAGTTTTCCGTCCAGTCCTAAAACTAAATTGGAGCTTGGACGTGTTGAAGTACTCAACAAGGTTTTTTACACGGCCTGTGTCGAGGGTCGGTCCTACGCTCTGGTAGAACAAATTGCGCACCATCTTGCACCCCAGCATCAAGCTACCGACTATGTTCATTTCCTGCAACAACTAGTTCAATCATAAGATATGTGCTTAAGAAATTAACTTTTTAGGCAAGGATCATATCGTGTACCAAATATTATAATTTATCATATACTTAATTTAGCCTGTGATTAAGTAATTAAGCTCATAACTACAATAATGCCAATATGGAGTGTACCTTGGACACACAATTAGATAATCCCGAGTATTATCTGAATCGAGAGTTTTCAGCTATTGCCTTTAACCAACGCGTACTCGCTTTAGCGAACGATGATCGTGTGCCTCTTCTTGAGCGCATGCGATTTTTAAGTATTTGCAGCAGTAATCTGGATGAGTTTTTTGAAATACGCGTGGCCGGTTTAAAAGAGAAAATCGCTATGCGCTCAGGAAAATTGACTATTGATGGTCTGCGTCCCGAGGAGGCCTTTAGCCAAATCAGCCAAAAGACGCATATTTTAAGTGATGAAATTTATGCCACTTTTAACAACAAATTGCTCCCAGCTCTGCGAAAAGAAAAAATTTATTTTTTAAAACTGGAAGAGTGGTCCGAAGATATTCACCTATGGGCAAAGCATTATTTTAAACATGAAATCCAACCGGTGATAAGCCCCATAGCCCTTGATTTAGCGCATCCTTTACCGCAATTAATTAATAAAAGTTTGAACTTTATCATCTCCCTTAGCGGGAAAGATGCTTTTGATCGGAACATCAACTATGCAGTAGTTCATGCGCCAAGGTCTATCCCGAGAGTCATCCATCTGCCTTCAGAGCTCTGTGGCGATGCACACTACTTTGTATACTTATCTTCAATTATTACAACGCATGTGAATAGTTTGTTTCCGGGTATGGAAATCAGCGGCTGTTATCCGTTCCGATTGACACGAAATAGTGATTTATTTTTGCGCGAGGAAGAAATTGATGATTTAGCAAAGGCGGTGCAGCGAGAAATTTTTTCACGCCATTATGGTCATGTCGTTCGCCTGGAAATTGATAATAATTGTCCCGATAAAATTGTTGAATTTCTTTTACAAAAATATCATTTACGGTACGAGGATACTTATTACTGCGATGGGCCCGTGAATATTCAACGTTATTTGAATGCGATTAATACTCTTGATAGACCCGACCTTAATTATCCCCTGTTTACCGCCCAATATCCTACCTTACCTAATGGGGGCCGCAATTTATTTGATGTGTTAGACGAGCAGGATATTTTACTGCATCTGCCCTATCAGAGTTTTGAAGTCGTTATTGATTTTGTTCGCCAGGCAGCAGCAGATCCTAATGTCCTGGCCATTAATCAAACCTTATACCGCACTCATTCCGAATCGGTAATGGTTGATGCTTTGGTCGATGCAGCCCATTCTGGTAAAGAGGTGACCGCGGTAATCGAACTACGCGCACGATTTGATGAGGAATCCAATTTAAAACTAGCCAATCGCTTACATACAGCAGGAGTTCTCGTATTATACGGTGTTGTCGGTTATAAAACCCATGCCAAAATGACGCTCGTTGTCCGCCGCTCACATGGGAAACTAAAGCGTTACGTCCATCTAAGCACCGGAAATTATCATGAACAGACAGCGAAACGCTATACCGATATAGGATTACTCACGGGTGAACAAACAATTACCGCCGACACCCAAATCATTTTTCAACAATTGACCGGCTTAGGTAAGGTGGTTAAATTAAAAGCGTTAAGTCACTCACCTTTTACTTTGCAAAAAAGCTTAGTCCACTTAATCGAGCAATGCAGCACAGCAGCTGCTGCAGGCACAGATACTGAAATATTAATCAAAGTAAATGGATTAACCGACAAACTCATGATTCAAGCATTATATAAGGCCTCGCAGGCAGGGGTAAAAATTAATCTATTAGTTCGCGGTGTGTGTTGCCTTAAACCCGGCTTACCTGGGATATCCGATAATATTCGTGTGTTGTCTTATATCGGACCGGCCTGTTGAAAAATATGATCAAAATTGGATCAAAATTAAAATTATTTTATGAAGAACAAAAAATACTAATCTTTTGATATTTAATGCCATAGCAGCAAAAAAAGCCTGAATTTGAGTGTTCTCTAATCCTCTGTATTGAGCTCGTT
>JAFKHV010000071.1 GCA_017306715.1 Legionella sp. | reverse complement strand
ATTGATTTTATTGGCGTCCCGGAGAGGATTTGAACCTCCGACCTGCCCCTTAGGAGGGGGCTGCGCTATCCAGCTGTGCCACCGGGACGTGGTGGGTAAGTCTACCTTTAACTAGTTTAAATGACAACTCTTAGGATTCGAATTTCTTGCTATGTTATACTAGGCTGACCCTGTTTTACGGAGTATGCTATGGGCACGGCTGTAAATTCAAATTTCTCTTCACCTTGGTCTTTTCTTTGGCAAGTGATTAAACCTTATCGGTGGTGGTATGCACTCATGTTGCAAGCGCCGATTTTTACTGCTTTTTATGTCTTTGCAAATAATTATTCGTTTAAATTGTTAATTGATGCCTTTTCTCAGGAACATATTCAAAATTATGGTTCTCTGCTTTGGCCTATCCTTTTATTTATCACGGCGCAAATTACCCTGGATCTATTTTGGCGGTTAAGTGATTATGCCGAATGGAAAGCTGAGCCTTATGCGCGCCAACGGTTGCTCTCCATGGCTTATGATTATATTCAACATCATTCCTTTACTTTTTTTCAAAATACACCCGGTGGTACGGTAGTCAGCCGCTTAAAAGGTATATTAGATGGTTATGATAGCGTTTTTTCGAATATTCATCATATTGTCGGTAAGCACTTCTGTGTGGTGTTAGTCTCAATTTTTGTCCTTCTTCTGGTTAATGTAACCGTTTTTTGGTTCATGCTTGGCTGGACTGTTCTTGTTTTAATTTTAATGTTACCCATGGCGTTAAAATTAAATCGATATTCAAATAAAGCTGCAGAAAGTAAACATCGTGTAATGGGGATATTCGCTGACAATATCGCCAATATTTTTTCTTTATTCTATTTTGCAAAAAGAGAGCATGAGCATGATCGTATTGATGATTTAATGTCTAAAGATTTTGTTGCACGTCAAGTCGATCTCTACCGGTACGATTTTAAATTTAATTTGGTTGGTTCGGTTTTGTATTGGGTGATGCTGATTAGTGTTTTCCTTTTTATGCTCCATTTGCGTATTCATGGAACCATATCCACCGGTGATTTTCTTTTTGTAATGCTAACTTCCGTAACCATTTCCTTTGATTTGTGGACACTAATGGGTACGTTATGCACGTTCTTAAAAGAAATGGGGGACTTCAAGTCTTCGTTTACATTACTGCAGCAACCTCAAGAAAAAGTAGATACCAAGGATGCAACAGCAATCAAAATAAAAGCGGGTAAAATTAGCTTCGAGCAGGTGGGTTTTGCCTATGACGCTCATAATGTAATTTTTTCAGAACTTAATTTAAAGATTAAACCAGGTGAAAAAATTGGGTTAGTAGGGCACTCAGGTGCAGGAAAATCGACTCTAATTTCGCTTTTATTAAAAAACTTTAATGTAAATTCAGGAGAAATTTATATTGATGATTACCCAATATCAAAAATTCATTCTGATTCCTTACGTGCGCAAATCTCTTTAATTCCTCAAGACATTATGCTTTTTCATCGCACCATTGGGGAGAATATTGGGTATGCGAAAGAGGGGGCTACTGTCGATGAGATTCGCTCTGCAGCAAAAATGGCGAATCTTGATAAGTTTATTGAAAGTTTACCTCAGCAATATGATACGCTCGTTGGTGAGCGAGGAGTGAAACTTTCTGGCGGGCAACGGCAACGTATAGCTATAGCCCGTGCTTTTTTGAAAAATGCGGCGATTGTTATTCTTGATGAGGCGACTTCAAGTTTAGATAGTTTGTCAGAGCAAGAGATACAACAGTCCATTAATTCCATGCTGGAAGAGAATAAAGCAACCGTTATTGCTATTGCCCATCGTTTGTCTACCATACGCCATATGGATCGTATTGTGGTTATGGAGCACGGAACAATTATTGAAGAAGGCTCTTTCGAAGAGTTAATTCTTATTCAAAATGGCTATTTTAAAAAATTATGGGATAGTCAGGTCAATGGGATGGTAGTCTAAATAGGTTGGGTAAGCGTATTGCAGGACTTTGAACGTTATAAATACTGGAATTAGCTAAGTAGTTATAACGTTTTTAGATTAATTGTTTTAGAAACTACCGTGTCCATGGGTATTTCCCTGGAAAATATGTCCATGATGGTTCGTTTCGACATGACCGTGCGTATTTCCGTGACCATGATTATCCCCATGACCGTGGCTATGGCCCATTGGATGTTCGTGTATGTAAGCCGATTGTGCCCACATACCCTGATGATGAACAGGACCGCGAGGTATGCCGATGCTGTAGGAGACTTCATCATTTCGACAGCAACTTAACCCACCTAATATGAATGCAACAGCTAAGAAACCCACTGCTAAAAAAGGTAATAATGTGGATAAAGTACTTGCTGTTAGAGTAAATGCCGCAACCGCTAGAGCCGAGGTTGTGCTCATGCTATATAACGCATAGGTAAGCAAGCCGAGCGATGCGATGGCAGTGACTTCAAGGCCGACTATACAACTTAAAAGAAAACAATGGTTTGTTTCATCCTTATTTTGTTTTTTAGCCATTATAAAATCCCCTTAGTAATTTTAAATAACAATCAGATTATCATGTTCAAATTGTTTATCAATCCGAACATGACATTAATTTTAGTTAATCTGATTGGTGTCCTTTTTTAATCCCAACTTAGAGTACCACCTGCTTGATATTCAATTACTCGAGTTTCGAAAAAGTTTTTCTCTTTTTTCAAATCAAGCATTTCACTCATCCATGGAAAGGGGTTCTCAGCACCGGGATATTGCTCAGGAAGCCCTATCTGGCTGAGCCTGCGATTAGCGATGAAATGTAAATACTCTTCAAACATTTCTGCATTCATTCCCAATATACCATGAGGCATGGTGTCTTTAGCATATTGATACTCTAGTTCAACCCCCTGGCGAATAAGCTGAATTATTTCTTCTTTAAATTCGGGGGTCCATAAATGAGGATTTTCTATTTTAATTTGGTTAATCACATCAATACCAAAATTCATATGCATCGATTCATCACGCAAAATATATTGGAATTGCTCTGAAGTACCGACCATTTTATTTCTACGTCCCATAGACAATATTTGAGTAAAGCCTACATAGAAAAATATTCCTTCAAATATGACATAAAAGGCGATGAGATCGCGTAATAACCGTTGATCGTTTTCTACAGTACCTGTATGGAACGTTTCATCCCCTAAACTTTGAGTAAACGGTAATGCCCAAGATGCTTTTGTGGCGACTGAGGGAATTTCACGATACATATTGAATACTTCAGCCTCATCCAATCCTAGGCTTTCAATAATGTATTGATAAGCATGGGTATGTAAAGCTTCCTCAAAGGCCTGGCGTAACAAATATTGACGGCATTCAGGGTTCGTAATATGGCGATATACCGCAAGTACCAAATTATTCGCCACTAATGAATCTGCAGTAGAAAAAAAGCCCAAGTTACGTTTAATAATTAAACGTTCATCAGCTGACAAACCATTCGGATCTTTCCACAAAGCAACATCAGCACTCATGTTGATCTCATTGGGCATCCAGTGGTTGGCGCAAGCAGATAAGTATTTATCCCAAGCCCATCGGTATTTAAACGGAACCAATTGGTTGAGATCTGCCCGACAATTAATGATTTGCTTATCATCAACCTGAATACGAGCGGCACCCATTTCTAAAGATTCATAACCTGTAGCACCAGTCAGATTTCTTTCTTCGATCATTAAATTATTCATTCTTATCTCCAATTTATTGGCATGCTTCGCAATCAGGGTCCAGTATGGAACATACTTTAGGCTCATCATTGATTTTCACAGCGTTTAAAGCCCCATCGGTAATGGTGGATTTTTCTGCATTAGTTGCACCAAGGCTACGCAAATAATATGTAGTCTTAAGGCCACGTATCCATGCATGCATGTATAACTGGTCTAATTTTTTACCTGATGGTTGCGCCATATAAACATTTAAAGACTGAGCCTGATCAATCCATTTTTGTCTGCGGGAAGCAGCATCAACGAGCCAAATTGGGTCAATTTCAAAAGAGGTGGCATAACGGTTTTTTAATTCAGCAGGAATGCGGCTAATGGGTTGCACACTACCATTAAAATATTTTAGGTCGTTAACCATCACCTCATCCCAAATATTTAAGGATTTTAATTCCTTAACCAAGTAGGGATTAATTACGGTGAATTCTCCAGACAAATTGGATTTGACATAAAGATTCTGATAAGTGGGTTCAATGGATTGAGACACACCACAAATATTAGAAATAGTCGCAGTAGGGGCTATAGCCATCACATTCGAGTTACGCATTCCTTGAGTACGCACTTTGATGCGAAGATTTTCCCAATCCATTTTTTGGGAGCGATCCTGCTCCAAATATTGATTACGTGCTTGTTGTAATAAGTTAATGGAATCAATAGGTAATATTCCTTTACTCCACAAAGAGCCTTCGTAGCTTGAATAACTACCTCGTTCTTTAGCTAAATCACAGGAAGCTTCAATAGCGTAATAGCTAATTAATTCCATAGACTCATCAGCAAAATCAATTGCAGCCGGGGAAGCATAATCAATTTTCAATTCGTAAAGTGCATCTTGGAATCCCATCAAACCTAGACCAATGGGGCGATGTTTTAAATTGGAATTGCGTGCCTGAGGTACTGAGTAAAAATTGATATCGATAACATTGTCCAGCATACGAATCGCAGTTTTAACCGTTTGCTTTAATTTATCTCGATCCAGATGACCGTTAACAATGTGTGCAGGAAGATTAACGCTACCCAAATTACACACAGCAATTTCTTTTTCTGAGGTATTTAAGGTAATTTCAGTGCATAAGTTGGAGCTGTGCACAACCCCTGCATGTTGCTGTGGCGAGCGTAAATTACAAGGATCTTTAAAGGTAAGCCATGGATGACCTGTTTCAAACAGCATGGACAACATTTTACGCCATAACTTCACTGCAGAGAGCATTTTCGCGTTTTTTATTTGCCCTGCACGTGCTTTAGCTTCATATTCGGTATAAAGTTTTTCAAATTCTTTACCGTAACAATCATGCAGTCCAGGAACTTCATCCGGTGAAAAAAGTGTCCAGTCCCCATTTTCGCGGACACGCATCATGAATAAGTCAGGTACCCATAAAGCCGTATTCATATCATGAGTACGGCGGCGATCATCACCAGTGTTTTTTCGTAACTCAAGAAATTCTTCAACATCTTTATGCCAACATTCAAGGTAGGCACAAACAGCCCCTTTACGTTTCCCCCCTTGGTTCACGGCGACTGCAGTGGCATCCGCAACGTTTAAAAAGGGAACCACGCCTTGAGATTTACCATTAGTACCTTTTATATGTGATCCCATTGCGCGTACTGGAGTCCAATCATTACCTAAACCACCAGCAAATTTAGATAACAGTGCATTGTCTTTTATCGCACTGTAAATACCATCTAAATGGTCAGGAACGGTAGTTAGATAACAACTGGATAACTGCGGGCGAATCGTACCGGAGTTAAATAATGTCGGGGTGGAGGACATGTAATCAAAAGAAGATAATAGCTTATAAAAGTCTATTGCTTTTGCTTCTTTTTGCTCTTCGCGTAAAGCCAATCCCATCGCTACACGCATAAAGAATGCTTGCGGTAGCTCATAGCGTATGCCCTGATCATGTATGAAGTAGCGATCGTATAATGTTTGCAAACTTAAGTAAGTGAATTGCATATCGCGCTCTGGAAGCAGAGCTTTACCGAGCTGCTCTAAATCAAAATCGGCGAGCTTAACATCAAGGATCCCTTGACGAATACCATGCTGAACATAGGCTTTAAAATAAGCAGGGTAGAGGGTAGCCATTTCATCAAAAGTAGCACTTTCTTGCATTTTTAGCTTATTTAAAGCTTCCATGCGTAAATTATCTAATAATAGTCGTGCGCTTACATAAGTATAATTAGGTTCATTTTCAATAAGCGCTCTGGCTGCCATAATGAGTGCTTTATGTACGTCTTCAAGCTTTGCTTCGTTAAATAGATTTCGTAATGCATCTTTAATAACAGGTTCTTGGCTTACGTGCTCCAGATTACGGCAGGATTCTTCAACGATTGTATTTACACGCTGCATATCCAACGGGCGAAGTTCGCCATTGGGCATGGTGATAAGTAACATTTTATTATCTTGAGCCTGTTTTAAGGTCTCTTGACGTGCCAGACGGTGTTGCTCTCTGTATAATACATAAGCTCGTGCCACTTTTTGATGACCGCCTCGCATTAAAGCAAGTTCAACCTGATCCTGGATATCTTCGATATGAACTGAGCCCCCGGTAGGCATACGACGTTTAAAAGTCTGAGATACTTGACGGGTAAGCTCTTCAACGAGTTGATGGACACGATCGGAAGCAGGGGCTTTACCGCCTTCCTCTGCAATAAATGCTTTCGTAATGGCTACTTTAATTTTTGTATCATCGTAATCTACTACTGTTCCATTACGTTTGATCGTTTTTAGCACACCAGGAGCATTATTTGTCAATTCCAGTTGACTTGTATGCGGCACATCATTTACCGGGTCAAGTATTGCGGACATTTTTCCTCCACGTAGTATGTTGTTATTTTTTTGCAGCCGAACGAATTCTATTCACTATACCCTAGATTATAGCAGAAAACCCAATATATAGGGTCTTTTTAGGATAGACATAACAAGATAATGTGTTTTTGCATTGGGGTCAAGAGAACAAATTGGGGGTATATTGTGGATAAGTTGTGGGTTTGTGACTTTTTTAAAATACCCGTTTAAAAGCAAATGATTACAATGAAGGGTATCAAAGCATAATTTGTGATTTTATATTTTTTTTACCACGATTGCATCACTAACGTTTGAAAAACTATGTACGTTTAATAGGAAATTACCAATATGGGCATAAAGTTGGCTGGAACTACCGCCGTCCAAATTTAGAGCATTGTTACACGATAAGGGAGGCGATTTCATAAGGCGCGCTAAACGATGGGTCGACATGGGTGCATTACTGGTCACCAGAATGATTACTTTTCCTTTATCTGTAATTCCTAAGGCAGAGCGCTCAGCATCACCCGCTTTAAGTGAAGGAATTTTGCCATTAATAAGTAGGCGAGGTCCGCTTTGCATTGCAAAAGAAATTGCCGGGTCGTAATGGAATTTATTTTGGCTAGAAATGTGAGGTCTTTGATTTTTAACATAAAAAATACCCCACCAACTAATCGATTTTATTGGATTTTCTTCTTTGTAATCATTAATTCGAAGCCCTAGTGGATTAAATTTCCGGTCAAAAAAACCACCATTTATGCTGATTAAGGCCCCACTGTGCTCACCAAACTGGTCCGCAGAGGCATTTCTTTGAGATAAGCGGCGTGCGCTTACGATGGATAATTTTGTTTTGGTTAAATCAATGCGAAAAACATGAATATGCGACCAGGGCGTGAGTAATCTACCTGCAAGATCTTGATATTCGATTCCTGAATCTAATCGTTGCCAACCTGCGCTAAGCACTTTAAACGATAAAAACAAACCTGCAAAAAAAATTAAGAAAAATAATCTTCTGTTTACAGGGCGAACATTGGCTTGCGCAGACATGTTATTGTATCCTTATGTGGATATTCATTACCACGGAATCTCTATGCAAATTACAAAGCACCATAGCAATAGTGAAGTACAGAAGTCAACAGCTGAGTTAAATCGTTTAATGGATACGGTAATCGATCTGGCCCAGAAAGTTGGCGCAACCGATGCTCATGTTGCGGTAAATAATGATCGCGGATTTTCAGTAGATGTGCGGATGGGGGCTGTTGAAACCGTTACCTTTAATGAAGATAAAGGTATTGGCTTAACGGTCTACATGGGCCACAAAAAAGGCACAGCCAGTTCTACAGATACATCATTGCCTGCATTGGAAGCTATGGTTAAAGCTGCTTGTGATATCGCAAAAGTGAGCACCGAAGATCTATGTTTTGGTTTGCCAGAAAGCGATTTAATGAGCCAACAGCATGCTGATCTAGATCTCTACCACCCATGGGACCTCAACCCGAAAGATGCGATTGATTTAGCTCTAAAGTGTGAAAACCATGCGCTGGGGCTTGATCAAAGAATCACTAACTCCGATGGGGTAAATGTTTCATCCTATGAATCCCATCACGGCTTTGTAAATACTAAAGGGGGTAGAGGGATTATTCATAGTACACGCCACGGTTTTAGTTGCTCACTCATCGCCACAACAGGAGAGGAGATGCAACGAGACTATGATTATACCAATGCGCGAAATGCTAAGGATTTACTCGATCCGAAAATTGTTGCAGAGCAGGCAGTAAAACGGGCATTAAGTCGATTGGATGCGTGTCAAGTCGAAACCCAAATGACACCGGTGATCTTCTCTTCGCGCGTGTCTAATGGCTTATTTAGCAATTTTATTAGTGCTATTAGTGGCTCGAATTTATATCGGAAAAATAGTTTTTTAATAGACTCCGCAGGACAACAAATCTTTCCTGAGTTTGTATCTGTATACGAACAACCCCATCTACCGGGTGCTTTGGGAAGCGCGCCATTCGATGGTGAAGGCGTACCTACACGTAACAACCATTTTGTTCAAAATGGTATCGTTCAACACTATGTATTGGGCAGTTACTCTGCCCGTCGTATGGGTTTGCAGACAACAGCCAATAGTGATGGCGTTCATAATCTCACGATTGATGCCAATGCCGAGGGCCTTGAGGAGTTGTTAAAACGTATGGGCAAAGGTTTATTAATAACCGAATTAATGGGACAAGGCGTAAATATTGTCACCGGAGATTACTCACGTGGAGCCAGTGGTTTTTGGGTAGAGCATGGAGAAATCCAGTTTCCAGTCGATGAGATAACGATTGCCGGAAATCTTCGGGAAATGTTTCAAAATATTGTTGCTATTGGTGCGGACATTAATCCAAATATCGCGATGCGCTGCGGCTCAGTGTTAATCAGCAACATGATGCTTGCAGGTAAATAAACCCAGGCAATTGATCAATAACTTGCTTTGTTGGCTCCATATTCTACTATTTGAAATAAGGACAAATGAACGGAGTCAGCATGCGCGGTTTTATCCTTGCAGCAGCACTACTGATTGCACCTCAAGTTTTTGCAGATGAGATTGTGGGCTTTTCCGCATATCAAAATGGCGATTATACCACTGCATATCCTCACCTTATGCAAGCTGCCCGTGATGGTAATGCTGAGGCAATGTACCTGATTGGACAAATGTATCAGTATGGCCAGGGGGTCACTAAAGATGATGCTCAGGCTATGAACTGGTATCAAAAGTCAGCAGAAAAAAATAACGCATTAGCTGAATTAAGCCTAGGATTTCTTTATGACCTAGGGGAAGGTGTACCTCAGGATTTTAAAAAGGCATTTGCTTGGTATACCAAAGCAGCAAATCAAGGTAATCCGATTGCACAGCGAAATCTGGGATTGATGTATTCGACAGGAGATGGGGTAAAAGTCGATCATAAGATGGCACTAAAATGGTTTACTAAATCGGCACAACAGGGGTATGCAAAAGCTCAAGTCAACCTCGCCTACAATTATATTATGGGCATCGGCACCGAAAAAAATATCAATAAAGCGCTCAATTGGTATCAAAAAGCGGCTGAGCAGGGCGATGCTAAAGCAGCCTATAGTCTGGGATTGTTATACACAGGTCAGGAGCCTGGCGTAGTCGCTGATGATAAGGCGGCGTATTATTGGTTTGCCCAGGCTGCCAATCAAGGACATATGAAGGCTGCAACTTATCTGGCCTATTATTATCTCAAAGGCTACGGTGTTGAGGCTGATGCACAAAAGGCTGCTTATTGGTATCAGGTCGCAGCACAAGGTGGTGATACGGATGCTCAGGTAGAGCTGGGACAATTATTACTCACAGGTACAGGCATTGATAAAGATTATGAGCAAGCAGCCTTTTGGTTTACTAAATCTGCTCAGCAAGGAAATCCCACAGGCCAAGCTAAGCTTGCCTATATGTATCTAGCTGGTCTGGGAATTAAAGAGGATCGCCTTACTGCTTATGCCTGGTATAAACTCGCGGCTGAAGCCAAAAACCCAGAAGCAATAAAACAATTAAAATCATTACAAGCGAAAATGTCTGAGGATGAGATTACTGAAGGAAACAAATTGGCGAAGAAGATCCTCGATGAGCTAAAAAGCGCCAAAGTCGAAGAAAAAGAGACCCAATAAAAGCCCGCTTATAATTCAATTTGCCCATCTAATAATCCAGTCTATTCCTATGCTTTTCTATCCATATAGACAGGAAAGCATAAAATGGTATCATTTCCAAGATTGACCTCATAAAGGGATTTATATGCTGAGACGTGATATTACCACAACCAATGTGCTTATAGCGGCGGCAGGGGGAATGGTTGGTTCAGGATGGCTTTTTAGTCCTTATATAAGCGCTCAAATCGCTGGAAGTAACGCACTAATATCCTGGGTTATAGCTACGGTATTCATGCTCATTATTGCATTGCCCCTATGTGAACTTGGAACCATGTTTCCAGTATCCGGAGGAATGTCTAATTATCCTACATTTACTCATGGCCGCGCAGTGGGCTTTCTTTTTGCCTGGACCTCGTGGTTATCTTATGTGGTGATGACTCCTATTGAAATTCAAGCCATTTTGCAATATGCCAGCCACTTTTTTCCAATTTTAGTCATCGGAAATTCCATTGGCCTACAGCTTTCGTCTTATGGATATATTGCCGCAGTATTCATTATGCTGTTGGTGGTGATTCTAAACTCTTATGGTATTAAGTTTCTGGCTGAGTGTAATAAATATGCCAGTATCATTAAATTTCTTTTACCTACTATCGCGATTATCTCCTTCCTGTATGTTGCGCCCTCAATGAATAACGTGTCAATAACCCTCAACAATCAAGAAAGCTGGATGAAAATTTTGGCGGCACTCTCCGAAGGTGGGGTAATTTTTGCTTTTACCGGATTTCAGAATGGTTTAATTCTCGCAGGAGAAGTTCGTAATCCTCAGCGAAGCATTCCCATTGCCATCCTCGGCGCGGTTATGATTGGTTTTTTGCTCTATTTTTTATTGCAATTAAGTTTTATTGCAGCAATACCCGCAAAATATCTCATTCATGGGTGGTCCCATCTGAGCTATCCAGGAGATAGCGGACCGTTAGTAGGGCTTGCTTTGTTACTTGGTTTAGGGGTTGTTGCAACGCTTCTTTTAATCGATGCTTCATTTTCACCCTTTGGTACCTCTCTGGTTTATACCGCAGCTACCTCGCGTATACTCTACGGGATGGCGCAAAACAAGCATCTTCCGCAGTGGTTTCTTAAAGTCAACCGTCATGGCATTCCTTATATAACTTTGTATGCAAACCTTGCAGTAGGAATGTTTTCATTTTTACCTTTTCCAGGCTGGCAAAAGCTCGTAGCATTTCTGTCCTCAGCGAGTATTTTATCCTACAGCATCGGCCCAATTTGTCTCCTGGCAATGCGTTACCTGCAACCAGAAATGCCCCGCCCATTTCGCTTATGGGGAGCAACTCTTTGTTGTCACCTTGCTTTTTTTCTATGTAACCTTATGCTGTATTGGTGTGGTTTAGCAATTATCTGGAAATTGGATGTGGCGTTATTTTTAGGCTTCTTGATTTATACGATGGCACATCGAAAAAACCTTTTCGCAGAGATCGGAGTAATTTTTTGGTTCGTAGCATACATGGGGTTGATGCTCATAATATCCTGGATGGGTAGTTTTGGGGGTATGGGTATATTGCATTTCCCTTTTGATGCATTGTGTATAATTCCAGTAAGTATACTAATATTATGTCTTTCCCAACATTTAACTAAAAAATCTCCTCAAGGGAATTTGGTATTTGAAGAAGAAATGGGAAATCCAATCATAAGTGGCCATTCGGTGTAACCCGTATATATTCATTAATTGGCTTAAACTGTAACTAAGGAGATTTTGGTGCATTATTGTGTTGCGGCATGTTTTTTACTTTACAGTATCTTAAGCTGGGGACAAAACCTTGCTAATAAACTCGATGTACTTATCGATCAGCAATTGCCTACAGCTACAGTTGGAGTTTTAATAAAAAATCTGCAAACTAATGAAATCATTTATAGTCGAAATGCAGAAAAACTATTAACACCAGCCAGTAGCGTGAAACTATTCACCGCTGCTGCGGCAATGTATGCTTTGCCTGAAGATTTCCGTTTTATTACACCTTTATCACGCAAGGATCGTCATTACTACCTAACATTTAGCGGCTCGCCTTCATTAACTGCAAAAAACTTAGGAGAGCTTATTGCCAATTTGCCCAAGCATGGGATAAAAAAAATCGATGGGGATCTTATCCTTGATTCCAGCCATTATCCCGCGCCGTTTTACTTAAATGGTAACTCCTATGATGATTTGGGTTGGGGATATACTGCCCCAGATTCTGCAGTTATTATTAATGAAAATAAAGAAACCTACAGCCTTAAATCTGGAAAGCTTGGTGAGCTGGTGCAGATTATCCCTAAATCCTCTCAAGAAAAAGTTAAGCAAAAACAATTTGATGCCCTAACACTTATTAATGAAGTCAAAACGGTAACAAAAGACGAGGAACAAAATCGCTGCAGTTTACATTTAGATATGCAAGAGAGTAATACTATCACTTTATCCGGATGCGTAGCTCAAAGTAAGAATTTACGAAATATAGAGTTAGCGATTCCTGATCCAGAATTTTATGCTCAACAAATTTTAAAAGAAGCGCTGAAAAATAATGAAATTGCTCTTAAAGGAACGATTAAAAAAGGTAAAACACCTAAGGATGTGCAATACATCACCTCATTGCAATCAGCTGTATTAAATAAAATGATTAAGCATATGTTGCAGCAATCAGATAATCTCTATGCAAATACCTTAGTGCGAACTTTAGGTTGCCATATTGCTCACGATTGTAGTTACAAACAGGGTATGTATGTTTTGAAGAAGATCATACAGGAACAGACACAATTAGACCCCAAAAAAATGGAGTTAGTGGATGGAGAAGGGACGCGATATAATTTAATCTCGCCCTCGCAGTTAGTAACTTTGTTAACCCAGGTCTATCAAGATTTAAAATTACGTCCCCGATTAATGAATTCATTACCGCAAAGCGGAATCTCAGGGACGTTACAAGGACGATTTAAAAATACAGTGTTAGAAAAGAAAGTATTTGCAAAAACCGGTACCATGCATGATGTTTCATCCCTTTCCGGTTTTATCATCAATCCCGGGTCAACCTCCGTGGTTTTTTCTATAATCACCAATGGGGTGATTAAATCAGAAAAGGCGAAGGCTTTAGAAGAAAAGATACTTTTAACGGTGATTGAGGATTATATTGAAAAGACACATAAACTATCCACTTCATGATTAATTTATAAACAAACACTTGATTATTACGCCAGACTTCAAAACTTCAACTACACTTGAAATGTGAGAAACTCTGCAAGTACAAGGAGTAGTTGAATGTGGCGGCATATGAAATATGTTTTTCTTCGATTTGACGGTTTTAAAAGCAATCCAGTGCTCTGGCGTGGGGAGCATATCCAATTTGTAAAATTTGGACTTTTTTCAGGCATCGGTGCAGGAATC
>JAFKHV010000070.1 GCA_017306715.1 Legionella sp. | reverse complement strand
ATACTCCGATGAATTTTTTAGTTGAACAAGTTGATGGCATTTGGCATATCAGCGGACTCATTGATTTTGGAGACGCGATGTTAGGTCTGCCAGAGTATGACTTACTTGGGCCAGGTGCTTTCCTTATTCAAGGTGACAAGCAATTACTACACGAATTTTTAACGGCCTATGGCTATTTAGCACATGAATTGACAATCAGATTGAGCCATCAATTAACAGCCTTAATGCTTCTTCACCAGTATAGTAATTTAAGTATATCCAGGTAAGAATCCCCAATTGGAAAGATAAAGTAAATAGCTTAAAAGATTTAGAAAGTTTAGTTTGAGGCTTTTAAGCAACGCTATAAAAAACTATATCTAAATCTAGGTTAAATTTTAATCGGATCTCTCAGCTAATTTAGCAATGTTGGTCAAACAAACCCTTTAGGATCGAAGTAACCTTAATCATTATTTTATTGTGGAGCAGTAATTTTATTACTTTAATCCGATTAAAATGCCCTACATTTTGTGGCGTCCATTAAACCGTATTAGCCATTGATTCGTCCGTTACACTTTTCTCTTTTTCTAACGCTTGAGAATTAGTTTCTACAATTTCAGGTTTATTAGGCAAATTTTTAGCAAATAAATCTATGCTGGTGCCTATTTGTTCGGTGGACTCTAAATTAACACCTGGCTCTTGTAGTTTATATGTTTTTAATAGTGTTTCCACATAGGTCATGTCTTCATCGAGGTATAAATTAGGCTCAACCTCATCACGAGAGAATTCTAGACGATAACGATTATCAATTTGTTTATTACGATTTACATGCATATACACAGCTGCAGCAAGTAAAGCGATACTCGCAAGCGCGGCCAAGGCTGCTGGAATTGCTATTGCTATAATTGGAGAGGCTAAAAGAAAAGGAGGTAAAAACTTATTCACGGCACTTAATACTATCAAAGCAACTAATACACCAAGACCGATGATAGGTACTTTAGTAAATCCAAATGTATTCCTATCATTATTACCGAAATAGGCAGCACGCTCTTGTTGAGTGGGGCTCATGTAATTTAGACCCCTTCGTTGATAATAGTTAGAACCGAGGAAAGTAAAGTCTTTCATTTCGTCTATATAGCTACGCGTTTTTTTGCGTGCATAAATTTCTGCGCCTACAGCAATTAGAGGCATCGCAATCATCATAATGGGCATTATAAAAGTTGCTATTGGGACGAAAAAAGCAGCGATGGTTGCGGTTATTGTAAATAAGACTGTGGCAATTATAACAGGACCGAATGTGGCAGCTATGCCCCATGCAATCCCCTGCACTACTTTGTCGTTCGTTCTTAACAAACTCAATTGATCTGGCTGATGACCTAACAAAAAGTAGGGTAAATTGGATTGTGTTGCAAAAAGGTCATTTACGACGCCATATAAAATTCCACTCAAATAAGCCGATGCACCAATAAATAATCCGGTCGTAATCGCTGTAAGCCAAAAAGGAACAGCAACAAATGCTGTAGCGGCAAAAAGAAGAGTAATGAGTGCTGATACAACAATACCTATAATGCCGGTTTTCAATAGCTTATTTAAGGCATCATTTGGCGGTAATTCGAAGCCCTTGATCTGAGGATTTCGATATAAAATTCTATAAAAGCCATGCTCCTTTAAATAACGAACAGTTTGTCCTTTATGGTCTAAGGCTTCTAAAGCAATAACGAAACCATTCATGAATATAATAGCATTTTGTAAATTTACATTACCTGCTAATTTTAATTGATTTTCTGTAATTAATTTGAATATATCACTGTCATGTGCCAGCTTACTCTTTGCATCTTCAAGCATGCAATTTAAGATTCTTATTTGCTCTGCTTCACTGAAGATCTGTTTTCCGTATCGGTGTACTGAGTCTCTTAGATCTGCTTCTAATTTTGCCTGAGCCATAAGTTATCCTATATATGTCAAAAAGGGCATTATACACTTAAGCATAAATCTGATCAATATTTATTCAGTTTTGGCTGATTTAATTTTCATAAAATTCGCCTTGTAAATAATTTGTCAAAACTTTGGTGACTTTACTCTGAATAATGGATATAAACGGATTTCCATCACGAATAAAAACCATTTAATCAAATGAGCAAGCAACCCAAAGCAAGGGCATTAATATCCGCTTTAAGCATCCAGTTCTGTATTATCGGCTTAATCTTCATCGGAGGATTATTGGACCCCTTAGTGGCACTCTGGATTGCAGGTATCTATTTTTTTATTGTCGGCACTTATTTAACGTATCGAGTACTTTTATCTCATCTTATCCATAGCTCGTAAAATGTTCTTGCGAAAACAATACATAAGGTGAGTTTCGAATTAAGCAGCCTTACTACTTCTGACACGAGCTATTTTTCGGATTACCAAAAGGTTATGAGCCTAACCAAGTGATCTAGCGACGGTCCCTCGTCTCTAAGTAATTTAAATAACGTTTGGGTTTATATTATCGTTGCTTAATACCGCTCCTGATTTAGGGAGCGCATAGCCAACACACGCGTCGGCTCCAGGAAATTGATAATCTTTGTCCAAATTAACTCCGGGTTGAAAGATTAACACTTGTTTACGATGACCGCCTGCCTCACTAATAGGACTTTGATAACGTTTATAGAATCGCACCACCGGTAAAGGGGTGTTCTCGTCTAGTTTATCTACTTGGTAGTGGAAATCTTGGTTTAAATTGACTAATTTATTTAAAACCGAGTGAGAATATTCTTTTAAATGCTCTTCATCAGGTAGCTCTTCATTCTCATTGAGCTCAAGCCAGATTTCCAATTTTTCTGCGCCTTCAGCATCGTAATATGAGTAAAATGCTTTCTTTAATACAATTCTTTCTAAAGTTTCATCATCAGTTATTGCACGTTCTAACTCTGTAAATGCCAAGTTTGCGCCATTAAACACTACTGTTGAATCTCGTCCCCATACAAACATCAAGGGAAGATTTGTTTTAGGCTTTTGGAAAATTCCAAATTTAGCTAGAACTGCTTGTACATCACTCGATGCATAAACACGTCCCTTATCGCCCAGGTCATAACGAATACGCGGTGATGAGCGGTCTTCTCGGGTGCACGTAAATAATAGATTATCTTCATTATCACATTCAACATGATAATTCATGGGATCATAATGAAAAACCATAGGCAAACCTTTGTTTGCACCAAATAATTCTTTGGCAATTTGTGGATGTTGTTCCATCGCCTTTCGTACATCAATCTCGTACTCGGTCTCAACACCGAGATTTATATCAAGATCCGAAGCTCCATACGAAGAATAGATTTGATTAAATCCATGGGATATTAGTTGATCGCGCATTGCCTCAGAGATTGCCTGGCCACCGACAACCCCAATAGCTGAAAAATCAGCAAAATTGTAATCCTGTTCTTTGGCATAAGCCGTTAGATCTTTAAGGAAAGGAGGATATCCCGCGATGATCACTTGGCGTTTTTCGTTATTTTGTTTTTGAGCGATAGCTTTAATTGCAGATTTATAACGTTGGATTAAACGTAGATTTTGTGGCTGAAGCCTAGAAAGTGCCGAAGCAAATTCTTTATCTATAGAAGTACTACGGTTTTTTAACACTTCTTTTAACGTAGTATTCACTAAGTCAATAATTATTTCTTTGGCTTCAGGATGTATTTCAGGATGTTTTGCCATAAATGAATCAACTGCTAATTGCAGTTGATGTTGTTCGTATTTTGCATTACTTACTAAGTTATCCAGAATTTTTTCTTTATCAGGACCTGTTGCAAATACACTGCCGGTATCACGCATGAGTTCATAAGTGGTTAATCCCGTCGCCCAGGGGCCTAGAGCAAATGCGTTAATATAACTTAAACGCCTACCGCCAAATTGAATTTTAGCTGCCAGTGTCAGAGATTTTTTTACAATATCCAGCTCTTTTTCACCACGAACCCACTCTGTTGGATTTCCGGTAGTTCCTGTTGACGTATCTTTTTTATATACTGCGGGATATTTACCATTAAAATGAGTATCGGAATCATACTGCTGGTACTTAATGTAATTATCTTTGGTCGTTTTTGGAATCTCAAAAAATCGTGTTTTTGATATAGGTACTCCATTGAAGCGAATAATATGCTTTTTGTAAGCAGGAACCTCTTGATAAGCTTCATGAAAGCGTTTTTTTGCTAGCATTTCGCCGGCTTCCAAAAGAGTAGATTCTTTACCTACAAAAAGGAAACGGACTTTTATCGCGTTTACGCCAACAATTGTTTTTTGGTAAAGCCAACTAAGAAATGAACCCTTGAGGTAATCGATAATACGATCAAACCAATGATTGACCCGGCTTTGATTGTATTTTCCGGCATGACGCAAACCGCCAACCATTTTTTCGTTTGGATTTAATTCTGAATCGGGTCTTGCCTCTTCTTTATTTGCATCTGCTAATTTGCGCTGCAGGTGGTTTACCAATTCATTATCGCTCAGATTTTTATGTTCTTCCTCGCCTAAATATTTTACCAAGCTATTGCGATTAATATAAATTTTTTGACGCGTAGCTCGTCCTGATTCATCCGTTACCTCTGCTTCAATTCGAATCTTCTTGTGAAAAAGGACACTCAAACCCCGATGAATAGTAACACCATTTTTACCGAGTTGGTCACGAGGATTGGCTACTCCATCCTTAAATAATAATCTTGTTCCATACTCTGAGTGATTGAACAGAACGACTGAAGTTTCAAGTTGATAAGCAGGCATGTTGTCTACCGTTAGATTGAATAGACATATCTTAGAGCATAAAGATTAACAAACTATTAAGAAATTATTCGATGCAGTGATTTTCTGCCCATAGGGCTTTTTATTTAATCCTAGATAAAATTAGCCTATTAAGGAATAATATAAAGCGAAAATTGAACGTGCAACAGGCTCATGTGCTCGCGACCAATAAAATCATAATACTGAAATCCCAAATAGAATATGCCTTGCCCATCCCCTGTAAAAACGACAATAGCCTTAGAGGGTTTAAAGTAAACCATGAGATTACTATTACTTATGTGGAAACATCGCACCTGTTTTTTGTTCATAATAATCACTTAATAAAATAAAGGTATAATGAGGTATCTGACCCAATGTAAGGTATCTTTATGCAGCAAAAATTAATTTTGGAAACGGTGAGAATAAAGAGTTTACCTAAAATTGATGTCTTCAGTCTTGGAAATGAGCACAGTCAAATCACAAGAGGAGATCTTCATGGCAATGCAATTAATTTATTGTTTATGCTTTTTAAACACGGCATAGCGACCAATCTTGATCACAGCGAGTACGAACAATTGGTTACCCTATATGAAAAGCATACAGATGATCTAACCCGAGATGATTTAAATCAGTTTAATCAATATTTATCGAAAATACATTTTCCTCGTAACGATTGTTTGATAAGACTGCTCGGTGATGAGCTTGCTGATCGCGGCAATAATGATTACTTTACCCTTAAAATTTTGCAAAAATTACATGAACATAAGATTCCTTTCGAGATCCTAATTTCAAATCACAGTATCGAGTTTATTGAAGCGTATGAGAAAGAAAAGCCGTTTAGATCAGAAACATTGCTAAGGCTACATGTGCGTTCTATGGAAAATCTTAATAGCCTTTTAGAGCGCGATCTTGTCGACAGAACGGAAATCGAATCCATCGTTCAAACCAGCTATCAGGCCAATTTACGAGCCTTATCCTACTCCTTAAGTGAGGATAAACAAACAATCACACTTTACAGTCACGCCGGAATCGGGTTGAACACCATTGCCGACCTGGCAAAAAAATTAGGTGTGGACTATAACGATGCAACTGCTCAAAAACTCGCTGCTACGATTGATCAAATCAATAGTCAATTTCAACAATACGTTCAAGCAAAGACGGTACATACACTGTATGACCGCGAGATTATAAAAAAATTTTATTATGAGCCTAATTTTTGCGTACCCTCAGAAAAGTCTGCATTTGAATTCATAATGTGGAATCGAAATTATGCTCAACTACAAAGGCCTGTGCACCATTTAGGATATAAAGTAAATTTTGTGCATGGACATGATTCTAATGACGAAACATTAAGCCATATTTACAATCTTGATAGTCAGCTTGGCAAGGGATCGGATTCCTGTGGAGATTACAAGGTTTTTTATTCACGAAGTCGCGAACCGCAACATAATTTATTTTTAGATCAATTAGAAAAATTTAGTATCAAAGCAAAAGAGCTCGATGATAAAGATTATCACCTATCATCTACCAAAAACTCGTTCATATATCAGAAAACTTCTTCCTGCGCTGCGGAGTTACTGGACACTTTAAGTAGCAACTATTACAGACTCATAAACCAGACAATTGATCTCAATACCTTTAAGCGTGAATCTCTAGACGCCATAAACAAGGCTCGGCCTGTGTTAGAACAGCATCGCGGCTGGAAACAAATATTGGGTAATTTAGCACTCGCGGTTGCGGGCATGGGCGTTATCTACCTGGTGGCAGGACTGGTAAATAAGGCCGTAACAGGAAATTTTTTATTTTTTAAAACAGATTCTGCTCATAAAATTGATCAAATTGAAAAATCAATTCATTCTATAGATCTACCTGGCTAAGGTTATCGCCTTTGCTAGAGAAAATCAGGATTGATTATCTTAGGCCCCAGGCAACTGGGGCTCGCATTGCAAAAATTATCTCACCAAAATGTCACCACTCGTAATACGAGACTTCTAGCATTCCCTATCATAACCCAATAGAATGAATGGTTAATTTTCGAAAGGAAGCGATTTTTATGTACTCTATTTTCAAAATGCTGAGCATGCTGATTTTTCTTTTCTCAGCGAGCAAGGTTGCGGCGCTTACGCGTACTGTCAATAGCACCTCCACTAATGCCACCACGATTGGAACCCTACCCTATTGGCTTCTCAATGCGGATGATGGCGATATAATTGATTGCAGTTCAATTGCAGGACAAATCCTTACCTTAACCGCATCACTGCCTGCAATTACTAAAAGTTACACCATTAACGGCGCAAGTATTACCATCAACGGTGCAAATAATTATCAGGCATTTCAAATCGCCTCAGGAACCGTTGTTATTCAGAATGTTAAAATCCAAAATGCACTCTCCCAAGGTGGAAATGGTGGTAACGGCTATTCCGGTGGGGGTGGCGGTGTGGGCGGCGGCGGCGCGCTTTATCTTCATGGCGGCTCAGAACTCACCCTAACCACCTCAAGCCTACTCAATAATAGTGCTCGTGGTGGTGATGGTGGTGCCGCTGATAATAATGGCAATGCTGGCGGTGGTGGAGGCGGTGGTTTTGGGGGTGGAGCCGGTGGCAATGCGCTAACAGTAGTCTCCACCGGCGGTGGTGGTGGCGGTCATAGCAATGGCGGACCTGGAGGCTCCAACACCTCCGTTAATGGTAGCAATGGAATTTTTTTTGGTGGTGGGGGTGCCGGTGCTGGCATTAATTCCATCGTTCCCGGCGGCTCGGGCGGTAATGCAAGCCCTACTGGCGCCTTTATGGGCGGTGCTGAATCCGGTGGTAATGGAGGAGGTGGTGCAGGTGATAGCCAAGACGGTTTCTCAGCAACAGGCTCTGGGGGAAGTGGAATACCTGGAAATGGCGGAAATGGTATAGGCACTGATTTATTATTTGGTGGCGGCGGCGGCGGTGGTTGCGCCTCAGAGACCGGTTTTCCTGGCGGAACGGGTATAGGTGCTGCCGGAGGTGGCGGTGGTTCCAATTATTCAGGAGGTACTGGCGGGATCCTTGGCGGCGGTGGTGGTGGTGGAGTTGGCAGCACTGGTGGAGAAGGCGGATTCGGCGCAGGCGGTGGCGGCGCGGTTATCGGTGGTAACGGCGGTGGTGGGTTCGGTGCTGGTGGCGGTAATGGCGGTTCCGATCCGAATAGTAACGGCGGTGGCGGCGGTGGTTCCGGGCTAGGAGGCGCAATTTACATTCAAAGTGATAGCACCCTTACCATTGTCAATGCCCAGCAAATTTCCGGCAATAGCGCAATCGCCGGCATTGGTGGCAGCTCAACGAATGCTGCGGATCCTGGCTATATTGCGGCAGGTAATGGGGCTGCTTTGGGTCAAGATATCTTTATCCGTGAGCAAGGAACGATTATCTTTAATCTCAGTAATGCATTAAGCATCGCAACACCTATTGAAGGGGATCAAACGAATGGACCCAACACCAGTGGCGGGCTAAAAAAACTTGGGAGTGGGACATTAAACCTCAATGGAGCAAATACCTACTCGGGAAATACAACGGTTAATGGCGGGACACTCCTTTTAAATGGTAGTGTAATCGGGAATGCGCTCATTGGTACAGGAGGCACGCTTTCTGGCAATGCAACAATCGCCGGTAACCTCACAAACTCCGGAGTAATTCATACTGAGATCAATGCTAGTGGCGGAAATTCTTTAATTTCCGTAATCGGAACTGCATCATTAGCGGGTACGTTGGAAATTGCCTTAAATGCCAATGCGCCACTTAAAACTTATACGGTTCTTACCTCACCATCGATTGGCGGCAGGTTTAATCAAATTCTCTTTAAGGGAGTAACTCCGACGCAATATTCAGTCTCCTATCTACCCACACAAGTGCAGTTCAATCTTACGAAACTGAACGGCACCAATGTAACAGGTAGTGGTACAATTTCAGGAGGCTTAATTATGTTTAATCTCAAAGCCACGTACAACTCCCGAAACCAGATTGTGGCTGATATGTTTTTTAATGACCCTGGCGCGCACGTGCATTTTGACAATCCCGTCGTCACAGCACTTACCTTTAACGGAAACAGTGCCCAGTTGCGAGGAACCACAAGGGTTAATAATCGACCCGTGAGCTTCACAGCCACGGTAACCGGGGGTAATCCAGGGGCGCTGTCTGTTCACTTAAGTAACGGATATTCAGCCAGCGGCAATCTAACCAGCGGAAGGATTTTGGTCCAATGAGAATCACTCTTTTTACGGTTTATGTAGTTTTTTATGCATTCAGTGCTTGTGCATATTCTTTGTCACCAATAGCGGCTAAGGAATCTTCACTGCATCATTGGGCAGGAATTCATTCAGGTTTGATTTTAGGAGGGCAACTTGGCCGCAGCAGCGATAAAACCGCCGCCTTTGGATATAATGCAGACCTTGAGGAATGGGATTACTCTGAATCCGGTTTAAATGTTGGAGCCGTATTGGGATACAGCGCGCTTTGGCAGCACTTCGTTTTTGGACCAGAAATAGAGCTCGGTTATCTTAATATGAAAGGCCGGGGTGCCCAACCCAGTTCCCCGGGTTTCGATACCGTGGGTAAAAGCAGCAGCGATTTTTATACGACATTTCGTGCGCGCTTAGGAATTGATCTTGATCAATACCTATTATTTGCAACCGCCGGAGTAATCGGGGTTAATTATAGCGAACGAGTGGTTGATGACTGCAACATTGCGCCCTGTGGTGGTGGTACTCTTTATGCAAAAAAAGATAGTTTTGTTTGGGGATATACAATGGGCGGTGGTATGGAATATTTGTTCAAGCAAAGCTGGTCGGCTAAAATCGAATGCCTATATTTCAACCTCAACCGCCAAAGTTTTAGTGGAATGACGAACTTCGGAAATATCTATGATTGGAGCGGGAAGTCGTTCGGAGCGATTATTCGTGGGGGCCTCAATTATCATTTTTAAAGCTTAATCCTTTTGTATTCAAATTAATTATCTAAAACCAAAACATATTAAAGAGATATTATGCCAAAAAACGGGCATCAAATTCACAAAACTGACCTGGACACACCCTGTTTGGTTATTGAAAAAAACGCATTAGAATTTAATCTAAAGGTGATGCGCCAGCATGGGCAAGATACTCAAGTTAATATTCGTCCCCATGTTAAAACACATAAGTGTTCACAACTGGCAAAATTACAAATGAAATATGGAGCAATTGGTATTAGTGCAGCCAAAGTATCGGAAGCAGAGGGCCTTATTCATGCAGGAATAAAAAACATTCTAATCACATCGCCTGTGGTCACCCCTACTAAAATTAACCGTCTCATGGCATGTTTTGCAGACGCACCGGAAACATTGGTTGTCGTTGATAACGAAAAAAATCTCTATGATTTAAATACAGCAGGACAATCCATTCAAACTAAAATTAATGTTCTTATAGACTTGGATCCAGGTCTAGGCAGAACCGGTATAAAACCCCAAATCGCCTTAAATTTTGCAAAAAAAATCATGCAATTCCCATGGCTTAACCTGAAAGGGATTCAATGTTATGCAGGCAATCTTCAACATATTTTTTCCTTTGAGGAGCGAAAAAAGCGCTCCTTGACCGTAATGGAGATGGCGAGTTCGGTAGTCAGACAACTGAAAGAATCCGGAATACCCTGCGATATTTTAACCGGGACCGGAACAGGCACTTATGACATCGATGTTGATGCCTCAGCAATCACAGAAATTCAACCCGGATCGTACACGGTTATGGATGTTGAATATGGAGCCATCGGCTCAAAAACAGAAAGTAGTTCATTCACTACATTTAAACCCGCAATGACGCTTTTAACTACAGTGATTAGCAGCAATAGAAAAGAACACGTCACGGTGGATAGTGGCACCAAATCCATTTACGTTGATATTCAGACTAAACCCCGGATTATTAGCCACCAAGGCTTGCATTACGATTGGGGAGGCTTCGGGGATGAGCATGGAAAAATAACTGCAGAGAACAATTATGAACTCCCAAAAAATGGCACGGTTTTAGAAATGATTGTCCCTCATTGCGATCCAACCATTAATCTTTACGATAAATTTTATATTGTCGAAAATGATGTGGTTACCGATATTTGGGAAATTGATTTACGGGGGAAATCACAATAATCCCATTAATTATTTATATGTTTGAACTAGTTTTTAAAAGACTTTTCAGAACATAATATTCAACATTTATGAGCTATTAGTATGAGCCTTTTTTTAGAAACCAAAAATCTAATCATCACCACACCTCAGGCAGAGGATTTTGATAATTTATACGCTATGCCAATGGTGCCCGTAACGCGCTTTTAATAGTCTCTATGATTTTTTTACTCATGGTGTTTTTATGTTTATCGGGGCGATAGATTAAACAAATTTCATCGATAAGAAGCGGGGCATTTTGTAATTTTTTAAGTTGCGGGTATTGCGAGGCAATGCGACTTGGAAGCAAGCCATACCCTACGCCTAATGAGGCTAATTTGGCTATAAGCTCTAGATTCGCAGAATTGATATCCCCCTTAAAATCACTTTTGTGCATGAGACGCTTAAGAATGTATTGTGATTGGGCCAAATTCGGATCGTAAATCAGCTTTTTATAGGCTTTTTCGGTATGAAATAGAGTAACTTCATCTTCGTATAAATGGTTTATCACCAAATCAGGGTGCTTGATTGGATTGACGACGATACCAAAATCCGCTTCCCAACTGATTACTTTTTCCGTCATCTCCCGCGAAAGACCATGTACCAATCGAAAATCAAGTTTAGGAAATTCCAATTGCAATTGCGGTATAAAATGCTCAAAGGTATAAAGTGCAACAGAGGGGTGAGCGGCAATGGTGTAACTTCCTTGAATGAGACCCCACTCCGAAATCGCTAAATTTCGTGCTTCCTCCCATTCATATACTAATCGGCGTGCACGTTGTTGAAATTCTTCCCCTAACTTGGTTAACTGCACACCATTTTTTAAGCGGATAATCAATTGTCCGCCCAGCTCCGATTCTAATCTCTTCACCGCATAGCTTAGTGCGGGCTGTGAGATACCTATAATCTCAGAGGCGCGAGTAATATTGAGCGTTTCGCTCACTTTAATAAAATATTTAACATCATCTAGCATCAAAGACATAAACAATCCTTATCACAACCATCGACATAGTTTATTTTACTTATGGAATGCATGCTTGTATTTTTTATTTTCAGGAGGAAAATATGAATAATAATCATTTGCATTTAAATAATATCAATCATTTGACCAGTAACCCGCTGCGATCTCATTCTTCAACCACAGTTGATAAAGCAAAAAAAATACTGGCAGAAATAATGCTCTATCGCCGAATGCCACCCGACGCTGCCCGTTGCAAGGAAACCAATTGCCCTCAATGCGCGCACATACATTTACCACTTATATGTGCCGCGATTGCAGCAAATAAGCCAGTCTCTTGTGTGCTGCCCGCGTTTCCCGGAAAGTCACCCAACCTGGAAAAGGTTTTAGGCTATTTACCTGACTATGCGGAACGACTGGCGCTGCGTTTTCTAGGCGCCCTTTGCCAGCGCGTCAAACAATACTATGCCCCGGGTATCAAAATTATTTTATGCTCCGATGGCCGAGTTTTTAGTGATGTTGTCGGTATGAAGGAGTCCCATGTCACTGCTTATCAAACTCAGATCAATAAGCTAATCGATGAAATGAGTTTTATAGACCTAACCACGTTTAATCTGGATCATTATTATGCTCCACTCACCTTTGCACAAATGCGTGATGCACTCATCGATAATTATGCCCATTCATTAGCGAGCATCAAACATACGGTGCGTAGCGGGGCAAAAGCATCCGCAAGTCTTGAGGAGCGCGAAGCAAATCGCATGTACCGCGGCATAACCCGCTTTTTATTTGAAGATTCCATACACCAAAAACAGACGAAAAGTCGTACCGTACTGCAAAAAGAATCCCGAGAAAAAGCATATGAGTTAATCCGACGCAGTAATGCCTGGAGTGCCTTAATTGCAGAACATTTCCCGGACTCTATTCGTCTATCCATTCATCCACAAATTTGCGGTTCTAAAAAATTAGGGATTCGCTTGATTCAAAATGAGCTGTGGATGACACCATGGCATGGCGTTGCGGTAGCAACAAAGAATGGTTTTATTCTCCTGAAGCGCTCGGTGGCTGAGGCGCTTGGCGCAAAACTGATTTATACCGCAAAAGGTCAACCCAGTCATTATCAGCTACAGCATCATCATTAAGGAAATGCCACTATGGATTATACAATAAGCAAGCTAAACCCATTTGGAATACGGATTGAGCCGATAAGGGATACTTTTCCTATACCGATACAGAAACTCGATAGGAGCAAATTACGCCAATTATTTTATCAAGAGCATTTAATCCTGCTAAGAGGATTTATTACCTTCGACAATGCTCCTGATTTTGCGCAATATTGTGAAACTTTCGGTGCAATCAGCATTTGGCCCTTTGGAAAAGTACTGGAATTAATCGAGCAAGACCAACCAGAAGACCATATTTTTGATCACCGTTATGTACCTTTACACTGGGATGGCATGTACCGGCCACAGGTGCCTGAGATGCAAATATTTCATTGCGTGAAAGCACCACCAGCAGGCCTAGGAGGTAAGACCACTTTTTCCAATACTATTTTGACTTTAGACCATACTCCTACGGAAACTAAAAATCTTTGGCGCCAGATCACCGGTATTTATCAAAGAAAAATGGCCTTTTATCATAGTAAAACGAAATCGGCACTTATCACCAAACATCCCTTTCGTGATTTTGAGGTGATTCGCTACAATGAGTTACCCAATAAGCAGGATAAGGGATTTATAAATCCTCCTCACATTGAATTCACCGGCGTCGACAACAATTTATTGCCTTGGGTTCACGACAGTTTAACCACAGCACTCTATCATCCAAAAAATTTTTATGCTCATGAATGGCAAGCAGGGGATGTTTTGATTGCTGATAATTTTTCTTTATTACATGGTCGAGAGGCATTTATTACGCAATCACCACGGCATCTGCAACGCGTGCATGTATTAAGTGATCCGCCGCTGGAGAATCCCGGCCTGGAGTTTCATCAAGAATGACCCAGATTACCGATATCTTAATTATTGGCGCAGGACCTGTAGGACTTATGTGCGCTTATCTCGCCCGTTGCTGCGGACTGCATACAGTGGTGATTGACTCATCCGACGGCCCATTGAAGCAGGGTCGGGCCGATGCTTTGAATGCACGCACCTTACAGCTTCTTGAGTTAGTTGATCTGTTTTC
>JAFKHV010000094.1 GCA_017306715.1 Legionella sp. | reverse complement strand
ATAGGAGGAGTTAGAACAGCACTCCCTTGCAAACGACATACTTCTTCCTCAATTCCAGCAATCGTAGGAGAAGAAAAAAGTGCCTTTAGAGGAAGTTCTACAGTTAGATTCTTTCTGATTCTTGAAACAACTTGTGTTGCAAGAAGAGAATGCCCTCCAAGCTCAAAGAAATTGTCGCGAATACCAATATTCTCCACACCCAGTACTTCAGACCAAATCTTGCATAACTCTACTTCCACCTCCGTAGTTGGGGCAATGTAACTCGTGCTGACAGATAAGCTGATACTGGGTACGGGCAGATTTTTTTTATCAACCTTACTATTAGCATTTAAAGGTATTTTGCTTATCAGGACAAAGAAGCTAGGTATCATATAGTCTGGTAGCTGTTTTGATAAATAATTACGAATATCCTCTACAATTCTTGTCTCTCCTCCTAATATATCTATAGTTTCTCCACCAGAAGATTTAAATGAAGACTGGGGAGCAAGAGAAGAGATAAATCTTTCATCAGGCACTACGTAGGCTACTAATCTTTTAGAACCTTCTTCTTTCCGAGCTATAACAGTAGCTATTTTAACATGTTCGCATCTATTAAGAATACTCTCAATTTCCCCAAGCTCAATTCGAAAACCTCGAATCTTAACCTGCTCATCCATGCGATTTAAGTACTCTATGTTGCCATTTTGTAAATAACGAGCTAAATCCCCTGTCCGATAGAGTCTGAGATTCTTTCCATCATGACTATCCTTTTCACTTGCAAAAGGGTTAGGGATAAACCTCTCTGCGGTTAGGTTGGGACGATTTAAATACCCGCGCGCTAATCCAATACCTCCTATATATATCTCACCACTTACTCCTATCGGAACCGGGTTAAGGTGAGGATCTAAAATATATATCTTTGTGTTACCAATTGGTTTGCCTATACTAGGGCTAGATAATTTTTCTTTCTGCTCAAAAGGCTTAGCTGTACTCCAAATAGTCGTTTCAGTAGGACCATAGACATTCCAGATCGATTGAACTTTATTCACCAATTCATTGATTAAATGAGATGTAGAGGCTTCTCCACCACATAAAACCTTAAGATTTTGTTTGCCAGCCCAATGAGATTCTAATAATAGCTGCCAGGTAGAGGGCGTTGCTTGCATTATTGTGACATTATAATCGTTCACAAGTTTTATTAATTGAAGAGGATTAAGAGCGGATTCCTTATTTGCTATTAACAAAGCGGCACCTCTTAAAAGAGGTAAATAAAACTCTAAGCCTGAAATATCAAAAGTAAAAGTTGTTAGTCCCAAAAATACATCGGAATCTTTAATATTTGTTTCTTTTTTAAAACTATCTAGTAGATTGGCCAAGTTATCATGTTGAATCATGACGCCTTTAGGTTTCCCTGTGGAGCCTGAGGTATAAATCACGTAAGCAAGATGATGAGGAGAGCTTGGGGACTTTAAGTTTTGCGAAGACTGTGAAGCAAGACTTATCCATTTTAGCTCTTGCGACTCAGAAAGATGAAGAGAAGACTCATCAATAAGTAGCTCTCCTTTTTCTGAATCTAATTGCAGAGCAAGAAGCTTGCCTGAATAACTCCCGAATCTTTCTTTAAGATGGCTCTGAGTTAAAAGAACAGGTGATTGTGTATTTTCTAACATAAATTGAAGGCGATCTTCAGGATAAGAAGGATCAAGAGGAACATAAGCTCCCCCTGCTTTTAAGA
>JAFKHV010000128.1 GCA_017306715.1 Legionella sp. | reverse complement strand
GCTATAGTTTTCAATATTTTTGTATATACTGTTTTTTTGGGTTTTATAATCTTCAGGAGATAAAGTACACATTTTTTCAAAAACATCGCAAATATTCTGTGCCGTATATTGTGCAATTGATGCTTTTCCATGACCATCATAGACACCTTGTAAAAACGCGGGTGAATCTTGAGTTATGGTGGTTACCAGGACCGTTATATTATCTGAGCAGCTCTTATTATCTAATACTTGTTTGGCTAATTGTTGTGCCAGATTTTTTTCGTCCATACCGTCATGAGGTAGTGCTTCGATAGCTTGTTTTAGATACTGCTCTTGAACAGCCTGATCATTGCTTTTTGTAGGCTCTGTATACCCATCACTTACGGAAATGATTTGTATTTTCCCTAAGTTTTCTGGAGTAAGTTGATATTCTCTCGCTAAATCATCGATGTTATGAATATCTATTTGAGCATCGGACGAAAGTCCTTTATCTAAATAATCAAAATCACCCAGAGCCCGAGTTATCGATAAACTACCGTTGAGTTTTGTCACATTATTATATTGCTCAATAGTGGCACCGGGTATTGAAGCTACACGCTCTTGTTCTTCTGGAACGCTCGCATTATGCAATATCGAATTTAAGCGCTTGACACCAACAATAGTGTTTTCTTTATCGTAAATAACAGCAAAAGCGGCAGAATCCGCAAGATTTGCCGAAATTAAGTTTCTTTTGCCATCGTAAACGGTACTATTTGCAGTCGTGCCTGTAATGTTGGCATATTGAATGGTTCCATTTTCAGCTTCTTGACGAATACCTTCATTAATTTCTTTATAGGAAGTCCACAAGTACTGACCAATCTCATGAGGTGTTAACTGAGTTAAGTTTGAGTTTGTATCTAACGATTTAAACGTGAATGCGTCTTCTTGTTCTGTTTTATGATTAACATTCTGATAGACACCAAATTTCCGTTGTGATATTCCATCTGAATGTTCTTTAGTTTTAATATCTTCTGGGGAAGTAATATGACCAGCCATAATTCGCTTTTTTTTGGACACTTTGATTTAATATAGCACTGAAAAGAACGACGGGCAAATCTACAGAATCAATCAAGCATTGTTTAAATAATGCTTGATTGATTCGAATATTATATCTTTGTACTTAAATGAACACTGTTTTCCAGCTCATCAAGTAATTTTTTCGTACGTTTACTAAAAAATCCTGCCACGACCGATTCTTGACTGCGGGCCTTCTGCACTGCATCAGCAAGGGGCATTTCGTTGGCATCTTTAAGAAGTTGAGTTAAAGCGCGAGTTTTATCTAATTTTCTAGATCGATAAAAATCGGGCCACCAACTGTTATATTCGCGTTGAAGTCGATTAATATGCAATTGAACTTGATCACGTTGTTCGTTCGAAAGCCGCTGGATAAAACCCGTGGTTGACGATGGTGAAGCTGTAGAACTTACTGGAGGGAAAAATGCATCCCTGGGAGATATTGGTGGTGACGCCGGTTGTGATGCAGGTAACGGGAGAGCAGGGGGTGGCACTGCAACCTGGATATCTGAATTTTCGGTGGTTGCCTCAACAATGGGCGCTTTAGGTTCTAGAGGAAGTTGAGGTTCTGAAGGAAGTTCGGCGGTTGAAGTGGCTTCTGGTTCTTTGTTTTCCTCATTTGCCCCGTGCGCTGGCGGCTCTATTGAATCAATTTTTTCATCTGGATTAGTACTAGAAACATCCGATGCTGTAG
>JAFKHV010000069.1 GCA_017306715.1 Legionella sp. | reverse complement strand
AAATGGCGCTGTGCAGTTGCACCGTCTTGGTAGATTAATGAGGTCTGTTTAGAAGCAGTTAAAAAATAATAAATTACACTGTTGTTGATGATTAACTGCAATGAAAATTGGCTTAATTCAATTACTATTTAAATTCAAACGAGTAATCAACTTCGTTTTATGAAGTCATCAATTACTAGAAAGAACAAAGCAATTTTTCTCTAATGATTTCATGGGAATTACATCAGTAGCAGTAAGATCCTTGTTAAGTTTCATTCTTTAACCAATATAAAGCTCAGAGATACAAAACTCAATCTACACGCATTAATAAATCATCACTCTATTGCTTGCATCTTCTATCTATTAAACATCATGCTACATGAGGGCTACAAACTTAAAAAAATGAACGAACTAATACTGCTATCAAAGGAATTCCTTCAAAGCAAAAATTGGTACACATTGTTTGACTCTAGTTTTAGCATTAATTAAAAAATAGAGGATTAGCGTAGAATGCAACTTCTATAAAAAAATTGGAACACGATGTTTATATTTTCATTGCACTTTAGCCTGAAACTATGAGACTGGACAAAGATCATCATTATCTAACGTTGGCATATTATACAAGGTAGCATCTTGTTCTCCATTTTGGAGATTACGAATTGTTTAGATAATCTGGAGTGGTTTAATCAAATATAAATAAAAGCAGGAGCTTAAATTAATTATTATTATCTCAATAAAAAGCTCGCATTAAGCGAGCTATTTTATTATTCAGAAGCCTCTGGTCTATCTACTAGCTCAACGATAGCCATAGGTGCATTATCCCCATCACGGTAACCACATTTTATAATTCTAATGTATCCACCAGGACGTTTTTCGAAACGAGGACCTAAATCAGTAAATAATTTACCTACAGCAGATTTAGATCTTAATATATTGAATACATGTCTTCTTGAAGCCACAGAGTCCTCTTTACTAACTGTTATCAGAGGCTCAATGTACCTACGTAGATCCTTTGCTTTAGGTAAAGTTGTTTTTATCAACTCGTGCTCGATCAAAGAACAACACATATTTGAAAACATCGCCTTGCGATGACTACTTGTACGACCAAAACTACGGCCAGAATTGCGGTGACGCATAACAAAAAACTCCTAAATATTACTCGCCAAGGTTTGCTGGCGGCCAATTTTCAAGCTTCATACCAAGCGATAATGAGCGCGATGCTAAAACATCTTTTATTTCTGTTAAAGATTTTTTGCCCAAATTAGGTGTCTTCAACAGCTCATTTTCAGTACGTTGTACTAGATCGCCAATATAGTGAATATTTTCTGCTTTTAAACAATTTGCAGAGCGAACAGTTAATTCTAAATCATCAACAGAACGCAATAATATTGGATCAAAATCATTACGCTCTTTATTATCTGCTCGCGACTCTTCGAATTTCATATCAACAAATGCATGCAATTGACGTTGCAAAATACTTGCTGAAATACGAATAGCCTCTTCAGAATCAATTGTTCCATTGGTTTCTAATTCGATAGTTAGCTTGTCTAAATCTGTGCGATTTTCAACGCGTGCACTATCTACAAAATATGCTACTTTTATAACAGGTGAAAAGCTGTTATCGATTTTAAGTTTTCCAACCGATCTACTTTCTACCTCATCATCCAAATGGCGAATAAAGGAGTCAGTATTATGAAAACCTACCCCTCGTTCGACTTTTAGAGTCATATTCAATTTGCCTTTTTCATTCAGATGAGCAATAACTAGTTCGGGGTTTACTACCTCAACTCCGTGAGTTAGTTGAATATCACCCGCAGTTACTTGGCAAGGACCTTGCTTATTTATTGTAAGCAAAGCTTCTTCACCAACAGTCATCTTAACGGCTACTAATTTTAGATTAAGTAACAGATCTACAACATCTTCCTGTACACCTTCAATAGTGCTGTATTCATGTAAAACACCATCGATAGAAGCTTCAGTGATAGCACTTCCTGGCATAGATGACAGTAATATGCGTCTCAAAGCATTACCAAGAGTATGGCCAAATCCGCGCTCAAGGGGCTCAAGAACGATTCTCGCCTTATATGGAGATTCCGCTTGCACCTTAAGCACGCTGGGTGTCAGCATTTCATTGATTTCAGTATACATTCAGCTATTTCTCCGAGCTTACTTAGAGTAAAGTTCTACAACAAGATTTACGTTGTAGTCTGAAGATAAGTCAGTTAACGTTGGTGCTGTAGTAAACGTTCCTTTAAAAGCAGAAGTATCAACAGTAATCCAATCGCATGGCGCTCTTTGCTCAGATAGAGCTAAGGCTGCCTGAATACGTGCTTGTCCTTTCGCTTTTTGACGAACAGTTATAGTATCACCTGGCTTAACCAGCAAAGATGGGATGTTAGCAACATGATCATTAATCATGATCGCTTTATGAGCCACTAGTTGACGTGCTTCAGCGCGCGTGCTGGCAAATCCCATACGGTATACAACGTTATCTAGTCGACTTTCTAATAAGGACATTAGGTTTTCACCAGTAGCTCCTTTCATACGAGCGGCAGACTTGTAGTATCCACGGAATTGTTTTTCTAATACACCATACAGTCGTCTAATCTTTTGCTTCTCACGTAACTGCATGCCATAACCATTCAAACGAGGCTTTTTGTCTCCATGTTGACCTGGTAATTTTTCAGCTTTACATTTTGATTTATGATCGCGTACACCACTTTTTAATAATAAATCAGTGCCTTCACGACGTGATAGTTTACATTTTGGACCAAGATATCTAGCCATTTATTATCTCCTAAGCCTTATACGCGACGTCTTTTTGGTGGTCTACACCCATTAAAAGGAATAGGCGTTATATCCGTCATAAGTTCAATTTTGAAACCCTTGGAAATAAGGGTACGAATCACTGCATCTTTACCTGAACCAGGACCTTTAACCCGGACAGATACAGTTTTCATACCAAGTTCTAAAGCCACATTTGCTGCTTTTTCAGCAGCGGTTTGAGCTGCAAAGGGAGTACCTTTTCGAGCGCCACGGAAACCAGAACCACCAGAAGTAGCCCAGCTTACAGCATTACCTTGTCTATCAGTGAAGGTAATGATCGTGTTATTGAATGATGCATGCACATGTACAATACCGTCATTGACAACACGTTTTATTTTCTTGCGTGTTTTTTGATTTTTTGGTTTAGCCATTTCAATATCCTACATAAATCAGTTAGAAGAAGCCTTTCTGCGGCCTTTACGTGTACGAGCATTCGTTTTAGTTCGTTGTCCGCGTAGAGGCAAACCTCTTCTATGTCTAAGACCACGATAACAGCCCAAATCCATCAATCGCTTGATATTCATGGTAATTACACGACGTAAATCACCTTCTACAGTAATCTTGGCAATTTCGTTTCTTAATGCTTCTAATTGAGCATCAGTCAGACTAGATACTTTGGTTGAAGGTTCAATACTTAAAGCTGAACATAATTTTAAGGATGTTGGTTTACCAATACCATAAATAGCAGTTAAAGCAATTACTACATGCTTATGATCTGGTATGTTCACTCCTGCAATACGAGCCATTAACTTCTCCGAACGTTATTTGTTCTGTCGAAAGGGACAGAAGAATACTATTTTTATAAAAATAAATCAAGCAATACTTAGCCTTGCTTTTGCTTATGTCTGGCGTCTTTACAAATTACTCGTATAATGCCACTTCTCTTAATAATTTTACAGTTACGACAAATTCGTTTTACTGATGCTCTAACTTTCATTCTAAAAACTCCACAATCATAATAGACCAGGTAACTTAGTACCTTTAAAATTAGCCTTTTTCATTAATGAATCATATTGTTGTGTCATTAAATGAGCTTGTACTTGAGCAACAAAGTCCATAATAACCACCACAATAATCAATAAAGATGTTCCACCGAAATAAAACGGTACATGCCAGGTGTACATCAAAATTTGGGGTAATAAACATACAAGCACCAAGTATAATGCACCTACTAAAGTAAGACGTGTCATAACCCCATCAATATACTTTGTTGTCTGCTCACCCGGTCTAATGCCAGGAATGTATGCACCAGATTTTTTCAAATTATCTGCTGTATCTTTTGGATTAAATACTAACGCAGCATAGAAAAATGAAAAAAACAATATTGCTAATGCGTATACCATAAGATACAAAGGTTGACCCGGTGATAGTGCCATTCCAACATCGGATAACCAACTCAAACCTTTGGTATGAGAAAAAAATTGTGCCAGTGTTGCAGGTAGTAAGATAATACTCGAAGCAAAAATCGGTGGTATTACACCTGACATATTAATCTTCAAAGGTAGGTGGCTGGTTTGAGCAGCATATACCTTACGTCCTTGAGTGCGCTGAGCATAATTAACTCTTATACGACGTTGAGCACGTTCCATGAAGACAACAAACCCAGTAACAGCAACAACAATAATCGCAACAATGATCAAAGTTAAGGCTTGCATTTGCCCTTCTTTAACTTGTTGTAATACAGAAGCTATAGCACCCGGCATACTGGATACAATCCCTGAAAAAATTATCAGAGAAATACCATTGCCCACACCCTTTTCGGTCATCTGCTCGCCCAACCACATCAGGAACATGGTTCCAGTTACTAATGTAATCACTGCAGTAAAATAGAATGACAAATCTGGATTCATAGCTATCTGCTGGCCCGCTAGCCAACGCGCCATACCTAAAGATTGAAATATTGACAGTAAAAGCGTTAGATAACGAGTGTATTGATTAATCTTACGCCTACCTGACTCGCCTTCTTTCTTCAGTTGTTCAAGTTTTGGTGAGACTACAGAGAATAACTGTATTATGATAGATGCAGAGATATAGGGCATAATTCCTATAGCAAAAACTGTCACCCTCGATAGGGCGCCACCAGAAAACATATTAAACAAGCCAAATATAGTATTTTGCTGCTCATTGAAAAAATTAGCCAACCGCGCAGGATCCAATCCAGGAACTGGAATATGTGCCCCAAGTCGGTACACTAAAATACCTAGAACTACAAATAGTAATCTTGACTTTAATTCAGCCAATCCACTTCGTGATTGGCCGCTAGCATATTTTTGGTTTTTCATAGTTATTCTTCTATGCTGCCACCTAGAGCCTCGATAGCTGAACGTGCGCCTTTAGTAACACGTAAACCTTTAACTTTGATTGCTTTATCCAGTTCGCCAGACAATATAACTTTAACGTCTTTTATTGAATTATTAATTAAACCGGCTTCTCTTAAGGCATTCATATCGATCAGTTCAGCACTTACCTTAGCAAGTTCGCTTAATGAGACTTGATCTACTGTTTTTCCTACACGAGATTTAAATCCCATTTTAGGTAAACGTCTCTGGATTGGCATTTGGCCGCCTTCGAAATTAATCTTATGAAAGCCACCCGCACGAGCTTTTTGTCCTTTATGACCCTTACCGCTTGTTTTACCAAGTCCGGAACCGATACCGCGGCCTAGACGTTTTTTAGGACGACGTGAGCCTGGATCTGGAGATAGTGAATTTAAATTCATTATGCGCTCTCCTCAACCAACAATAAATAATGGATGACATTAACCAAGCCACGAATCGCTGGTGTATCACTATGATATACAAAAGAGTTAGTTTTCCCCAAACCGAGCTGTTTTGCTATAGCTACATGTTTAGGTTTTCTACCTATTGTACTTTTTACTAAAGTAATTTTAATTTTCTTTTCCATGATTAGCCTGCCATCACTTCTTCAACAGTTTTACCACGTTTAGCTGCTACATAGTCAGGAGTACCAATACTTGTCAGAGCACCAATCGTAGCTCGAACAATATTATTTGGGTTCGTAGAGCCGATATTTTTTGCTAGAATATTTTGTACACCTAAAACATTCAGTACAGCTCGCATTGCACCACCTGCGATAATTCCTGTACCTTCACTTGCAGGCTTCATGAATACCTTAGAGGCACCATAATTCCAAGTGATTTGGTGATGAATTGTGGAGCCAGATAGAGGAATGTATACCATATTCTTTTTGGCTTGTTCCATAGCTTTTTGGATCGCTGCAGGAACTTCACGAGCTTTTCCGGTACCAAAACCTACTTTACCTTTACCATCGCCTACAACGACTAAAACTGTAAAACTAAATACACGGCCGCCTTTTACTACTTTTGCTACGCGATTAACGGCAACCAGCTCTTCTCTATAGCCATCTGACTTTGATTCTTCTAGTGACATAATCGTTCCTTAAAAATCTAAACCGGATTCGCGTGCACCCTCAGCCAGGGCTTTCACACGACCGTGATATTTATAACCAGCACGATCAAATGCAACTTGAGTTACACCTTTATCATTAGCGCGCTTTCCTAAAAGTTTGCCAACAAGGTTTGCTTGTTCTACTTTGCATTTGCCATTTAAACTGGCTTTTATTTCTTTATCATTTGTTGAACAGGAAGCAATAACTTTGTCACCCAGCTTATCAGCCTGTACTATTTGCGAATAGATATGGACACCACTTCTATAAACAACTAAACGAGCTCTGCCAGATTTATTTATCAAGGCTTTTGCTTTTAATCCACGTCTTGTACGTGAGTTTTGCTTATTCATATCTTAAACCTTATTTCTTTTTCGCTTCTTTACGAGCAATTTGCTCACCAGCATATCGTATACCTTTTCCTTTGTAAGGCTCAGGTGGTCGGTATCCTCTAATCTTAGAAGCAGCTTGACCAAGTACTTGTTTGTTAGCACCTTTTAAAATGATAACTGTATTACTTGGAGTTTCAGCAGTTACACCCTCAGGTAAATGATACTCAATAGGGTGTGAAAAACCTAAAGATAAGCTCACACTTTTATCTTTAGCGGCAGCCCTATAGCCCACGCCAACAAGTTCAAGTGTCACAGTAAATCCTTCAGTCACACCTCGAATCATGTTTGCAGTTAATGCCCTCGCAGTTCCTGCTTGCGCCCATGCTCCTGGAGCATTAGTTGCTGGAGCAAATTCAATTTGCTTGGTTTCTGCATTTTTCTTAATTTCAACTAACTTGTTAATTTTTTCAGTTAGTGTACCTTTAGGCCCTTTAACTGTTATTAAGCCTTCAGCTACAGTCACTTCGACATTTGCTGGCTGGGCCACAGGGGCTTTTGCTACTCTAGACATATTATTCCTCTTAAGTATTAAGCCACTTCACAAATGACTTCGCCACCTACGCCTTTAAGCTTGGCTGAAACATGAGTCATTATACCTTTTGATGTTGATAAAATGGCAACACCAAAACCAGGAATAGAAGTTAAATCACGGTAGGACTTATAAACTCTTAAACCTGGCTTACTAATCCGTTTGATTAATTCAATAACAGGCTTACCATGATAGTATTTCAACTTAATTGTCATAATCTTTAAATTATTATCTAAAGATTCAATATAATAGTCTTGTATATAACCTTCTTCTTTTAATACACGTGCGATTTCTTCTTTTAATCGCGAAGAGGTTACCGTTATTTGCTGATGCTTCGCTTGTTGACCGTTTCTTATACGGGTCAGCATATCAGCAATAGGATCATGCATACTCACAATCTTTCTCCAAAAAGTTACCAGCTAGATTTTCTTCCGCCTGGAATATTACCCGTCATTAATTGCTGTCTTAAGCATATACGGCATAAAGTGAACTTACGGTACACACCATGTGGTCTTCCACAGCATTTGCATCTGGTTTTATAACGAACCGGATTAGAATTAACAGGTAATTTTGCTAATTTGGCTTGACTATCCATCACCAACTGCATGTCTGTAGATGATTTGATTTGTCTCTTCAATTCTTTTCTACGTTCACTATACTTGTCAACCAGCTTCTTGCGTCTTTCCTCTCGGTTAAGCATCGATCTTTTAGCCACTATGTCACCTTTCTATTTTTTGTCTCGATCTTTCAATGGAAGATTAAAGGCTTCTAACAAAGCTTTAGCTTCTTCATTGGTCTTAGCAGATGTGGTAAAGCATATATCTAGACCACGGATGCCATCTGTTTTATCGTAATCAATTTCAGGGAAAACGATTTGTTCTTGGATTCCCATACTGTAATTACCTGTGCCATCAAAAGATTTAGGATTCAATCCACGGAAATCTCTTACACGGGGTAATGCTATAGATACAAGTCGATCTAAAAACTCATACATTTGCTTACGTCGGAGAGTAACTTTACAGCCGATAGGCCAACCCTCTCTAATTTTAAATCCTGCTAAAGACTTTTTTGCTTTGGTGACAACTGGCTTTTGACCAGCGATTTTAGACATATCTTCAAGAGCGCTTGTTATAACTTTCTTATCGCCCACTGCTTCACCAACGCCCATATTCAAAGTAATTTTAAGGAGTTTTGGAACTTCCATTACACTCGAATAATTAAAGCGGTTCATCATCATGGGGATGATTTCTTTATTGTAATATTCGTTAAGTCTTGCCATTTGCATCACCTAATTAAACACGGTCAATTATTTCATTATCAGATTTAAAGTATCTGACTTTAGTGCTCACACCATTGTTTTCAATAAACTTGAATCCAACTTTATCAGCTTTTTGGCTGTTAGGATTATAGTGTGCAACATTTGATACATGTATAGGTGCTTCCATAGCAACGATGCCACTAGCAGCGTTTGGCTTTTGTGGATTTGGCTTTATATGTTTCTTAATCATGTTACCGCCTTCGATAACTACGTTATCATCAGTAACACGAAGAACTTTACCTACATGACCTTTACTTTTACCAGCGATTATAATAGCTATGTCGCCCGATTTAATACGTTTCATATTTTATCCTTCTCACAAAACTTCAGGAGCAAGAGAAATAATTTTCATGTAATTCTTCTCTCGTAGCTCACGAGCTACCGGGCCAAATATACGAGTTCCTATTGGTTCGTTCTGATTGTTAAGAAGTACTGCTGAGTTAGTATCAAAACGGATTACTGAACCGTCTTCTCTACGTGTAGCTTGAGCAGTTCTAACAACAACAGCTCTTGCAACAGAGCCCTGCTTTACTTTACCCCGAGGGGCTGCGTCTTTGATGCTCACCTTGATTATGTCGCCTACACGCGCATATCTTCTGTGCGAGCCTCCAAGCACTTTAATACACATTACTTTACGTGCTCCGCTATTATCAGCAACGTCAAGCACTGTTTGCATTTGGATCATTTTTTACTCCAGCTCTGATTTAGACCAGAAAAAGGCTGCTGATTATATCAGGCCTTTAAAGGTTTTTAAAGCATAATAGATAAGGTTATTAAGAAATAACTTCAACTAACATCCAGCTTTTAGTCTTTGATATTGGTCTTGACTCACGGATTTTAACTAAATCACCCATTTTGGCATTTCCGTTTTCATCATGAGCAGATAATTTTGTTCTTCTTTTGATGATCTTACCATACTTTGGATGCTTCACAGAGCGCTCGATCATAACTACGATGGTTTTCTCCATCTTATCACTTACTACTTTACCAACCAATTCTCTGGCATTTGATTCATTGGTAGACATATTACTTACCTGCCTTTTCTGTCAAAATTGTTTTCACTTGCGCAACAGATTTACGCGTCATAGTTATCAAATGGGGTTTATCTAAACTTCCACTGGCTCTTTTTAAACGTAAATTTAGTTGCTCTTTTCTGAGCGAAAGCAATTCGTTATTCAGTTCTTCGACTGACAAGTTACGTAATTCTTCAACTGTTTTCATTACATCACCTTCCTTTCTTCAAACATTACTTTGAAAGGAAGTTTTGCTTTTGCCAGATTAAACGCTTCAATTGCAAGCTCTCTAGAAACACCTTCCATTTCAAATAAAACCTTACCAGGTTGTATTTGTGCTACCCAATATTCAACACTACCTTTACCTTTACCTTGACGAACTTCCAAAGGTTTTTGGGTAATTGGCTTATCTGGAAAAACTCGAATCCAAATCTTACCACCACGCTTAATATGACGTGTCATGGCTCGTCGAGCAGCCTCAATTTGTCGCGCAGTTAAACGACCACGCTCAACAGCTTTCATTCCAAACTCACCGAAACTTATGTTGCTACCACGTAAAGCAAGGCCTCTATTTCGGCCTTTCATTTGTTTGCGGTATTTCGTACGCTTTGGTTGTAACATAATCTATAATCCTCTCTTACTGGCTTTTATCAGATCTTTTCTTTTGAGGAATAATTTCCCCTTTGAAGATCCAAACTTTGACACCAATAATACCATAAGTAGTTTTTGATTCAGCAGTACCATAGTCTATATCAGCTCTAAAAGTATGAAGAGGCACTCGACCTTCTCGATACCATTCGCTCCGAGCTATTTCTGCTCCACCAAGTCGTCCACTTACACAAATTTTAATCCCTTTAGCACCTGCTTTGAGAGCTGAAGAAACAGCACGCTTCATAGCCCTTCTAAACATTACACGCTGTTCAAGCTGTTGTGCGATACTTTCAGCGACAAGTGTAGAATCTAATTCAGGCTTCTTAATCTCTTCAATGTTAAGATGAACGGGCACTCCAAGTTTCTGAGAAATTTCATTTTTCAGAGTCTCAATACCACCGCCTTTCTTGCCAATGATTACTCCTGGGCGAGCTGTTTTAATTGTAACAACTGCATTATTCGCAGGTCGCTCAATTAAAATTTGACTCACGGCTGCAGGCATCAATTTTTTCTTTAATTCAGCTCTCAACTTGATGTCCTGAATTAGAAATTTTGCATAATTTTTTCCTGCAAACCATTTAGAGTTCCACTCTTTAATAATTCCAAGGCGTATACCTATAGGGTTAACTTTTTGTCCCATTGCTATTCCTCGTCAGATACTTTGATCGTTATATGGCAGGTTCTTTTGCAAATTCTATTTGCACGACCTTTAGCTCTGGGACTGATGCGCTTTAATGTAGTCGCTTCATCAACGCAGACCATACCTACTTTCAGAGAGTCAATATCAGCTCCATTATTGTTTTCAGCATTTGCAATAGCTGACTCTAATAACTTAAGCATTAACTGAGCGCCCTTTTTTGGTGTGAACTTGAGGATATCAAGTGCACTGGATACGCTTATATTGCGAATCATATCGGCTACCAACCTACCCTTTTGAGCGGATAAGGGAGCACCTTTTAACTTTGCTGTAACTTCCATCATATCCTCTTACCTACCTTTTGCTTTCTTATCAGCAGCATGGGGTTTAAATGTACGAGTAGGAGCAAACTCACCTAACTTATGACCGACCATGTTATCTGTAATAAATACGGGTATATGCTCTTTACCGTTATGTACAGCAATCGTTAAATCAATCATTTCTGGAACGATTGTAGAACGTCTTGACCAAGTCTTAATTGGCTTTTTCGAGTTGCTTTCGACTGCAGCAATCACTTTGCTGACTAGATGCTGGTCTACATATGGACCTTTTCTTATAGAACGAGCCACTTGATATCCTCTCAAAAATTATTTTTTCTTACGTCTTCTAACTATGAAGCTATCAGTACGTTTATTACTTCTGGTTTTATAACCTTTAGTGGGAACACCCCAAGGTGTTACTGGATGACGTCCACCCGAAGTACGACCTTCACCTCCACCATGTGGATGGTCTACAGGGTTCATAGCAACACCACGAACTGTAGGTCTTATACCACGCCACCTTTTAGCTCCTGCTTTACCTAACGAACGTAAGCTGTGTTCGCCATTACTGACTTCACCGATTACTGCTCGGCATAGAACATGTATCTTACGCATTTCACCGGAACGAAGACGTAAAGTAGCATAGATACCTTCTTTAGCGACTAATTGTCCGCTTGCTCCTGCACTACGCAGCATTTGCGCACCTTTACCTGCTTTCATTTCGACGCAGTGAATAGTACTACCCACTGGAATATTTTTTAGAGGCAAACAGTTACCGACACTTATCGGTGCATCAGCGCCACTGACAATGACGTCACCTGGTTTAACATTTGCTGGTGCAATGATATAACGACGCTCACCATCACGGTAAACAATCAATGCAATAAGAGCAGTCCGGTTGGGATCGTATTCAATTCGTTCAACTCTTGCTTCGATACCATCTTTATTACGCTTAAAATCGATGAGACGATACTTTTGTCGTTGTCCACCACCGATATGCCTAACAGTAAGTCGGCCTTGGTTATTACGTCCACCAGTCTTATTCTTTTTCTCAACTAATGGAGCATAGGGTGCACCTTTATGAATATGTTGATGCACAACACGAATTTCGCCACGTTTCCCAGGCGATGTTGGTTTGGATTTTAATAATGCCATCTTAATCTGCCTTATTCAGTAACCGAGAAATCAAGATCTTGATCTGCGTGAAGCGTTACATAAGCTTTTTTCCAGTTACTTCTTTTTCCGGGTAGACCTTTGAAACGTTTAGTCTTACCTTTAATGTTCACTACAGATACAGTTTTTACTTTTACATTAAAAACTTTTTCTACAGCCATTTTAATTTCTGATTTAGTAGCAGTTTTTAACACTTTGAAAGTAAACTGTTTTAATTTATCAGCAATAACCGTAGCTTTTTCTGAAGTATGTGGTTCACGAAGAACCATCAATAATCTTTCAGCATTCATTGTAACTGTTCCTCAATTTTTTTAATCGCAGCCTCTGTAACAATAACTTTTTCGAATCTAAGCAAAGAGACGGGATTAATCGTTGCTACGTCACAAATATCAAAATCAATAAGATTTCTTGAGCCAAAGTATTCATTTTCACCAACTTCACTCATTATTAATAGAGCATTTTGTACGTTAAGCTGGTTCATTTTTGCTACAAAATCTTTAGTCTTTTTGCTCTCGCATTGAAAATCACTGACCACAAGTAGATTTCCAGTTCGATTAAGCTCGGAGATTATACTACGTAATGCACGTATGTACATTTTTTTATTAATTTTTTGTGAATAATCTCTTGGTTTGGATGCAAATGTCACACCACCACTTCGCCAAATTGGACTTCGGATTGTTCCTGCACGAGCTCGTCCAGTACCTTTCTGATTCCAGGGCTTCTTACCGCCACCTCGAACTTCAGAGCGAGTTTTTTGTGCACTATTACCACTACGAGCATTATTCATATAGGTAACTACAGCTTGATGGATCAAACCTTCATTGTATGCGTAGCCAAAAACTTCTTGGTTCAAAGTTAATTTTGTCTTTTTATCAATAGTAGTAATTTCCATCACTCACCTCGTACCTGCTTTTTAATTGCCGGCTTCACTTCAACACGTGAACCGGGAGCACCTGGAATTGCTCCTTTTATAAGGAGAAGATTTCTATCATTATCTACGCGTACTAGCTCCAGGCTTTGAACTGTGCAGCGAACATTACCTAAATGACCAGCCATTTTTTTGCCTTTAAAAACACGACCAGGGGTCTGGTTTTGTCCGATAGATCCAGGAACACGGTGAGAACGCGAGTTACCATGACTTGCATCTTGAGTACGGAAATTATGTCGTTTTACAGTACCAGCAAAACCTTTACCTTTAGAGGTTCCGGAAACGTCGACAAATTGGCCTTCAGTGAAAACATCGCCTACTTTAAACTCTTTTCCTGCAGTAAACTCGTCTGTAGCGTCTACTCGAAACTCGACTTGTACATCACCGGCTTCTATTTCAGCCTTAGCGAAATGACCAGCCTGAGCTTTGTTTACTTTACTTGATTTTCTTATGCCGCCAGTAATTTGAACAGCATTATAACCATCAGTTTCAAGCGTTTTTACTTGAGATACTCTGTTAGGGTGAACTTCAACCACAGAAACAGGAATTGAAATTCCATCTGCGGTGAAGACCCGAGTCATACCGATTTTACGGCCTAATAAACCGATCATCATTGTAACACCTCTTTAATTTCCTTCACCCTAATTTTCGTCATCAAGGCTTATCTGAACGTCTACCCCAGCAGCCAAATCAAGTTTCATCAGTGCATCAACTGTTTTTTCAGTTGGGTGCACAATAACGATTAGGCGCTTATGAGTTCTAATTTCATATTGATCACGCGCATCTTTATTGACATGAGGCGAAGTCAATACAGTAAATTTTTCTTTACGAATTGGCAGAGGGATAGGGCCTCTGATTTGAGCCCCTGTTCGCTTTGCAGTATCCACAATCTCGCGCGTTGATAGGTCAATCAACCGGTGATCAAAGGATTTTAATCTAATTTTGATATTTTGATTGTTACTCATTTTAATTACTCGATAATTTTAGCGACAACACCGGCACCTACTGTACGGCCACCTTCCCTAATTGCGAAACGTAAACCTTCGTCCATAGCAATCGGTGCGTGTAAATTGATAGTCAATTGTACGTTATCACCAGGCATTACCATTTCTACCCCTG
>JAFKHV010000068.1 GCA_017306715.1 Legionella sp. | reverse complement strand
TGAGATGTGTGAATGACTTACTCATAAACATCAGACTTTACCTGACTAAAATACAATTTAATGAATTTAAGGTTATGAATTTTTTTAAGAAAAATGAAACTAAATATGCCGCATGGGAATAATCAACTTTTAGACGCCAGGGTAATAATGGCGAATTTATAATGATTTTGGGTAGCATCTTCGGTGGCATGGATAATTTTTTCATATAGCATGCGCTCATTAGGTAATTCGGTAAGTAAATCATGAGTTGCTTGGTAACTTACTAATTTTAAAGAAGTTTCTAATTCGCTGGTTCGTTCTTGCACCCTTTGCTCTAGCAGTGAATTAATGTTTTCCATTTTTCGACAAAGCAGGGCGTTTTCATAACCTAATCGAAAGAGTTTAATCACAATTTTATTGCCGAGAAAGCAGGTAATCAGCATAAAGACACCCAGCACCACAAATGCGGTCAGGAGGGAAGTATTTTGATAGGGGATTTTGCCAAGATAAACTAGATAAGGTAGCGCAAGGAAACAGTGATAGATAATTGTCGGGATTAAAAGACAGAGGATGCTAACTATACCTAAATATAAGTCTATGGCAGTTGAAAATGAAAAACAGATTAAGACTGCAAATAAAAAAATAATCGTTGTCATTTGCTGGTCGGCGCCCTTCATAAAAAGAATGCCAATACTGCCCCAGAGCAGGCAAATGGCCGTTACGATATAAAGATAGCCTTTTCGACAGAGCATAATTCCTTGATATTCTGCGGGCCCTCGTTCAAAACGCCACCCCCATGCCAGATTAAATAAATTGATTGCGACTAAAAGTGTATACCAGGTGATGATTAGGATTTTTTGTGCTGGGTTGTAAATGGATGTTATGTAAAACAAGCCACCTAAGATATTGGCGAAGGCTCCAAGCCTGACTAAATTATGAATAAATTTGACTGACTCGATTTCGATTTTCTGTTCAATTTCCTGCTGTTCAGCCAGACTTAATCTTGGCGCCTCAATGAAATTGAGAGTCAATTTGGAATCTGCCATCTAAAATCCCTGTGTTTACTACGTGATTATTACTTGCTTACATCTAAACCTCATTATATATAATAGTAGTTTAATTTTGATAGATATTTGCCATTGTCGTGCAAATAAAGGGCCAAAATTTAATGGTTTTATGAATTTTTATAAGAATCAATTAATTAAAAAGATTTATTTTACTCGTAATTATATCTGTTAGTTGTCAATCTCCAATTTGTGGGGAGATAATTCACAGAACATGTGCGCTGAGTCTGAAGCCCGAGAATAATTAATCAATGAAGGCCGCGAATTTTCGCGGCAATGGGAGATGAATCGTCTCAAGCCCTAGGAAAAACTCCAATTAATCTGGCCACCGATAACTGTAGTCTGAGTATTCGTATGTCCCTTCAGTGCTGTGAGCTGGTTGCTAAAATTAATGGGCATTTCGCGGAAAAATGAGTGTCCAACACCTAAGTCATAACTTACATTTTCAGCCGCATTGAATCGTGCGCCTAACGTCAAGATGGTGGCACTACCAATGGGATCGGCGATGCCACGATCACGATCGTTAGAGGGTGTATTCAAGAATTGTATTCCACTTCGGAGTAACCATAGATCGGTTGCTTGATAGGTTAAGCCTAGCGAATAATCAAAGCAATTGTGATAATTAAAGGGAATCGTCACCGCAACTAGATTGCCTCCGGGGATTAAGGTATTTCTCATCGTAATTTCTTTAAAGGTTCGCCAGTTCGTATAAAAGGCAGTGGCCATAGCAGTCCAGCGGTCACCTAATTGTTGTTGTGCACTAAGCTGTAAACGTGCAGGAAGAGACGCATTAGTTTGTTGTTTGTTCGTGCGGTAGCTGATACCAAAAGGTTGATAAAGAGTACTGTGGCCCTTAGTTTCGATCGCAACGAGCGAATTAAAGCTGACACCGATACGCGTAGTGCTGAAGAGTTGGTATAACCCACCTAAACTCCAGCCAAATCCCCAACCGTTTAGATGATTATTTAACCGTGAATCTGTTGGTAGGGATAAAGGGGGACCATACATATTATTGAGCGTGAATGCGAGGTGTACGGCACTTAAGCCGCCGCCTAGGGATAAGCGCTCGGTAACTTGTGCCCCAATGCTTGGGCCTACATCAATGGCGAGTACTTCGGAGCGCGTGGCCGCGTAGCGAGTGATCACTCCGGAATAGGATTTATAATTAGTACCCAAACCAAAAGGGCTGTTTAAATGTAAGCCGAGGCTAACTTTGGGCAAAACAGGATGGTTATAATAGAAAGAAGGCATAAAGGCATTTATTTGGCTACGCGCTTTACCACTTTGCACGACGGTAAGCGGGAATGGATAAGGCGGCGTGGTTGCCGTACCAGTAAATTGCGTCGTACCTGTTATCCCTAAAGCATTGAACGTAACTTGGCGGGGAATATGAACAAGGCCTGCCGGGTTGGTATATGCAGTGCTTGCATCATTAAGCGCGGTTGCCCAATCGGCATAAGCTACGCCAAGACTGGAAGAGTTTACAAAGGGAAGACTAAAATCAGATGCCAATGCAGTGTATGAAGTAAAAAAAGATGAGATAACCAAACTGAGTTGAGGCAAATAACGCACAATAGTCCCTTTGCTAAATAAAAATTATTATAAATGATTTTTGATTGGAGAAAAATATTTCATTTGGCAATCAGTCACTTGCTGGCTATCAAGCCGTAATGTTTTCAGCGTGTGCTTGAATTTTCTTAAGTAAGCCCGTCAAGACACTTCCTGGACCAATTTCCTTAAATGCCATATTCGGTTTTGCTAAAAGATACTCAATGGTCGTAGTCCATTCGACTGTTTGGGTTATCTGTTGTACTAAATTATTTTTAATAGCCATGGGGTTGTAAGGTTTTGCATTAACATTAGCAAGAACCGGTATTTTGGGTTTGTTAAAAGAAAAGGAGTCTAGAAACTGGCTAAATTCTTGTTGCGCTGGCGCCATAAAGGATGAATGAAATGCCCCACTGACTTTGAGTGGGATAAAGGTAATGTTCAGGCGTGAAAAGATTTCCTGGGCGCGGTTTATATCAACCTGAAGCCCAGAGAGCACCTTTTGCTCAGGCGCATTATCATTCGCAATTGTAAGTTCCGTAAGCTGATACTCCGCTAGAATTTTTTCCAATTGTGGACGTTTAATACCCACAACTGCCGCCATACCCCCATTTTGTGCCTGGCTCATCAGTTCGCCACGTTTGCTCACAAGCTTAAGCCCCGTAATAAAATCGAAGACACCCGCGGCGAATAGAGCGTTATATTCGCCAAGACTATGACCGGCCACGTAATCCGGTAAGGTTGTACTTTCAGCCTCTATTTTTAAATAACTCAGGGCACTTACCGTGTAAAGTGCGGGTTGTGTGTATTGTGTAAGATGCAATTTTTGTTGGGTGTCGGTTTTACAAAGCTCTGCGATTGAGTAACCTAAATAGTCATCTGCCTGCTGAGTCAGCTCGGGAAATTGGATAAATAAATCCTCACCCATTCCTTGGAATTGAGAACCTTGTCCTGGAAAAAGATAGGTTAACATGCAAATGCTCCCTTTTTTAAATAGTGTGTCAATTCCGTCAATTCTACGGACATCGGACGGCAAGCTGCAATTTTTGGTGCGTACTGACGAATCGCTGCGGCTATTTGTTGTGCTTTAAAACTGGCTTTCTCCAATCCCCTAAATTCTAAAGCTTGAGTCGCGGCCAATAATAAAAGCACCGTTAAGCGCTCCAGATTCGCAACCGATTCACGCAAATCAAAAGCGGCATGAGTTCCTAAACTGTTAACATCTTGGTTATCACCTTCTGTGGGTAATGTATATGCCTGATGGGACTGTGCGAGTTTGCGATTTTGTACCGCCAGGGCTGCGGCCAGAAGTTGAATGGAGCGAAAGCCATTTTGATTGGCCGGATCGGGTACTAAATTGACCGGTAATTGTTGATTTTTGCGTGGATGAACCAGATTCGCGATTAAGGCATGAATCCAGGTCGAGGCTTGTGCAATATTCATTTTTAACAAGTCACAGGCATCGGTAATATAAAATCCCATAAAATTGGCACTGTGGTGTATTTGTTGTGCCTGGGCATCAATAATCGGATTATCGTTAACCGAGTTCATTTCATTCTCCACCCACATGACTGCACGCTGTAAATTTTCATGAAAAGGACCAAAGCCCTGAGGTACCGAACGAATAGAATAGTAATCTTGAACCGGCTTATGATCCCCTTGCGTTTCTCGTAGCTCATCCAAATCCGTTAATAATTGACTGCCTGCCCAGAAATCATTTAAAAATTGATTCACGGAACTTGCGCCCGCATGATGTTTGACTTCGTGAACCATCGGATGATAGGCACTGCTAATAACCAATAAGGCCTCTAGCGTCATCCCGACCGCGGCGAGCATTTGTGAGAACAGTTGATTAAGGTCGTAGACCGCAAGCCCTGCAATAGCCGTCATAAACGAAGTGCCATTTAGTAAGGCCAAACCATCACGCATCACCGGTTGGTAGGGTTTTAATCCCGCACGTTCAATCGCTTCAGGCGCTTTAAGTACCATCCCTTGATAGTTGACCTCAACCTCTTCGCCAATTAGTGCTGCTGCAATCATCGCCAGAGGAATGAGATCACCGCTTGCACCAATAGACCCATAGCAGCGTACGACCGGCGTAATCCCTGCATTCAAAAAGTCAATGAGTGCATTAATCAGTTCTGGATGAACCCCAGAATAGCCCTGCGCTAAGCAATGGGCCCGTAATAACATCGTGGTCCGGACAATATCAGGTGAAACCTGATTACCAAGGCCACAAGCTAATGAACGGATTATATTTTCCTGACGCTGGTTAATGGAGTCGTAATATTCTAATCCTGCAGTGTGTTGGATGGTGGTATCTATATAGCGTACCTGATCCCCAAAATTGGTATTAATTCCGTAAATAGGCACTCGTTTATCAACATAGATTTTTAGAAATTCATAAGCCATGTGGACCCGGTGCATTTTTTCAGCGGGAATGGCAACTACCGCTTGGTTTTGAACAAATTGAGCACATGCACTCAGGGATAATTTCGTTTCAAAACCAATAGCAATTAAATTGGGTTTTATGGCAACGCTTGAGGTGGGTGATTTTACCGAAATACAGTCCATCGATTTTAACTCCTTTTTCCTCACAATTTACCATGAATTAATGTTTAAGCCATTAAAAATTATTATTTATTAAGGAGATGACTTCGCGGTCAACAATTGGTAGCATGATCGAAAACTGAATGTTGTATGCTCAGCAAATGGATGTTGCTTATGCGTTATTTGACCGAGGTGCTCCAGCACCGTGCTCGTAAAAAACCTTCCGAACCAGCCCTTTTTTATCTAGAAGACGGGCTGACTCAAACCGCCTCAATTACCAATTATGAGCTGGATACCCAAGCGCGCGTGATCGCAGGATGGCTGCAAGAACATAATCTGGTCAATCAACGCATTTTATTGATTTATGCACCCGGGATTGATTTTGTCACAACCCTCATAGGCTGCTGGTACGCAGGGGCGGTGGCAGTACCCGTTGCGGCATTAAAAAATGAAAACCCGCAACAGGAAAAAGCACAACTAAAAAACATTGCACAGGATGCCGAAATTGCCGCGGTATTTACGCAAGCCCATTTGCAAGAAATCGTCGCCGCTGCAATCGGCGAATTAGGACCAATCTATCTTTCGCAGGAAGTTCCGCAGACATTCGCGACCCAATTTAACCCAGTAAATCTTAAAGAGCATCCGCTGGCTTATCTACAATATACTTCAGGCTCAACATCCGCCCCCAAAGCGGCGATGGTGGAACACCGACACTTAAATCATAGCCTCAAAGAAACGATTAAAATTTGGGCCTATGATACCCAAAGTAAAACGCTTACGTGGGCACCGCATACGCACGTGTATGGTTTGGTTTGCGGGCTGCTGGTGCCACTGTACCATGGTACTCCCGCATACATCGTCCCCCCAGCCGCTTTTCTTCAGAAGCCTATAACCTGGTTACAGGCAATAGGCCGCTATGCAATTACCCACAGTGGCTGTCCTAATTTTGGTTATGATGTGTGCGTGCAGCAAATTGATAACTCAATAGTTTCTGATTTAGACTTAAGCGCCTGGCGGGTTGCGGTCAATGGCGGTGATGTGGTGCAACAGCAAACCATCGATGCGTTTACGGATAAATTTAAAAAATGCGGTTTTACCGCAAAACAATTTTGCTCTGCTTACGGTATGTCTGAACTTGCAGGAGCAATTGCTTCAACCCCTGTTGCTCAAGAACCTACCTGGAGAACACCAAAAAATAATCCTGAACGTAGCCTGGTCAGCAGTGGATTCTTGTTGTCGGGTTTAGAGGCGGTGCTTGTTGATTCGCTTACAGGTCAGACGGTTGCACCCGGTGAGATTGGGGAGATATGGCTCGCAGGGAAGTCGGTGGTTAGCGGCTATTGGCGGCGTCCAGAAGAGAATAGAGCGATTTTTCAGGCTCGCGTACCCGGACGGCGCACCCGCTTTTTTAGAACGGGTGATTTGGGTTTTATGGAGAATGAGGAACTTTTTTTAACCGGCCGATTAAAAGAAGTCCTCATGGTCTATGGTAAGAAATATTATCCCCTCGATTTTGAATTAACTACTGCTAAAGTTCTCAAAAATTTTAATATTGCTCTCCCCCAGGCGGCCTTCTCAGCCACCTTTTCGGTGCAGGAAGAAATTGTCCTGGTGCAAGAAATTGCGGCACACACCGACGCTTCGAAACTTGCCCAAATAGCAGCGGCTATCCAACAGGAACTGCGTCGGCAATTCGGTGTCGATGTACGTCGTATAGTCTTTACTCCGCCAGGAGCAATTCCGAAAACGGCGAGTGGTAAATTGCAACGGAAAAAATGCCAACAAGCAATTCTTGAACAGACTTTACCCATTCTCTGGCCCCAATCTCAGGCTGAGCCTTCTGAGAAAAACTTCTCTAAAATCCAGGATGCTGAGTTTCTCAATCTGATTGCAGAAGTTTTGGGCATATCATCACCGGGGCTAAACTGGAACTCACCTTTAAGCCAATTGCATTTAGATTCCATATCCATAATGCAATTAACTTCGCGCTTGAATGAGCGTTACGGCACCAACATGACACCGGCACGACTTTATGAGTTCTCAACCTTAGCTGAGTTTTACCAAGAGCTGTTAGGCGAATTCCCACACTTAAAATCCAATAATACTTTTGCGAGCATACCCACCAAAGAGACCGATATAGCTATTATCGGTATGAGTGGGATTTTTCCTCAAGCTGCAGATGCAGCAAGCTTTTGGACTAACTTGGTATCGGGCAAAGATTGCATTCAGGAAATTCCTGCCACGCGATGGGATTGGCATCACAAGACCGTGCAATGGGCGGGGCTCATTGATCCTGTTGACCAGTTTGACGCTTCTTTTTTTAGCATTTCCCCACGGGAGGCCGCTTTAATTGATCCGCAGCAACGCTTGTTTTTGCAAACCGTATGGAAAGCGATTGAGGATGCAGGTTATGCGGTATCACAGTTGGCAACGCAGAAAACCGGTTTATTTGTTGGCGTGTTTAATCACGACTATGCCGAAATGCTGCAACAACAAGACATCATGGATGCGTATTTAACGACCGGTACGATGAACAGTATGATTGCGAACCGCATTTCGTTCTTACTTAATTTGCGGGGGCCTAGTGAAACGATTGATACCGCCTGTTCCAGTTCTCTAGTAGCAATACATCAAGCAGTGCAAGCCATTCTACACGGTGATTGTGAGTTGGCGATTGCCGGTGGCGTTAACCTTTTACTATCACCCACATCTTTTGTATCCGCTTATAAAGCAGGCATGCTCAGTGATGATGGGCGCTGTAAAACCTTTGATGCTAAGGCTAATGGTTATGTCCGCGGTGAAGGCATGGGAGCCTTGTTGCTGAAAAAGTTATCTCAGGCTCAGGCTGACGGCGATACGATATATGCGGTGATAAAGGGCACGGCAGTAAACCATGGCGGCCATGTAAGTTCGCTGACCGCTCCCAATCCCGGTGCCCAAGCCGAAGCGGTGGTTGCGGCGTGTTTACGCGCACAGATTCCTGTGGATACGGTGCAATACATTGAAACCCATGGTACCGGAACTCCGTTAGGAGATCCCATTGAAATTAATGGCCTAAAAAAAGCATTTAAGCAACTTGTAATCGAACAAAATTTAGGTTCATTACCCGAGCATTCTTGTGCCTTGGGGGCAGTTAAAACGCATATTGGTCACCTGGAATCGGCGGCGGGTATCGCAGGTGTCATTAAAACGATTCTTGCCATGCAGCATGAACTATTACCTGCAAATTTACACTTACAAAATGTAAATCCTTACATCGAATTGACGGACAGTCCTTTCTATTTATTAAAACAAAATACGCCCTGGCCACGTAATCCATCTAAGCCGCGCAGGGCAGGGGTGAGCTCATTTGGCTTTGGTGGTGCTAATGCGCATATTATTCTAGAAGAAAGTCCTATGAACCTGAGAACATTACCAGAAAGTTTGTCACCACAATTGATTACTTTGTCAGCTAAAACGCAAACTGCATTACGGCAAAAAGCAGAGCAATTACTGCAATGGTTAAACGAACAAGCATCACCGCCTGCCCTTTATGCCATTGCCTTTACATTGAATACGGGGCGTGAGCATTTTTCCGAGCGTTATGCGGTCGTCGTCAATAGCCATCCATCATTACAGGACCAATTAAAACAATTTCTTTCGGGAAGTGCTCAATTAGTCCAAAACGAGCAGGGTATAGCCTTGCATTTACAGGATCTCGCGCGGCGTTATCTGCAGGGCGAAACGCTAAATTGGCAAGAACTTTATCCAGAACATGCCTATCGAATCCCTCTACCAACCTATCCGTTTGCTCAGGAGTCGCATTGGTTCGTACCTAAAACAGGTCAAAAAATACATCCTCTTTTGGATGAGCAAACAGCCCCTCTTCCCAAGCCCGTCTTTATGAAGCGATTTAGTGGTGAAGAATTTTATTTATGCGAACATCAACTTCAACAAGAAGCGGTGCTACCGGGGGCGGTTTGTATCGAAATGATTTATGCTGCACTGAAACGTTTATATACGCCTGACACGCCCTGGTATATTGAGCAACTGCGGTGGAATAAACCCATTAGTGGCCATGCCTTAAAAGGTTTATATGTGGAGTTCAACCCTACGTCTACCAGGATTTTAGTTTGCTTTAAAGATGAGGACGGGCAGGAGTATCTCCAGGCTCAACTGAGCAAGAAGAATAGCCTATCATCGTTTACGCCGTTTGATTTAGATCAAGAAAAATCGATACACGTGCAAGATGCTTCAGAGTTTTATACTTATTTTAGTAAGAAGGGCCTGCAATACGGTTCAGGATTTCAGGTGGTGCAACAGGTGCGTTATACTGATGACCGACTCGAAGCGGATTTAAAGCTCCCATCCGCTTATGTTGCTGAAAACGATTCATGGCAAATGCATCCTGGCCTGCTTGATGGTTTGTTCCAGGTAACTCAAGTTTTACTCACGAAACGAGACACTCATTATCTTCCTTATGCATTAGAAGATTTTCATTTAGTGCAGGCTCTACCCGCAAATTTCCATGCTGTAGTTGAACGCTTACCCGCAAAGTCTGAATTTCCCACGTTTCGTATTCATGCATTTGCTGAGGATGGTAGCCTGTTGTTATCCATTGCTGAGTTTACCCTGGCTGCGGTGTCTAATGCCCGCGGCATGAATTATTTTTATCCGCAATGGATTCAGCAAGAAATCACCGCCAAGGTTACGCCTAGGTCGCTAACACTGATTGGTGCTGCTGCTGATATTGCGCCAATAAAATCACGATTAGGTGCTGATATAGAGTTGCAGACCTTTTTATCAGAGGAGGTTAAAGTCGGCACTTTAGAAAAAACTTCTGAACAAGTGCTCATTCTCTTACCCCAGATGTCTGAGGCCATACCCCAGCCCCATGAAATCGAAAACGCTTTACAGCAATCTGTATACTTGGTACTCACTATCATCGAAAAAATACTGCAGCTTAAACCGCAGCACCCTGTTGAAATTATATTTGGATCTCCAAAAGCGACCTTATGTTCTCGTGCACTCTCTGGCTTGGCAAAGACGGTGACTTTGGAGCAGCCCTATTTGAGGTGCCGTCTGGTGGAGTATTCTCATGTGGAGGATTTAATCCAGGAGCTGGGACAAGCAGAGGTTGAAGTGCGTTACGATACACACCGACAGCGCTGGATGAAGGAATATACTGCAACGGATGTCGAGGCAATCACTTCTTTAAAATTGCAAACCCAGGGTGTGTACCTGATTACAGGAGGCCTTGGGGAGCTTGGTTTTATTTTTGCCTTCTATTTGGCTCGGCATTGTCAAGCGCGACTCGTATTAACCGGACGCTCACCTCTGGCTTCTGCGGGCAATGATAAGCTCCAACATTTAAAAGAACTGGGGGCGGAGGTCCTTTATATCGCCGCTGATTGTGGTGATTATGAACAAGTATGTGCATTGCTGACAGCGGTAAAAAATGATTTTGGCTCTTTGCAGGGGGTTATTCATGCGGCAGGAACCACCGCAGATGGTTTTCTGGGTAGTAAAAATCTAACCGATTGCAGCACGGTATTCGCGCCAAAAATAGGGGGAGTCTGCCATTTACATGCAGCAACGATTTTTGAACCGCTCGATTTTTTTGTGCTGTTTTCTTCCGTCGCTGCCGTGTTCGGAAATGCAGGACAAAGTGATTATGCTTATGCGAATGCATTTCTCGATGAATTTGCAGTAGTTCGTGAACAACTACGACTCCAAGGGCAATGTCACGGTAAAACCCTAAGCATCAACTGGCCCTATTGGGAAGAGGGTGGGATAAAACTGGATTTGGCCTACCAACAGGCTTTGGAGCACAAGTTAGGTATCGTGAGTCTACAGCGTGAGCAGGGTATTGCAGCCTTTGCCGATGCGTTACAAGAACCTCATCCGCAAATGATTGTTATGCCTGGATACCGTAATAAATTACTTGCAGCCTTAAATAAGAAACACGAAATGCCGGATGAAAACTCCTCATTAGCCCCAGTGGCCTTGGTGCAATCTGAGGTGGCAGATTATTTAAAAAATCTTCTTGGACAAGCCCTTAAAATATCACCTGCTAAAATAAAAGCGGAAGTTGCCTTTGAAGAATACGGGATTGATTCCTTAATGATTCTGCAGCTCAATGAACTGTTTGAACAGCATTTTTCAGCATTACCCAAAACTTTATTTTTTGAATATCGAAATCTTGACGATCTCACCGATTATTTTTTAACTCATCAGACCGAAAAATTGCAGCGCTTACTTCCGCAAACACTAGCGAAACCGGTACGTGTCCAACAGATGACAGAAATCTCAGAATTAAAATCAATGTCCTATGACCATCAAGATATTGCCATTATTGGGATTCATGGTCGGTATCCGCAAGCAAGGAACCTGAAGGAGTTTTGGGAAAATTTATGTCAAGGCAAAGATTGTATTACCGAAATTCCTGAGGAACGTTGGTCAATTCAGCAGTATTTTACTGAAAATAAGGATGATATCGGCAAAACCTATGGTAAATGGGGGGGATTTATACGAGGGGTGGACGAGTTTGACCCACTCTTTTTTAATATCTCACCGCGTGAAGCAATCTTAATGGACCCACAAGAGCGCTTGTTTTTACAAAGTGCCTGGAGTGCAGTGGAAGATGCTGGATATGCGCAGGAACAATTAAAGGGAAAAAAAGTAGGGGTATACGTTGGGGTAATGTATGGAGAGTATCAATTATTCGCTCAAGGTCAATCCCATTACACGCCGGTAAACTCGGTATTTTCCAGCATTGCCAACCGGGTATCCTACTTTTTTGATGTTCATGGTCCCAGCATGGCTTTGGATACCATGTGTTCCTCATCCTTAACGGCGATTCATTTAGCATGTAATAGCATTAAAACCGGCGAATGTGAGATGGCGCTTGCTGGCGGTGTTAATTTGTTATTGCATCCAAATAAATATCTTTTATTAAGCCATGGTAAATTTTTAGCCTCAGATGGTCACTGCCGTAGTTTTGGTGCGGATGGCGATGGGTATGTTCCTGGAGAAGGCGTGGGTGCGGTTTTATTAAAACCATTCGCAAAAGCCCTGGCCGATGGCGATATCATTCATGCGGTAATCAAAGGCAGTTCGTTAAATCATGGGGGCAAAACCAACGGCTACACCGTACCTAATCCTCAAGCTCAAGCCGAGGTCATTAACGAGGCTTATCGTCGTGCGAACCTTGCTCCAGAGGAAGCGACCTACATCGAAGCCCATGGTACCGGTACAGCTTTAGGTGATCCGATTGAGATGGCGGGCTTAAGTAGGGTATTTTCCGCAGTTAAAGATGGCGTATCACGTAAAATTGGATCAGTAAAAGCAAACATTGGTCATTGTGAAGCCGCTGCCGGTATTGCTGCTGTGAGCAAGGTTGTCTTGCAAATGAATCACCGCCAACTCGTCCCATCCATTTTAGCGCAAAAATTAAATCCTCATATTGATTGGAACACCGCACCGTTCCAGGTGCAGCAGGATTTAAGCTTCTGGGATAGTCCTGGACCACGAATAGCGGGGATCAGCTCTTTTGGTGCGGGAGGCGCGAATGCGCATTTAATTCTTGCAGAAGCGCCAGCGCCTCAACATGCAAGTGATGCAGAAGAACGGCCGCAATTATTGGTATTGTCGGCTAAAACACCGTCAGCATTATGGCAGCGACTTGTAGATTTACTGGTCTGGAGTAAAGAACATTCACAAAGCTCTTGTGAGGCTGTGGCGTGGACTCTTGCCACAGGACGAACTCATTTTGAATACCGTTGTGCTTTGATAGCTTATTCAATCCCCGAATTAGTGCGATTACTACAACAAGCTTGTGCAAACCAAGAGGTACTAAAGCTCTATTGTGATGCCCATGGGGTTGAAGATTTGAAGGCTATTGCCCAGGCCTACCTGGAAGGGCAATCTCTGCCCTTAAGTCAGCTCTTTAAAGAGTCGCGGATTCCTAAAATTTCACTCCCGACTTACCCATTTGCCCAGGAGCGTTACTGGTATCAAGATGAATTGAGCCATGCTGAGTCGGCAATAAAAATCCCATCATCGCAAGCGCAAGGAGCACGGGTGGAACACATAAGCACATTTATTTTACAACAGGTAAAACAACTATTAAATATTACACAGCATCAAGTACAGCTTAATAAAAACCTTGGTGAATATGGGATGGATTCGGTAAATTTTGTCGCGCTAGCAAAACGCATTGCGAATGAGTATGAAGTAGAATTTACCCCCGCTCATTTTTATACGTACAGCAGCATTGAGCAAATAAGTGCGTATATCAGTAAAAGTTTGCCTCAAACGGAGCGAAGCCAACCCGTTCATTCTGCAGTTATGCGCGCGGCGATAAGAAAAAACGAGCCAGCAGCTTCTCACATGGAGGTAGCCGTTATTGGCATGAGTGGCTTATTTCCCCAAGCAGAGAATGCCCACGAGTTTTGGCAACACTTAATTGCTGGACGTGATTTGATTACAGAAGCCCCTGCCAATCGCTGGTCTTGGCAGGCATATCAAGGTAAAGGAGGCGAAAAAAGTCAGGCACGATGGGGTGGATTTATTGAGGGCGTGGATTTATTTGACGCTGCTTTCTTTAATATATCGGCGCGCGAAGCGCAGTTGATGGACCCCCAACAGCGATTGTTTTTAGAAACAGCATGGAAAACCTTTGAAGATGCAGGCTATGATCCACTGATTTTAAGCGATAACAAAATAGGGGTTTTTGCAGGAGTTGAATTTAGCGAATATCAGCGATTAATTAGTAAGGAACAAAAAGATTTTCACGGATTTGTTGCGACTGGTAATTCCCCAAGCCTTATTGCCAATCGGGTTTCTTATTTTTTCAATTTACAGGGACCAAGTGAAGCTGTCGCAACGGCCTGCTCCAGTTCCCTGGTGGCCATTCATCGCGCCATTCAATCATTACGAAACGGTGAGTGCAGTATGGCCCTCGCAGGGGGCGTGAGTTTAATTCTTGATCCGGATACTGTGGTGATTACCAGCGAGATGGGTGCTTTATCTCCTGAAGGTCGTTGTAAAACATTTGATGAAGCAGCTAATGGTTATGTTAAAGGGGAGGGGGTCGGGTCTTTACTCTTAAAACCACTCACTCAGGCGCAACAGGATGGTGATTTTATTTATGCGGTGATTAAAGGCTCAGCCGTAAATCATGGGGGTAAGCCACAATCGCTAACGGCCCCCAATGCTTTGGCTCAGAGTGAGGTGATTGTTAACGCTTATCGGCAACAGCAGCTGGATCCGAATCAAGTGAATTACATTGAAACCCATGGTACCGGTACTTCCTTAGGCGATCCGGTGGAAATTGAAGGGTTGAAGCTGGCGTTTACCGAGTTAAATCGCTCCAATCCACAACCCATAGGCTTAGGTTCAGTGAAAACAAATATCGGTCATCT
>JAFKHV010000067.1 GCA_017306715.1 Legionella sp. | reverse complement strand
ATCATGAGTTACCACAAGAAGTGATAACTCATGATGTTTTTTATATAAAAACATTAAATTCCGGTAAATTGATTAATACTCAAAGTGAGTCGTCGCACCAACTCTTCAATTTCTTCCTCATTAATAATTAAAGGCGGGAGTAAACGGATGACGGAGTCGGCGGTAATATTAAAGATAACGCGATGTTCCAGGCCAATCGCCCGCAAATCAGCAGCAGGACGGTCTAGTTCGATACCAATCATGTATCCCTTACCGCGAATGGCTTTCACATGTGGATGTTCACCCAAGCTTTCGATTAGTTTGTGCATGAGTAATCCGCTGCTCACACTGACTTTGTTGCACAAGTTCTCGCGTTCGATTACGTCCAAAACCGTTAAGGCCGTGGCACAGGCTAGAGGATTACCGCCAAAGGTAGAGCCATGATTTCCCGGCTGAAAAAGATTGGTTGCCTTATTACTCATCAGGCAAGCCCCGATGGGAATACCATTACCAAGTCCTTTGGCTGTTGTTAATATATCTGGTTTTAGACCGTAATGTTGGTAATGAAATAATTTTCCGGTACGTCCATTGCCCGTTTGAATTTCATCAAAAATCATCAGCCAATCCTGCTCGGCACATAGATGGGAGATGGCATGCAACCAACCTTCATCCGCCACATGAATGCCTCCCTCACCTTGAATGGGCTCCAGCATAATTGCCACCACATCGTCACGGTTGGCAGCAATGGTATGTAATGCATCAATATCATTAAACGGGGCACGAATAAAACCTGGGACTAAAGGTTCAAAACCCGCTTGTATTTTACGGTTACCGGAGGCAGTAAGTGTGGCCATGGTCCGTCCATGAAAGGCCTTTTCCATAACGATAATAGAGGGGGTTTCAATCCCTTTTTTATGCCCAAAAAGTCGTGTTAATTTAATGGCGGCTTCATTGGCTTCAGCGCCTGAGTTGGCAAAAAAAGCTTGTTCCATACCGGTTAAAGCGGTCAAGCGTTCAGCGAGTAACTCTTGTTGGCGAATATGAAAAGCATTCGAGGTATGTAATAGTTTTGCGGCTTGCTCTTGAATGGTCTTGGTAACTTCTGGATGGGCATGGCCAAGGCCACAGACCGCGATTCCTGTTAACCCGTCTAAATATTCATTACCCTGCTCATCATAAAGCCAAACCCCTTTTCCGTGGGTAAAGGCAAGAGGTGCAGGATTGTAGCTGGTAATCAACGCCATGTTTTTTCCTTAACAAAAATACCCATGGTGCAAAATGGGTCGTTTTTAACTAATAACTCAGGGCTATTAACATCCATATCGATGTATCGCAACGAGTAACGATAAAGCTCGCCTCGTGCTTGATGCAGAATAATATTACTCAGAGCCGTTTATCAGCTCCAGCGCAATGAATGTGTAATCTATGCATACTGTGTGCTACCGCGCGCTCTGAATGCGGTAGCTTGTAGGTATAGTACACTAAGTGGTTACTTAAGATTTTTGGCAACGAAATCCCAATTTACTAAAGACCAAAAGGCATTAATATAATCAGGGCGTGCATTACGGTAATCGATATAATAAGCGTGTTCCCACACATCACAGGTTAACAGGGCAGTCAATCCTTCAGTCATGGGCGTTCCCGCGTTACTGGTGCTTATAATTTTTAGTGCGCCTTGAGCATCTTGAACTAACCAGGCCCATCCTGAACCAAAGGTGGTTGCAGCAGTTTGTGAAAATTGATCTTTAAACTCGTTAAAGGAGCCAAAATATTTATTAATCGCTTCCGCTACTACGCCCTGGGGCTCCCCGCCACCATTAGGGCTTAAGCAATGCCAGTAAAAAGTATGATTCCATACCTGGGCTGCATTATTAAAAATCCCCCCTTGAGCATGCTTGATAATTTCCTCTAGAGATTGGTGCTCAAATTCGGTACCTGGAATCAATTTGTTTAAATTATTAACATAAGCTTGATGATGCTTCCCATAATGATACTCTAAAGTTTCTTTTGAAATATGAGGGGCTAGGGCATCTTTTGCATAAGGTAATTCTGGTAACGTAAAAGTCATAGTCATCTCCATGATGTTAAGTTACCTAAGTGTATCAGTTAGAGTGCGATATTCAATGTCTTAAAGGAATGAATAATTTACTTTTCCGTGTAATGCGTTCATGCTAAAGGTATAAAAAATGCCGCTTGACCCTCAACTTGGAAAATGACCATGATTCTCTGGTAAGACCATGTTGGGTTTACTCCAGGAAGGAACAATAAAATGGAGCAAGAAAGTGCAGTGGTTGCATCTGCGCATAATTTGAGCAATAATATAATGTCTTTTTATTTGGAAATTTAATTGCAGTTCACGCGACTTTCTGCTGTGGATTGCGTAAAATACTTCATCTTAATTTAAAGGTATATTCTCGTGGACACAATTGAAAAAATTAAAAAACAAATTTCTGAAAATGCAATCCTGCTTTATATGAAGGGTTCACCTAAAATGCCCCAATGCGGATTTTCAGCGCGCGCTGTTCAGTGTATCGAAGCCTGCGGAGTTGATTTTGCTTATGTCGATATTTTAGCAAATCCGGATATCCGTCAGATTCTTCCGCAAGTAGCAGATTGGCCAACATTTCCTCAATTATACGTTAAGGGCGAATTGATTGGTGGTTCTGATATTATTGCCGAATTATTTCAACAAGGTGAGTTGGAAACGATGTTGCGCGATGCCGTTGCGGCATAATGACTTGATTGAGAATAATAATAACGCAGAGAAGTTCTGCTTCCAAGGAGACAAGAATGAGTGTTTTAGTCGGACGTAAAGCGCCAGATTTTACCGTCGCAGCGGTTATGGGTAATGGTGAAATCGTAGATAAATTTAACTTACATGAACACATCAAGGGTAAATATGGTTTAGTATTCTTTTATCCTCTTGATTTTACCTTTGTTTGTCCCTCTGAATTAATTGCTTTAGATCATCGCATCGATGAATTCAAAAGCCGTAATGTGGAAGTGATTAGCGTATCCATTGATTCTCATTTTACCCATAATGCTTATCGCAATACACCGGTAAACAAGGGGGGAATTGGCCCAGTACGTTACACTATGGCTGCAGATATGACGCACAGCATCTGTCAAGCGTATGGTGTAGAACATCCTGAGGCAGGTGTTGCCTTCCGTGGTGCGTTTATCATCGATACTAAAGGCATGGTGCGCGCGCAAATTGTGAATGATTTACCGATTGGTCGTAATATTGAAGAAATTATTCGTACAATTGATGCAGTACAGTTTTTTGAAGAGAAAGGTGAAGTTTGCCCTGCAGGCTGGAATAAAGGTAAAGCGGGAATGACCGCATCTCCTGAAGGGGTTGCTGCTTACCTGTCTGAGCATTCTGGAAATCTCTAAATGCATGTGGACAGCGCCTGTAAAGGCAGGCGCTGTCGAATTACAATGTGACATCATGCCAAGTATTGGCCATTCGACAAAATAATTCTGCCGTTATTTCTGCATCGTAAATTGCAGAATGAGCCTCTTTGTTATCAAAATTTAAGCCTGCTGCGGCGACCGCTTTTGATAAAACCGTTTGTCCGTAAAGAAAACCACCCAGGGTTGCTGTATCAAAGCACGTAAACGCATGGAAAGGGAAAGAAATTTTAGTGCGCTTACTGGCTTCTTTGAGGAATAGTAAATCAAACCAAGCATTATGCCCTACAAGCACGGCGCGTTGGCATTGACTTTGCTTTAAAGCGGCGTTTATGGGTTGATAAAGCCTTTGCAGAGCTTCTTTTTCTTCGACGGCAAAGCGTAAGGGTTGATAGGGATCAATCTGAATGAACTCCAAAGATTTGGGGTCAAGTTCTGCATCGGGAAATGGGAGGACGTGTTCAAAATGGCTTTGAGCGGGTTGCAAATAGCCTTTATCATCCATGGACAGCAAAACAATGCATATTTCCAGAAGTGCATTTTTTTGCGGGTCAATCCCCGCGGTTTCAATATCAACCACTACGGGTAAAAACCCCCGAAAACGCTCTTTCATGCTGAATTTTTTATCGGGATTATGAGCACTCATAGCTACTCCAATCAATAGATTCTCCTGCAGCTATAGGTACCACCTCGTCCGTGCCAAAGGGCAATGTAGCGGGAATTTGCTGCGCATACTTGCGTAATTCAATCTGTTTGCGATTGACGGAGAGACCATAAAATTCAGCACCGAAACGACTTAAAAAATCATTAAGGCGACGCAGCTGGTCTAACTGTGCAAAAACTTGAGTATACAGTGCAACCGCATAGGGGGCGGAGTAAATACCCGCACAGCCACAGGCGTTTTCCTTGGTTTGTCGCGCATGCGGTGCGCTATCGGTACCAGCAAAAAATTTAGGATTACCGCTACAGGCTGCGGTTTGTAGTGCGCGTTGGTCTGATGCTGTTTTTAGAATGGGTAAACAGTAGTAGTGTGGACGTATGCCTCCAGCTAAAAGCTGATTCCGATTGTAAAGTAAATGTTGTGGCGTAATGGTCGCAACAACTTGATCAGGTGTGTTCATCACAAAGTTAACCGCAGCTGCAGATGAAATGTGCTCCAGTACGATGCGAAGCTTGGGAAAGTTGTGCACGATTGCGCGTAAATGCTCCTGAATAAAGGCTTCTTCACGGTCAAAGATATCTCCATGGGTCACTTCTCCATGAATTTGTAACGTGAGGCCTTGAGCCTGCATCAATTCAAGCAGTGGATAAAGTGTTTTAATAGAGCGTACACCTTCTGCCGAATGAGTCGTAGCCCCTGCAGGATAAAGCTTGGCGCCCAAAATCAAAGGATAACTTTTAGCCTGCTCCAGCGTCTCAGGCTTAAGCTTTTCATTTAAATAAAAGGTCATATAGGGAGTGAATGCAGCATCTTTCTTTGGAATTGCTGCAAGAATCCGTTGATGATAGTCCAACAAATCCGATAATTCAGTCAATGCAGGCTGTAAATTAGGCATGACGAGCGCCCGTGCAAATGATGCGGCGGTAGCGGCCACAGTGTAAGGCAAAAATTCGCCATCGCGAAAATGCACATGCCAATCATCTGGCTGCGTTATGATTAAACTGTTCATGATTAAAGATTCTGCACAGTGTGTCGATAATTAAGGATAACATGAATTAAGAGGAAGGATGAGGATCATGAAATGCGGCTGGAGAAAAAATATTAAAAGAACCGCGCTCACGTTAATCTTGGTCAACCCTATGCTCATTTACGCTCTGACACCACATATAACATTTACCCAACCTATGGGGGCGCCCAGTTGGAATATGACCGGTAATCCAATCCGGTGTGGGTTAAAATTAAAAATACCTAATTATGGTATCGGCTACTTTGAACAATATGCAGCGCAACCCCCCCATTTCGTTTTAAGAAAGTGGGATGATGTAACCCGTTCGCTGCCAGCGACCATAGTGGTGCGTCCTCCTATGTGGAAACCCGAAGATAGAACAATGCCGATTGGCTCGGTGAACATTAATCCTGGGCCCTACTCTATCTTTTTAAAACGAGATTCAACCTTAAAACTTTTAACTTATTTAGCCAGAGGATATGAGACCACATTCCAGTATCGCTCGGATATCGGTTTTGGTGTAACCGTAGCTTTAACCCCTATGGGCTTTCAAAAAGCATATGCACGTTATCAAGAATGTGTCGGCAACTTGCTTCCGTTTGGTTTAGAACGGGTGAAGCATTCGGTTTTTTACTTTCCTTCTGAGAGTTGGGAGCTTTCTGATGCCGATCATGACCAATTAAGACGTATTGCGAAATATGTAGCAGCCGATCACCAAATCAAGACGATACGAGTGGTTGGTTATGCCGACAAAGAGGGGCGAAATGGTTATAACAATGCTTTGTCCCAAAAACGTGCTGAGGCGGTGCAAAATTACCTAACCGGATTGGGAGTGCCAGAAGAGCAATTATCGATCACTTGGAAAGGAGAAATGCAACCTGTGGCACGTAATGATACAGATGCCGGTCGGGCTCAAAACCGAAGAGTTGTAATCAATCTGATTAAAAAATAAAGCCTATGAATAAAAAAAGTTATGTATTTGAAAAATATTAAATTTTTTTTCACTCCTTCTCTTGATTTATTTTTATTCGCAGCCATACTTTTGGTGTTGCATGCTTCGAACCAAAGCGACGAAAGCATGCTGCTGGTAACTTTTGAGCCGTAAGTTATCAAGAATAAATGCGAACCTAATAATAAAAAATAGATGGAGACTTAGCATGTTAAGTTTGAAAAAGACAACAGCAGCAGTACTCGCTTTAGGTACTAGTGCAGTGTTTGCAGGTACAATGGGACCTGTTTGCACCCCAGGAAATGTTACTGTTCCTTGTGAACGTACTGCATGGGACATCGGTGGTCAAGCGATTGACTTACAAATTATCCATAACAATGACTACAATTTTTCTCGCGGTTACAGCGATAACAGTCGTTGGAACTGGGGATTCCAAATAGAAGGTTCTTACCATTTCAACACTGGTAACGATGTTACTTTGACTTGGTATCACCTGGATACAAATAATCATTACTTCGCTGGTACTGATGGTATCGATACATACCTAGGTGCAGTAAACCAGAAATGGGATGCTGTTAATGGTGAGTTAGGTCAATTTGTTGACTTCAGTGCGAACAAGAAAATCCGTTTCCACGGTGGTTTCCAATTCGCTCGCATCAAAAACAATCGTTTTGTTGAAGTAACTGATCCTGTTTTAGGTACTGTTGATGCTGGAAGAAGCGCTCAATACAATGGCTTCGGTCCACGCACTGGTATCGACATGAATTATGTATTTACTGGTTATGGCTTGGGAATCTATGCTAAAGCAGCTACTTCCTTGTTAATCGGTAGTGCTAAGTTCAGCGGTGATGTGTTAACAGCTTCTGGTACAACTGTATATGACGGTCTAGTAGGTTTAGGCGCTTCTAAAACAACTTTAGTTCCACAATTGGAAGCTAAGTTGGGTGCTAACTACACTTATGCTATGGCACAAGGCGACTTGTCAATTGATGCTGGTTACATGTGGTTCAACTACTTCAATGCAGTAAACACTGTTTACGCAATTGGTGATGCTAGAACAACTGACTTCGGCGCTTCTGGTCCTTACGTTGGTTTGAAGTACGTTGGTAATGTGTAATTCCTTCTCTGCTTAATCTCCCACTTAAACCACCCCACTCATAATTATGGCTGGGGTGGTTTTTTTATTGTAATCATAAAGTTAAAAAAAATATTAAAACCCATCCGCTATTCGCATTAAAAAAAATCGAGATGCTCTTAAAAAGGCCTTCATGGAAAAAAATCGATTTTTTTATTAAATTTCTTGACTTATTTTGTGGCAATTCGGATACTGCTCATCTTTTCGTGCTTTGCATCAAAAATTTGCAAGCATGTTTTGTTAATGGGCGCATTATGTTTTTCGTTAACAAAATAGGAACTTAATAATAACTTTATGGAGACTCCGCATGTTTAGTTTGAAAAAAACAACATTAGCAGTTCTTGCTTTGGGTAGTAGTGCTGTATTTGCAGGTACTATGGGTCCAGTATGCGTTCCTGGTAATGTCACTGTTCCTTGTGAACACAATGCTTGGGAAATTGGTGGTTATGCATTAGATCTGCAAACAACCAATGTTGGCGCATTCCGTTCTGGTTTTAACGCAAACGAGTTCCTTGATTTAGGTAACAAGTGGAACTGGGGCTTTGCTCTTGAAGCGGGTTATCACTTCAATACTGGAAACGATGTAAATGTAAACTGGTATCACCTAGATGCAACAAATCGTTTTTACAGCGAAGTTGAGTTAACTCGTTTTAACCAAAAATGGGATGCTGTAAACGGTGAGTTGGGTCAATATGTTGATTTCAGCGCGAACAAAAAAATCCGTTTCCATGGCGGTTTCCAATTTGCACGCATTAAATCCAACCTTGCTGACTACTTCCCAGCGAGCGATTCTGCAGCTTCTTTAACTTCACAATACAACGGTTTCGGTCCACGCACTGGCTTGGATATGAACTATGTATTTGGTAATGGTTTTGGAATCTACGGTAAAGCTGCGACTGCGCTATTGGTTGGTACTGCCAAGTTTAATGATCAATTAACTGGTTTCTCCAACATCCATGGTTCTAGAACAGCTGTAGTTCCTGAGTTGGAAGCTAAATTAGGTGCTAACTACACTTACGCAATGGCTCAAGGTGATTTGACACTGGATGCTGGTTACATGTGGTTTAACTACTTCAACGCAATGGGTCAACCACGTTTTGGCGAATACACAACTCATGATTTCGCTGCTACTGGTCCTTATGTTGGCTTGAAGTACGTAGGTAATGTTTAATTAATTACCTTAATCCTTATCTCCACTTTAAACACCCCAATTTGGGGTGTTTTTTTATTTTTAATATTAAGATAATGTTTATTGCGTAATGTTTATCAATCATGCTTTAAATAAATCCTTAGTGGATAAATGATTTCTTATTTCCTTGATTATTCTTATCTTTTTCTTGACTTAAGATAGACCTAAATAGATACTCGACGTTTTTTTGTGAAAGGAAGTCGAGGTAAACTTTTGAAATTAATTGCATCAATAGCGCTCTTCGTAATTTCAAGTTATGTCAGTGCTGGAACTCTGGGTCAAACCTGCGATAAGGTGCTACTTAATATTCCTTGTGCCCATAAATCATGGAGTCTTGCCGGCCAGGCACTTTATTTACAAACCACTTTTAATAAGGATTTTTCCTATTATCCTACTGGTGCTAATAATATTTATGATGATTTTAGTGGCTTTTGGAATTGGGGGTTTTTATTAACCGGAGCATATCAATTTTCTTCTGGAAATGATTTACTCTTGAGTTGGTATCGCTATGAAGCAAATAATAAACATCTGGATTTCGCACCGTTGGGACCATTTAATCCTTTTAATATGCAGCTGGACACCAGTAGTTATTGGGATGCGGTTGCCGCGGCGTTTGGGCAAACAATTAACTTAAACTCCAGAAGCATCTTGCGGGTTCATGGTGGTTTTGAGTTCTCTCGAATTAAAGCGAGCACGGAGGCATTATTGTCTTATGATATTAATTCTCCCTTTTACATACCAGACTTTTATCCGTTGAATGCGACTGAAGTCAATCAAACGGTACGCTTTAATGGTTTTGGTCCGCGTGCTGGTTTAGATATGAATTATGATCTTGATTCTGGATTTAGTATTTATGCGAAATCAGCTGCGGCCATACAGACTGGAATCACCCGCTTTTATAATAAGGCGCTAGTACCCGATAACACTGGGGAGCTACGCTCTTTATATGCTCAAGGTCGTAAATTTCTGACGGTTCCAGAGCTTGAGGTTAAGGTTGGACTCACCTATTTGCACCCCTATAGAGAGGGACATTTAATCTTTGATGTGGGCTATATGTGGTTTAGCTACTTTAATGCATTAAACAATCAAAATGTAGTGGGGAATATCCAATTAAACCAAACACTTACCGACAGTGTTGGCACGAGTGATTTTGCCGCCTCGGGTCCTTATATCGGCCTAAAATATGTGAATTTTGGCTGAGTAAAGCACCTTTAAGAAATTTTAATTACAGTGTTGACTTTGTTAAACGTGGGCAGGATAATTTGGCTAGTACGCCCTCAGCTTAAGGTAACCGTACCGTCGTCTTTGTTCTCTAACCGAGTCGACGAAGGAATTAATAATAAAAAAGTGGAGATAAGCATGTTAAACTTGAAAAAAACAGCGGCAGCTGTCCTTGCTCTCGGTAGCAGCGCAGTATTCGCTGGCACCATGGGTCCAGTTTGTACCCCAGGTAATGTTACCGTTCCCTGCGAAAGAATGGCATGGGATGTAGGTGGCCAAGCTCTTTATCTACAAACTACAACGAACAACGGTTTTTCTTACTACCCAAGCTTAAATAATGTCGCTGTGTACGAAGATGCAAGTGGACAATGGAATTGGGGTTTTCAAATTGAAGGTTCTTACCACTTCAATACCGGTAATGATATAACCATTAACTGGTATCATTTAGATTCCAGCTACAATACTATCCAGGTTAACCCTGCTGTATTCTTGGCAACTGATGTTGCACTACGTGATAAAATGCGTTGGGATGCTGTAAATGGCGAATTTGGTCAATCAGTCGACTTTAGCGTTGATAAACGCGTTCGTTTCCACGGCGGTTTCCAATACGCTCGCGTAAAACCAACTTCTGATGTAGGTATTGCCTATACAAACCCGCTCACAGGTGGTTTGATTCCTTACGCTTTTGGTCTAACTTCCCAATATAATGGCTTTGGTCCACGCACAGGTCTGGATATGAGCTATGGCTTCGGTAATGGCTTAGGTATTTATGCGAAAGGTGCAGCTGCAGTGTTGGTTGGTACAAGCAAGTTTAATAACGGTGGTATCACCTTATTAACAGCCGGTATTCCACAGCCAATTCATGGTTCAAGAACTGCTATTGTTCCTGAATTAGAAGCTAAGTTAGGCGCTAATTACACTTATGCTATGGCTCAAGGCGATTTAATTCTTGATGCAGGTTACATGTGGTTCAATTATTTCAACCCAATTAACATGGTTGATGCTCAAGTGAACTTACGTACAAGTGACTTTGGAGCTTCTGGTCCTTACTTCGGTCTGAAGTATGTTGGAAATGTTTAATTTCTGATGACGAGATTTGTAAAGCCTGTCATTCGTGATGATGGGCTTTTTTTTTCGATGGAGTAACTATGATAAAAAAAACAACTCTAGCTGTATTGGGATTGGCCGCTAGCAGTCTTGCCAATGCAGGAACGATGGGACCTACTTGTGTACCAGGCAGTGTAACTGTCCCTTGTGCTGCAGAATCTTGGGAATTAGGCGCAGATGCCTTATACCTGCAATCACTTTACGGTGCGCACAAGACCTATCAATTAGGATACAATCCTGTAACGGGAATTGATCCACGGATTGTAGATACGGGCAATGATTGGGATTGGGGTTACCGTATAATGGGTGCTTACCATTTTGGTACGGGTAGCGATGTTACTGTAAATTGGACTCACTTCCACAGTAACGCTTCAGCTGCAGGTACTTTGGCACCGTTCCCCGTTTCTCTAACTGCAGTAACGTTTGTTCCAGCTGCAGGTTATGACAACAATGAGCGTTTGGATCAAGTAAATATTGTGATGGGGCAGCATGTAGATTTTAGTCCTCGTGATAATATGCGCATGTATGCGGGTATGCAATATGCAAATATTCAATCGCAAGCGCAAACCTACATCAATACGCCTCTGATTGTCGCATTGACTGGCACTCCTTTTAATGTATTTAACAATACAGATTACAAAGGTTTCGGACCAACAATTGGTATTGATTACAATTACGATCTATACAATGGTCTGTATTTATTTGCTAATGGCGCAGGTTCATTACTTTATGGAACTTCTCGTTACCAAGAAGGTTTTGTCGCTTCTGAATTTAATGCCATAACCGCGCAAGTATATGCACGTAAGAAAGCAATTGTACCCAGTCTGGAAGCAAAACTTGGGGTAAATTATGTTTATAATTTCCCACAATTTGCGGTGAATCTGGATGCTGGATATCAAGTCATTAATTATTTTAATGTCTTATCAGCTCAGCAATTCCAAGATCCAACAGCAAATATTTCTTCTGTAAATTATGGAGTTTATGGCCCTTACTTCGGTTTGAAGTTGGTCGGCAACGCCTAATTACTTTGAATACTGAATACCCTCTTGGTATTCAGTATTTTCATTCAGTGCGAATTCTTTTTCCTCTTTTGTTAATTGATTCACAAATTTTTCCAGAGACAGATAATATTCGTCACGAATCTCTTTATTTTTTACAGGTTTTTCATGGGCTTTTGTTGCTATTTTTTTGCCTGCATCTCCATCTTTAAATAATTTGTATTGATGTATAACGAGCACATTTAAATGTTCTTTGGTCTGCTCTTTTAACACCTGTTTTAAAAAGGATTGACAGCGCTCGTAGTGAGAACTGCTTAGAAAATTTAAGCGTAGGCCATTATGCTTCTTAAGATAAACTTCCAATTCTGCAATTAAATCATTTCTTGGCTTATTTTCCTGTACTTTTTCAAATAGATCAGCAAGTTGCCAGGAGTTAAATGGATTAATAATTTTAGGCGAGCCCTTAATATACTGTATAAAGCCTTCTTTTCCCGAGTAATCACATTGCAATAACAGCATGAGTGGATTTTGATAGCGATGGATAAAAAGTGCCTGTTTCGTTTCGAGAAGAAAATGTGATTTTAATTGAACTATTGCCTGCGTTTCCGTTTCAATACGTTCAAGTTGCGCCACAATTTTTGGAAGAGTTACTTTGGCTTGAGCTGTGGTCCGAATACAGTCGCAGATTTTTGTAAGCGTATCGGTATTTCTGGCAAAACTTAGCCACTGAATGAACTGCTCAGGATCATCTATTTTTTGAGCAAGGGTAAGCCACAGATAAGCAATAGATGTCTCTGCATTTAAAAATGTTTCCTGTAACTGCTCAATCCCCTCTTTGCCCAGGGCAATATAAAATTCTGTAACACAGTTCTGTTGTTGCGCCAGCTCGAAAGCCAAGGAATAGCGAGAGCACTCAACGGCAGCAAACACCGAACTTTTCCCTAGTTCTGTTTTGCCCCAGCTCTTTAAAGCTTCCTGTAATAACTCTGTTTGGTCACCTTTAATAAACCCTGAAATCGCTTGTTGATACAGTCTCATTAGGAAATCCTCTTGAGCACCTGATTTCAGAGGATTTAATAATTGGTGTACTAACTGTATGTGACCACCACAGGCCGCAGCTTGAATCGCCACGGGTAAAGTAAGGAGCTGCTTATGAGGCAGATCAAGGAGGTAGGTTAAAATTTTTGGATGGTTTCCGTAAGCTGCGCCTATAATGGCGGCCTTTAGTTCATCCAGTGCATGATTGCTATTCGTTTTAGGAAAATAGGCACTTATTTCCTCTTCCTGTCCCATTTGCGCAAAAGCCAAAATAATTGATGGACGATAAAGCGCATTGTTTTCAAGCGCGCAAAGGCTGTCCCAAGCCTCCTGAATGCTCTGGAACTGATTGCCTAAAATAGCTCCATAGTAGATGAGTCCTAGATTGGCGTTAAAGTTTTTCCATAACCACAGCGCAGCAGGCATATTTCCTTTCATAGCCAGTTTACCCGCAGGGGTTAAAGTTAAATCCGTTATGCAATCAATCACGACGCCATCTTTTAACAAGTACAAAGAAAGTGCTTGCTCCTCCTGCGTCGTATCCAAAGGTGGTATTTGTAACGATTGTTCATGGTGTGCTTTTGCTAAATTATAGATGTGTTCAAAGGATGACATGATAAACCCTAAGCTGTTTTAAAAAATGACAATAAGTATATATTTATGCATTATGTTGCAAATGAGGTGATTTAGCCATCTTTTTCTTCTCTTTGTGTTAAAAATGATGGGTGATTATTTGCACACAAAATGAATTAAATAAACTCTGGCCAGCTCGGAATTCACGCGTTATACTTCCCGTTCATACCTTGGTATGGAAGTAAAAATAAGAAACAGGAGTAGCCGCATGAAGTTAAAAAAATTTGTATTGGCCCTGGTCTGTTTGTCGTCGCCACTCTATGCGGAACAAGATCAACAGTTACAGCAAGAGATTGAGCGTCTGCAAAAGCAAACGCAACAATTGCAAACCCAGCTCGTTGCCCTGCAAAAAAAATTAAATACCAACAGTAAAACGCCTACGCGAATTTCTGCGAAAAAGCCGAAAAGAGTGAGCGCTCAATCACCTGTTTTGCGCAGCACCGCACCAAAGCGTCAAGCTCCTGGCCACCACAGTATCCTGCCTCATAAGCGTGAGCATGGGAATATGGTAAAATATCACTCTTCCGTCATTACGGTGCATACCCCAGAAGAGCATCCTGAGTCAGTAGGTTTTTACCCCACCGCTTTGGTTGCTGAAAATCGCGTTGTTACCTACATCGCCGGAACTCCAGTAGTGACCTCTCCGTACTTAGGAGCTCGTCCCGCATTTGATGGTTCCGATTATATTGTCAATATTTCAAGTATTAACCGCGATATCCGCTTGATGCAGCAACGACGTCGCCTTTATGATGCTTATCGCACTATCGGTTATCCCATACCGGAACGTCCAATAATCGCTATCAGCGGTAAAGCGGAACCTATTGGAATGATAAACAGCAATTTTATGGGTGAAACCACCAATGATATTGATTTAGGGGCAAATGAATTAGACATCGCAGCGGCATTAAACCAAAATGTTGAAGCCTATATGTCGATTGCCTACGATGGCAGTCCACCCGAAATCGGGCCACGAACTACCAATTCAGCTTTTAGCCTTAACCTTGGATTTGTAAACATCGGTAATCTGGATAAGACCCCGTTCTATTTCACCGCCGGTCAATTATTCGTACCGTTTGGTCGCTATTCCAGCTCAATGATTAGTGCGCCGCTCACGATGAATTTAGCGCGAACAAAAACCCGTCCTTTTATTTTGGGTTATAAATCTCAAGGAGATACAGGTCCATTTGCTGCAACGTATATTTATCGCAGTGATACCACTTTGGG
>JAFKHV010000127.1 GCA_017306715.1 Legionella sp. | reverse complement strand
AAATTGCGCCAGCGTTTGCCCCACAAAACCCTGACTGAAGCGGTGTATTGCTTCTTGGGAAAATTGAACTGTTTTATCCCCTTGCACATACTGAATGAGGCGACCCACGGCCGCTGTATGCTCGGTAAGTTGGCTGTGTAGCGCAGGCTTAGCGGCAAAGAACCCAGAATGCTGGGTCAGCTTGTGCTGCATCAAGCCCTCCACCGTGCGTACATAACCCTGAAGCTTGGCGATACACTGGGCTTTTTGGACCTCAATGATTTGTGCTTTAATGTCCTGCTTGACTTTTTGCACGATGTCCTGCAGCTGCTGTTGATAAGCAGCGAGCGCGCCTTCCTCAGTCGGAAAGGTCAATTGCGCGACCTCTTCGTGAAACAAACGATAGGCTAAATGGTCTGTTCCCTCCTGCGCATTGATATGAGGCAGTATATCGGGAATCAAATTGAGGTGCTCATACAGTGGAAATAAGCCACTAACCCAGGGCTCCCGCATCAGCTGATGATAAGCCTTATCCTGTAAACACATTAGGTCATAAACCGATTTTTTCATAAATTGTGCATGTTGATGCTGTGGAAACAAGTTTTTTATTCGAGTGAGCTCCTGATCCTGCTCAGTATTTACAATAATACGCGTGAGGGCGGTACATCCCCAAAATGCCCAACGATTTAGCCAAACCCCCTCAGCAAGGCTCAGCTCGGTAAGGGCGGTACAGTCTTCAAATGCATGCCAACCTACGCTGGTGCCCGCAGCGATGCTAACCTTTTTGAGGCGAGTGCAACTCACAAAAGTAACTCTATCTATATAAACGCCCTCAGAAATATTAACTTTAATGAGGCTAGTGCGTCCTGGAAATGCGCCCCTACCCAACCAAACGCCCTTAGCAAGACTCACTTCGGTGAGGCCAGGACATGCAATATGTCCCCACTCACTTACTATAACGCCCTCAGGAATGGTCAGTGCGGTGAGGTTGGTACATTTTTCAAATGCAAACTGGCCTATAGTTTTTACCCCATTGGGAATAATTAACTGACCCTCGTGGAGGTCGTCATTCGTTACCTCTATAAGTGTTCTCCCATCCGCCGATAAATGCATGTTCTTTTCGTGTCTAGTCGTTATTCATTGGACCTAAATATATCAAATTCTGAACATAAATAAAACAATTATTGCTTTGTGTGGCCTTATTTTGGTCGAATGTGTCGATGGTCGTTGGTTTATTGAGGTAGACTTTGGTCATGACTTTGATTCTTTTGCAGGTATTTCAAAACCAAAATATTCTCCTTATGTTGCACCTAATTTCTATTCAAATAGAGAAGGGGCTTTAACCAAAGCCTTGGAGCTGATTAGACAAGTACACCACAACATAAACGTTAATAAAATCTCTGATTACATCAAGGAGATGTAAGAATTGCCACGTATGATGCCATTATAGAAAATTGATTGGATATCTAGATTTGGCTTGTGGGCAGATTATTCTAAAAATTGAATTATGAAGTTAGCTACAAGAGCTGGATTATCCATGTGCCCATGATACCCACTTGGAACTTTAAATAAGTCCTGAAATCATAGATCTCAAGCGTTTAAAACATCTTGAGAACAAGGACGCCATGTTGGTTCGAATGAGGTGAGGCAAACCGGTTTATCTAAACTAGAAACCATTTGCCTTAATTCATCTTCACTAGGACGAGTAGAAATGAAACGGGTAAGATCATTGCTTCATTTCCCTTATCATCAAAACCATGCCAGTTTTTCTATTTATTATCG
>JAFKHV010000066.1 GCA_017306715.1 Legionella sp. | reverse complement strand
TCTGCAGCTCACCCGACATAAGGATAATACGCGGGATAGCAGTGTTATTCTTTGTTAAATGCGCTAAAAGATTTGTTAAGGTAGTTTCTGTGATTATTCGGGTCATAATTTATAAAAAAATGGTTAAAAGGAGCTAAATTTATCACATTCCAGGACTTAATGAAAGTTTTTTATACAAATTATTGTAAGCTTCTAATTTGCGGTGATCTCTGGCGTGCCATTCTCCATATCTAGTGTGTTTGTTTGGATTATCCAGTAACTCGCCAAATACCCTCATTGGTTAGTCTCCTGTTTCAATGACTTTGATGTCTGTGTTGCCGAGCTGGTTATGAAAGCGAAAAAAGCTAGATAAGCATCCCGAAAGGTGATTATTGTCGCAGATTTTCTTGCGGCTTGAATTTCATGTAAATCGATTATCGATTATTTGAGCAGGGTCTTTAGATTGCCATAGCCAGCCAACAAATCCCAGTGCTCGGTTTAATCGGCAAGTAATTGTCAAGAACTATCTATGTGACATCATAAGAATTCAGTTTGATTTATGTACTTTCATAAAATTAAAATACCTCAATGAAGAACGCGAATATACGCTTAATTCTATCGTGACTATACTTAAATTAAGTCTGATTATCGAAATAATCAGACTTAAGGAATGGATGTTAGCCCTTTCAAGCCTTTAGACAATTACCGCGTGCGTGCCTTACGTTGAGGATTACTTTTGCGATCTGTGCTCATGAATCCCCGCTTATCGTTTCTTTCTTTCCAAGATGCCTTTGGTGGAGAAGGTTTTTTAGGTGGATGAATTGTTTTTACTTGTGTTGGCAAGTGGTGATTCGGTTCGAAATCGTCAATTAATATTCTGTTAAGTTTTTGTTTCGTAATTTTTTCAATTTCCTGCAGCTGTTTAATCTCATCAGCACACACCAGGGAAATAGCAATACCGTCATGACCCGCACGGCCCGTGCGGCCAATACGATGGACATAATCGTAAGCTACCTGTGGTAAATCAAAGTTAACTACAAAAGGAAGTTGCTCAATATCAATTCCTCGGGCAGCAATATCGGTTGCAACCAATACCTGTAATTTTCCTAACTTAAATTCAGTAAGCGCTTTAACCCGTTGCGCCTGACTTTTATTGCCGTGAATTGCTAAAGCAGGAATGTTTTTATTGATTAATTCTTTTACCAATTTATTGGCTCCATGCTTCGTTTTGGTAAAGACCAGCACTTGATGCCAATTATTTGATTCTATTAAATGACTTAAGAGTTCAGATTTCCGTGACTTATCAACAGGGTGCACAATTTGAGAAATTTTCATGACCGTGGTGTTTTGCTTCGCTACAGATATCTCTTGTGGATTCGTCAAAAACTGTTGCGCTAGTTTGCGAATTTCAGCGGAAAATGTTGCAGAAAACAATAAATTCTGGCGTTTTTTTGGTAATAATGAAACCACTTTTTTAATGTCATGAATAAATCCCATATCAAGCATTCGGTCTGCTTCGTCTAAAACGAGGATTTGGACTGCAGAAAACATTATGGCCTTTTGATTATAAAGATCCAATAATCGGCCCGGTGTTGCCACCAGGATATCAACGCCATTATTCAACGTGTTTATTTGCGGACCAATTTTTACTCCTCCGTAAACTACGGCGGTGCGAAGGTCAAGGTACTGATTATAATTACAGATATTCTCATGTACTTGCAAAGCAAGCTCTCGTGTCGGCGCCAAGATTAGAGCGGAGATGTGTTTTGCCTTTGCCTTGGGGCTCTCTATAAGTTGCTGAATAATCGGTAGAGTGAATGCTGCTGTTTTTCCTGTTCCAGTTTGGGCTGATGCCAGTAAATCCATACCTTTTAGTATGGTCGGTATCGCTTGCTGCTGGATGGGTGATGGTTGTTCATAGCCTTGTTTCTTAATGGCTTTTAATAAAGGTTGGACTAATTTTAAATCTTCAAAACTCATAAATTTCTCGAGAAATCGTTATTCGCACTATTTATTGAAAACAATGCGCTGGCTGTCCTTACTTGCTTAATGAGATAAAACTGTAGGGAAAGAAATAGTATATTGCACAGAGTAAATAGGTTTCTCACTCTTAACCACGGCTAATAAGGTGGTGTTGCGGACATATTGTATCAAAATTATCAAGCAATAAACAGTACAACATGAAGATTGATGGATATAACTGAATTGTAGAGCCATTATCATAACGGCTCTACAGGGTGTAAATTACTGGCTGGATACGTGTTGGCTGGTTTTTTTCAAATCGAAACGGTCGGCATTCATAACTTTGGTCCATGCCTTAACAAAATCTTGGGCAAATCGCTCTTTTGAGTCATTTTGCGCATAAACTTCAGCCACCGCCCGTAACTCGGCATTGGAGCCAAAAATTAAATCAACGCTAGTTCCCTTCCATTTGAGTTTACCAGATTTACGATCATAACCTTCGAAGACTCCCTCCTCTGTTGCGGATGGTTTCCACTCGGTATTCATTGTTAGGAGGTTGGTAAAGAAATCATTTGATAATACCCCGGGTTTATCGGTAAATACTCCATAATCACTTTGCCCTGCATTGGCATTTAGAACACGCATTCCTCCAATTAAAGCGGTCATCTCGGGAACCGTCAGCTTGAGAAACGCTGCCTTATTAACAAGCATTTCCGGTGGTGTTTTCTTATTAGCTTTGTCATAGTAATTACGGAATCCATCTGCGTCAGGTTTTAAAACCTCAAAAGATTGAATATCAGTCATCTCCTGCGTTGCATCGGTTCGACCTGGAGTAAATGGCACACTAATCTTGATGTTTGCCTGTTTAGCCGCTTGTTCAATTCCTGCTGAACCACCGAGTACAATTAAATCAGCTAAAGAGATCTTTTTACCCCCTACTTGAGCTTGATTGAATTCAGTTTGAATTTGTTCCATTGTTTTTAAAACTTTAGCCAATTCATCGGGATTATTCACCGGCCAATTTTTCTGCGGTAGAAGCCTTATTCGTGCACCATTTGCCCCTCCCCGCATATCGGTGCCACGAAATGTGGCCGCAGAAGCCCATGCAGTACGTACAAGTTGTGGCACCGTCAAACCGGATTGAAGGAGCTTCTCTTTAAGTTGCTTTATATCCCCTTCATCAACTAATACATAATCCACTGGGGGTACTGGATCTTGCCAGATCATGACCTCTTTAGGCACCAAGGGTCCTAAATAGCGAGATTTGGGTCCCATGTCGCGATGGATTAACTTAAACCATGCTTTGGCAAAGGCTTCATCTAATTCCTGGGGATTATCAAGAAAGCGTTTCGCAATTTTGTTGTAAATAGGATCAAATTTAAGCGCTAAATCGGTCGTTAACATCATGGGTGCGTGACGTTTTTGGGGATCGAATGCATCGGGAACCATATTAGCAGCACTTTGAGTATCTGGAGTCCATTGTACGGCACCAGAAGGACTTTTTGTTTGCACCCAATTAAACTTAAATAAATTTTCCAGGTAATTATGGCTCCATTTGGTTGGCGTAACCGTCCAGGAACCCTCCAAACCACTGGTTATTGTATCTTTACCCTTCCCGGTACCATAAGCATTTTTCCAGCCAAAATCTTGTTGTTCCATACTTGCTCCAGCCGGTGCTGGGCCTAAATACTTAACTGAAGCCGCGCCATGCACTTTACCAAAAGCGTGACCTCCGGCAATTAAGGCAACGGTTTCTTCATCATTCATCGCCATCCGCCCAAATGTTTCGCGAATATCGAGAGCTGCTGCTTGTGGATCCGGTTTACCGTTAGGTCCTTCTGGGTTGACATAAATTAATCCCATAACCGATGCGGCCAGAGGATTGGCTAATTTGCCTTCTTTATCCCGACGATTACTATCAAGCCACTTTCCTTCAGACCCCCAATTGATATTTTGGGCTTCCCAAGCATCCTCGCGACCCCCTGCAAAGCCAATTGTTTTAAATCCCATATTCTCCATCGCAACATTCCCGGTGAGCACCAGCAAGTCTGCCCAGGATATTTTTTGACCGTATTTTTCCTTAATCGGCCAGAGTAAGCGGCGTGCTTTATCCAAATTTGCATTATCAGGCCAACTATCTAAAGGAACGAGACGCTGAAAGCCACCATTCGCACCGCCACGTCCATCGGCAATACGATAAGTTCCCGCAGCATGCCAGGACATACGGATAAAAAACGGTCCATAGTTACCAAAATCAGCAGGCCACCATTCTTGAGAAGTGCTCATTAGCTGTTTAATATCGGCAATGAGGGCATTTAAATCGAGACTGTTAAATTGTTCCGCGTAATTAAACTGTTGACCGTAAGGATTCGATGTTGCATTAGGCTGACGCAAGGGGCTTAAATCCAACAACTTAGGCCACCAATCTTTGTTGGTTTTTGGTAATTCATCAGCATATAAACAGGAATTAGACAGCGGTATGCTCAGGGTTAGGGTAAACAGTAAAGGCAAAGCGCGTTTAAACATAGAAATAGCTCCTTTTTCTATAATCAGGATACTATACTCCAGATTTAAATAAGACAGCAATATAATATTGTTTCATTTCAAATGGTTAGATTGGAGCACCTAAAATGGCGCTCCAAATGCGTGCGTCTTATACCGCACGTTCCCAGTATCTTAATTTGGGACAAGCAGAGATAAAGGATGAAACATCGTCATCCAATGCGAACATCCCTTTGTCGATAGGAATATTAAGCTGGGTAAAACAGGATTGATTCTCTTTTAGGTGTCCTATCATTTTTTTATTAACGTAAGCATCTTTAATAAATTCCTCAACCTTGGGTTGCTTCAAAAAAGAATTATGAGTCGTTAATAAAACAACTGCGTCAAATAACACTGCAGGCGCACTGCCAATTTTTTCCTGAACAGGAATTTTAGTACCATCGTCCAATTGTACTCCGCCAACATGAGCAGCAATTACAGTAAAAGTTGCTTTTTCTTGAGTAATTGCTTTGGTGAGGTCGTTATAAATCTTTGCAGAGGCACCCTGCTCGACCATAATACCCACGCGTCGCCCTGAAAAACTTAGCGGTGGATTTTTTAAAATACTGAGTTTATTGGAGACAGGCATTTCTTTTAGTCTGGGTTTAACAGTTTCTGCAGGTTTAGGTAAGGTATCAATACCTAAGCCATTAGCGACATGAATTGCCAGGTCATTATCAATATTCATTAAATGCGCAACCATTCGTACGCGAATCGCTTCCGTCTCCACCTTACTAAGCTCAAAGATTAAAGCATCAGCGATATGTTGTTGCTCAATGGGCGTTTGACTAATATAAAATTGGTAAGCTTGACTGTAATGATCGGCAAAGCGCTCACTGCGAATACGCCCTTTAGCCCCATTCATCTCCTCAGGATAAGAAGTAAATCCATGCGCTGGATCTTCACGAGGACCTTCATGCCAGGAGTTTGGATTATAATTGGCTCTACCTTTCGGATTATAAAAAGCCATATGGCCATCTTGCTGAAAATGAGCGAAGGGACATTTAGGCGCGTTAATAGGTAATTGCGTGAAATTAGTACTGCCGAGACGTTTGAGTTGCGTATCCAGGTAGGAAAAATTACGCCCTTGCAACAATGGATCATTGGTAAAGTCAATTCCTGGCACAATATTTTGAGTGCAGAATGCAACTTGTTCCGTTTCTGCAAAAAAATTGTCCACACAGCGGTCTAATACCAGACGTCCTACAATTTTTACCGGGACTTCTTCCTCGGGTATTAATTTTGTAGCATCAAGTACATCAAAGGCAAAACGCTCACAAAATTCTTCATCAAAAAGCTGCATCCCTAATTCCCATTCTGGATAGTCACCACTTTGAATGGCATTCCATAAATCCCGGCGATGGAAATCAGGATCGGCACCATTAATTTTCAGTGCTTCATCCCAAGTAACTGATTGCATGCCAAACTTGGGCTTCCAATGAAATTTAACAAAGGTGGATTTACCTTCAGCATTAATAAGGCGGAATGTATGCACGCCAAATCCCTCCATAAATCGAAAGGAACGCGGAATGGTTCTATCGGACATAATCCACATGACCATGTGCATACTCTCAGGAGTTAACGAGATAAAATCCCAGAAATTATCATGTGCTGTCTGTGCCTGGGGAAATCCTCTATCGGGCTCATCTTTTGCGGCATGGATAATATCGGGAAACTTAATCGCATCTTGAATGAAGAACACCGGTATATTATTACCAACGATATCCCAATTCCCCTCTTGTGTATAAAGTTTCACTGCAAAACCACGCACATCACGAGCTAAATCAGCAGACCCTTTATTACCCGCCACGGTGGAAAAGCGTACAAAAGCAGGGACTTTCGTTCCCTTTTTTTGAAATAAGTGCGCCTTGGTAACGGAAGCAAGCGATTCATAGCACTCGAAATACCCATGTGCACCATAGCCTCGAGCATGCACTACACGTTCGGGTATACGTTCATGGTCAAAATGAAACATTTTTTCCCTGAAAATAAAATCTTCCATTAACGCTGGACCTCGTGCTCCAGCTCTTAGCGTATTATGATCATCGGCAATTGGTGTTCCTGTTTGTGTAGTGAGCTGCGATGTGCCTTGATGTACAAACTGATGACTATCTCCTCCTGGATTCATCTGTACGGTTTCATCATGCATTACTTTAGGGGTCATGGCTGGAGAGTTATCATTTTTTCTTTTAGTCATACATGCTCCTTGTAAAAGATAGCCTTCTAAGTTGGGTCCTTAGCCAGGTTAACTGATAAAAAATGTGAATAAAATGGTTTGTGCACTATTAATTCAATTCCGTAACAGCAACATTAGGATTTTTATAAGCGTAGATTAACTCTGCAATATATGCCAGAACGTAAAGAAAAAGTGGTAGACTAAAATTTTTATTTCGCAAGCTGTTTTTTTAATTTTTTTTTTGTTAACATAACGTTGCTGCGTAATATTTTACCCTAATCTCCTGTGGATAAATTCATTATCCTTTAAAATCTCTTTCCTATACTTGCTAACCAACTCCTTACCAAGTCTCGATCATTACATTTTAAATTTTTTATTCTATCCACATTTTCTGTGGATAACTCTGTGAGTAGGTAGTGAAATGTGAGAAATAATAATATTCAGCGCCCATGATAAATTTACAGACAATATGCACTCATCTAATATGGCTCGTGAAATTTTGTGTACAATTGGACTTTTGTAGTTTAAAAAACAACCATATTGTTGAAAATATTCTTTTTAATGTTGTATAATTAAGCAAATTAACAAATATGAGCCTTCTTATGCCGATACTTATCATTAGACTGTCCTGAAATCAAAGCTTTAACCCCTTTAAAGCATCTCACGAACGTGTATATTCTATACTTAATAACCGCAGTCCAAGGCATCAAAGTATGCATTATTCTGACTTAGAATCGGCGCAAAGTTACGTGAATTCTTTGATTGAGCAAAAGGTCCGCTTTCTTTTGTTGGAAATGATGTTAGCGCCAAGAGTTCGTTTTCATCCACCCTATCAGCACAACTCGATTCGTAGAGCTCATTTTTATTACGGACATTTTAACCAACCCATTTCGGAACAAGCCCCGACTCCTATGCCAGATCAACAAAAGAGCATTTCAAACAATAATGACCCGCTATCACATATACCGAAGCCTAAATCAGAATTGGCGCAGATCATAAAAGAAAGTGAAAACTTACCTGATGAGTTTTCTGATCCCATTACTTGTGAGCCCCTTAACTGATCCAATTGAAATTAATAAACGGATTTATAATCGTGAAACAGTACAAAGAATGATTAAAGATGGAAAGTTTCATGATCCAATGAACCGAGATGTTGTTGACGTTTCAACCGCAAAATCTGCAGCTTATATGTTTGACGCAGCAAAACAACATGCAGAAGTCTCTTCAGGAAAGCATCCTGAAATCATGTCTCAATTTCAAAATACCACTGTCTATCCTCTAAAAAGCTTATTTGATGCTTGGGAAGACACATTAAAACGAGCAATTGCTCCACGTTAATCCGTCAATCTGTCCTTGATTTGTTAATTAATCAAGGGCATTTCGTATAAATATCTCTTTCTTGCTTGATTGTCTAACCTGGCATGAGTCAAAAATCTTAATTGTTGTATTCTTTTCTTGCATTTGCGATGATATAAATTTGCGATACAAGGATTTGTATGAGCCCTCAAGTAATAGTACGCACCCCAGGTTTAAGCATCGCACATGGCTTGACCACCTCCCCACATTTAGGTCAGCCCAACTACTCTGCAGCCTTGATGCAGCATAAAAACTATATAAGCACAATTATACAATGCGGTGCAGAAGTTATAGTGTTACCACCCGCAGAGGATTACCCAGACTCCTGTTTTGTAGAAGATGCAGCACTTCTCACCGAGAATTTAGCAATTTTAACTCGTCCGGGAGCGGTAACTCGTCAGGGAGAGGTCGCCCTATTACATCCTGCAATTAAAGAGTACTATCGCCAAAGCATTGAAATGATTAAAGCCCCTGGTACGCTTGAGGCGGGTGATGTGCTGCAGATTGGTAAACATTTTTACATAGGCTTATCTCAACGTACTAATTTTGATGGTGCCTCACAGTTGCAAATGCTGTTGAGAAATAAGGGCTACGAAAGCACATTAATTCCCCTTCAACAACTGTTTCATTTAAAAACGGGGGTTTCTTATATAGGAAAGAATACGATTCTTGTTTATGGAGAGCTAATTAACCATCCCGCATTCTCCGCATATCAACAAATTATTGTTTCTGAAACCGAAGCATATGCAGCAAACTGTATTCGAATTAACAATTACCTCATTCTTCCTGAGGGCTATCTGCAACTTACTCAACAATTAATCGATCTCGATTTTAAAGTAAAAACTTTGGATGTAAGCGAGTTTCGGAAAATTGATGGAGGACTCAGCTGCCTTTCTTTACGGTTGCCTTATTAGGCGGTTTCATTGTCATCCCGAACATAATGAGAGATTGCTTGACCGTGGCATGTGTTCGCAAGTACCCTTAGGCCTCATTCTTTCAACAGGTGCCCTGTGTAGGAGAACCCTCGCACAACTCGGGTTGACGTGCTGCGGAGATGAAGAAACAATGAGGTAGTGTGAAGCAGGACAGGGAGTGAAGTTAAGAAATGATGGTAAGGCCTATTTCCATACCTACCGAAATCCCTCCCTACCTCATCCCGAGCCATCAATTCTGATCCATCACCGCAAAAAACTACGTCACGAACGGAGGGAGAGATCTCTAACATCTGGCACGAACGATGGATTAAATCGAGCTGATCTCCAGAAAACAGAAACTACTTTGCCAAGATCTTTGAAAAATAAACTCATTATTTATGTACTCAGGGAAGCTTGGAGTATCGTACAGGAGATTCTTCGCGACGCTCAGAATGACGTGAAACGGGGTGCGACCCGATCCCCGTCATCCCGAACAAAGTGAGGGATCCCCTAATCGTGGCAGGGAGTCGTGTTGGATGTTTAGAATATCGGGTCCCATGCTATCGACACATGCCTGTACATGGGAGCCCTAGCACAACTCGGGTTGATGTGTTGCTCGCTTACTCCCAGCTTGGTGTTGACAATTTACGCAGCAGGACGCTATTATGAGCACAAGATAATTTTTTATAGTGTTTATGTTTTCTAACCTGCCTGCAAATTTTGTTTTTCTAAATGCACCTCTCCTGCAGGTTATCTCTGTTATTGCCTTAATTTCTTTTGTGGTGATTATTATCCGTCCTCTCTTGCCCTAGAGTGCTGTTTTGATTATTCGACTCTCTAGGGAGAGTCTGAAAATAATCAAACCGGTTAATCACTAACAAGCAGGAGAAATTATGGCCTACACCACATCCGAAGTAGCTCATGTTCAGGCGCCTACTCAGCAAGGACAAAAGGCTTATCGCGCGGTATGCATCATCAGCTTATGCGCAGCTTTTTTATTTTATAAATATGTATTGCAGAATTTCCCAAGCGTCATGGCGCAACAGCTTATGGCGGCCTTTAATCTTCAAGGTCTGGGCTTGGGAATGTTTTCGGGAGTGTATTTCTGGACTTATCTGATTGTACCGCTCTTCGTCGGGATTATATTAGACCGCCTGGGTGCACGCTACATTACTGCAACCGCAATTTTGTGTTGTGCTTTGGGAACTTTTCTTTGCGCCACAACTACATCGTTAAATGTGGCGGTTAGTGGCCGAGCACTCATTGGTGTGGGGGTATCTTTCGCAACGATTGCTTACTTTAAATTGGCTGCTGAATGGTTCTCGCAACGTTATTTTGCTCTCCTAACCTCTTTTTTGGTTACTTCAGCCATGCTCGGTGCAGTATTTGGACAAATGCCTTTAGCATGGTTAGTGGGCGAATTTGGTTGGCGTTATACTTTGACCATACTGGCATGGGTCGGTGTAATTTTGGCTTTATTCTTTGTTATTTTTGTGAAGGACAAACCCGTATCGCCTCAGGAGCAAAACGAGGAACTTCCTCCACGGAAAATTGTCAGTGATTTAGCATTAGTTATTAAAAATAAGCAGAATTGGTTACTTACTGCGTACAGTGGGCTTGCTTTTTCGCCTGTGGTTATTTTTTGTGGATTGTGGGGGAACCCTTTCTTACAAAAGGCGTACAATCTGGATAAGCTGGTTGCTCCAAGTTTAATTTCCTTGGTTTTTATTGGTTTAGCCATATCGAGCCCTTTATTTGCCCTTTTTACCCATCGAATAAAAAACCGGATTAATTTTATCTATTACTGGACTCTAGCCTCAGCTTTATGTATCTCATTGGTGCTTTATGCTCAATGGATGCCTATCTGGCTGGTTAGCGTTGCGCTTTTTTTCTTTGGATTTTGTTTAGGAGCTTTCCCTTTAGTTTTTGTAATCGGTAAAGAAATTAATCCTCTTTATCTAGCTGGCACGACAACTTCGTTGCTCAATGCCAGTGATGCTTTAATTGATGCAATTGCAGAACCTGCTATTGGTAAGGCGTTGGATTTCCTCCATACTACTCCTGCGGCTGATTTTAGTTTATCGAGCTATCATCTTGCTCTTGCCGCTTTACCTGTCATGCAATTGGTAGGCGCTCTACTGATTAAACGGGTGCATGCAAGTTAATTGGTTTTAAAAACGAGGAGCCGATCTTGTCGGCTTCTGTTATTTTTTATAAAGTTGTCTAACTATTTCGAGGGAGCCGAAATGCCAATTTTCACACCAGAAGAGCTAAGCGATTTAACCCTACCCAAGATTGAGCATATGTTTCAGCGTATTAATCCTTCTTGCTTTAAAATCGATTTCAGCAAGGCCCACAATTTTGGGCAGAATCCGCAGCATTGGGCAAATATTTTTCAGCTTTTGCCTAAGCGAATGTTCACCATAATGTTTGGTGGGAAGCAATTATGTGGCTGCCCACAGGAAAACTTATTGATTATTTTTACCGCTCTACCTAAAAATATTAAGTGCATTGAGTTTAATTATTGTAGCCTCTATAAAATGTCTGAGGAAGCACGTAATTTTCTGCTAGAATTATGCACAAAAAAACTACAGTCACTGAGCTTGGCCGATAATAAATTGTATCGACTGGTACGTTTTGATCAGTTAGCCCAAAGTCTCAGTAAACAACTACTTTCTTTAGATCTCAGTGGCAATTATCTAACACATAACCAGATTGTTGAATTCTTGACCCATGTTAAAGCGCCTTTGCGGCATCTAAATTTGCAAGGAAATCACCCTGCAGAAACTGAGAATGAGCTTATTAACCTAATGCAAGTACTGCCAGATACAGTTTATTCTTTAAGTTTGGAGGCCCCATGGACTATGTCTTTAAAAGAATCGTTCAATCGACTTAGACATATTGTCTATTTAAATTTGGACGGAAGCGCACTTTTTTATAAAGAAACCCCAATTCTTGCCGATGAATTTAGCGAATTACCTCCTGCTCTTAGGTATTTGCAGTTAACCAATAATGCACTGCATTTAAAATTGCCTCAGGAGCTTGAATTTATACTCGCTCGTATTCCGTCAAGTGTAAAAACCATTTTATTAGATCAATCTAAGTTATCGCTAGCGCAATTAGCGGTCTTAAGAAACGATAATCGAGTGCGCTTTGAAAAAAAATCTATCAATGCATATTTCGCCCTGTTTGCCGCTGCTTCTCGTCCGAGTATAGAAAATAACCTTCCGACCGCCAAACTGTAGATTTAAAGTCTATAATAAGCATATGTATCTATTTAAGGGATCGTTATGAGTAAAAAGCTCGATACACCATTACCCACAATGAGTTCACCAACGGATACCGATATGGAAATATATGAGCGTATTCTAAATTCTCGTATCGGTATTATCGATACCCCTGAAGAGCTTGATCAACAAATCAGAAATCTTGGTCCTAAAGATACTGCTATTGAACAAGATACGAATCTAAATGATGGCCCAGAACAGGAAGAGCCCACTCGACCCAAGCGGTAATAATTAAACTGATGGCGGCAAATGGGTAAACTGCGGATGTTTATTCAAGCAATCGTGGACATAAGAACTTATTACTGCCTCCTCTTGAGCGGCTATTCTCTTATATGAAAAAGGTAATTTAAAATCCAATACAATGCGCTTGGGATCGTATCCATCATTGCTTGATAAAATTTGAAAAGATCGTTGAAAAAATGCGTACAGCTGCTCAATATTATTTGTGGAGTGAGACAATTCAGTGCTTGATAAACTTAAGGATAAAATTAAATCGACTTGATTTGATTCTGATTTTATTCGCGCATGCCAATCACTATAAGTTCCTGTCACCAGCACTTGGTCTTGAACTTTGATTGCTGAATAAGCGGGGAAAAGAGCACATGAAGCACGTAAAGCTTCTATCAGGTTGCCTTTTTCTAAAACAACCTCTTCAGCAGTGAATGCATCTGTTGTTTTTAATATCAATGGTATTTTTAAATTTTCAATTTGCATGCCTGCAAAATGGCGGGTCAAATATTGATCTAAAACGTTCGAATCATACAGCGATAAGTTCACTTTTTTGGTAAACAATAGATTAAATAGGGAGCGCAGCATTCTGTTTCTTTTAAATAAATTTAAATTGACGAATTCAATCGCAGCCTTACTGTATTTATGCGCATCGTATTCACAGGCAATTAACCCTGCGGCTATGGCACCCGCCCCTGCTCCTGACAATAAGGACACACTTAAGGAGGAGGTTTGTAATTGTTGTAATAATGGAATCACCCCAAAGAGGGTATAGGGATGGGCACCAAGCTCTAGCCCAACACGTTTATTCATAAAGTATCCTTAAAGAAGACTCATGTTGTTTTAGAACATGTTCTCCTAGTTGGATAATTGTATTTAATTGATTTGTATCAACAATACTCAGTGGTTCAGACAGCATATAATCGAGATGTATATATTGCACCTCTTTAGCTTGCTGCATCCAGTGCTCTACTTTTTTAAGACCATATTGTTCTATTGATAAACAAAATAGATTATTAATAAAACGAAAAAAATGATTTGGCTGATGATCAGGCTTAAACGTAAATGTCGTGATTAATAAAATATTTGGATGTGCCTCGAGTCCTACGTTGACTGGAATTGGATTACTAAAGGCTCCATCAACATAAGGTACATTATTGATACGAATACATTCCATAAGTGGAAAAATGGTAATTGATGCGTACAACGCATCAACTAAACGACCATGAGTGAGCACCCTACTTTGGCCATCAACTACTCCTGTTACTACAATCGATAACGGGATGGGTAAATCTTCAATTTTACGTTCCCCAAACACGTCTAAAAGCGTTTTTTTATCGCATTGGAATGGACAAATCCTCGATCGGGCTGATATGAAAGCATGGGCGCATGCAAAAAAGCCAAGATATTTTTATAATTTAGCTGCGAAAAAAAATTATACTGACTCAGTTTATTTACTAAATCCAACATGTCTGTAAAGGGCATCCCAAGGGAAAACAGTGCGCCCATCAATGCCCCGCCACTACAGCCTACAATGGAATGAATTGCAACCGAATGCTCCTTAAAATAACGGAATAAAGGAAGCGTTGCGAAGGCTTTAATACCACCGCCGCCCAAAACCAAAACAGTTTTAGCGCTCATCTATACCTGCTCACGTCTTATGGCAATTGAACCTAAGCGTGTTCCATGTACTCCATACAACACGGAGGTTAGGATGAACACATAAAATGTTATAAACCAAAAATTACTTTGACCTATTATTTGCCCTATAGAATATCCGGGATGAGCAGCGGCTGTAAAAAAATCAATCCAATGAAGCCATGACCCAAGTATTAATGGTACGGGAATAAGGAATAATATGAGCAGCGCAAAATAAATGGTATGATTTTTTCTTTGGTTATCAAAGAATTGATCAAAACGATAAGGCTCAATCATTAAACGAAATGATTGATGCGCCAAAACCAACACGATAAAAATAACTCCATTAGGTGCTGAGAACAGATATAGCCCAATTGCAACAAAAAAAGCATTAAATCACTAACAGCCGTCATAAGTTGTGTGGGATAAACTGGAACACCTTTTAATTCGGGATGCAAACGCAGCATTTTGTTTAGAGGATCATAGTGACAGATGCCGTATTCTGCCGTTGTCGGTTTTCCCCAACAGCAGCCGTAATTGTAACAGCCAATTCATCCTATAGCCTCCCCTAATACCGAGCCTAAGGCTAAGGCATCTAAGAGTATATTAAGTGGAATTCGCAGCTGATAAGCCATAATAAAGAAATAGAAAATTACAAAAATCCCAGCCCCTTGATTGTATAATCCAGTTTCGAGCAAATATTTACGGGGATTATTAAAAAACTTTTTACCTAAAACAAATAAATGTGCTGCTCTTCCACCAAGCCACATCACTATGGGTACAAATAAAAAATAAACTAAATCATGCCCCTTAATGATATAGCCTTTTTTACCTAAAAAAATTAAAACACATGCAGTAGC
>JAFKHV010000065.1 GCA_017306715.1 Legionella sp. | reverse complement strand
AATTCACGCGCGATGATATTCTGTGCAGGCAAAACTATGAATTTTTCAAAGAGAATTTTGAATGATCGATTTCGTCAGCTAGATGCGTAACGAAAGCACGATGCCTTTTAACAATATTTCTCTCGATGAAACTTATGTAATTGAAATCCATTTTATAAAAAAATGGCTAATGGCATCGATACCATTCATGAGCAATTCTAAGTAAATACCGTTGATGGTTTTAGTTTTTAATTTTTCTATTTCAGGTGTTTTCCTTGCTTTAATTAAAGCCAAAATAAAATTCTTATTTTCAGCCTATAAATAGTTTTTCTAGTAGGGCTAGCCCTCCGGGACTTGCGCCCTGACGCCAAAATCTAAAATTTATATCGGAAAATCCCCAATAACATCATTATACTTATCTTGCGCATCAGCCAGCATAGATGTTCTTTGCAGAAGGTAAGATGGTGTATGTGGTAGGTGAGAGCAGCAGACGAGTATAATAGCACTTGCCTTTATGGTTTTTGGGCTCATGCTGGGATGAGCAAGTGGTGGCATACGCCACCAGGCTCTAGCATCAACATGCGGTCAACTCGGCCACATCGGAACAACTGGGTGGTTCGGTTTTCGAGACAACATCGATAATTAATTAGATTATTAAAAAGGCTTTAAGTTTAGATTGGCTTGTTTTTCTTCACGAGTTTTAACCATTTCTTTGATAAAGAAAAGCTCATCGGACTCAGAAAACCCTGGTTTACCCAATTGGTCCAAGAATGCAAGATAGTAATAATCTTCGTATATGGGATTTTCTTGTAAAGAATGAAGCTCGTCCTCGATAAATTGTTTCAATTTAGGCGATAAATTATCATCCTGAAGCTTTTGTTGAACATAATCTGACAGCGGCTTTAGTTCGGGTTTGGCTTACTTATTCGGTTAGCCAAAAGCAGTATCCAGTAACTTGCATTGATTTAACTCGGTTTGAATTCCTCTAATTCTGACTAAGTTGATAGCTATCGCCTCTTCTTTTTTTGTAGGCAAGAATACTCCTGTTGTTGGCGATTCTCCTTTTTTTAAATCGAATAGTTTAAATATTTAATTAATGCATTTTTTTTCATCCCACACTGATCTGCTAAATCATCAGTGAGCTCACAAGAAAGTTCTTCTTTATCAGTATGATAATTAGCTATTTGGATGCGCTCATTGTCTATTTTATAGTTGTTACTCACCTCTTTACTAAAGGGGATTATTTCGCTTAATTCAGCCACAATCGCTGAGGGAGGTTTGAACCATGAGGACGCTGCCAGTTATAAAAAAAATTGCCATTGAGCGAGCTCTTCTTTAATGATTTTTGACTGAACCTTATGTAAGACCTGGATATCTTGCTGTTCAATTGTCTTTATTGGGACAAAACGCATTGTTGGTCTTGTTACTGCTTCACAAATAGCTTCTGCATAAACTTGCGGGGACTTGTTGAACCGTCTCTGCAAATTTTTCACGGCTAATACGTTTACCAAATACTTTAATGGCGCTGTTGTTTCACGCCTAAGAGATAAATTAGGTATGAGCTTATTTGCTACGAGGGTTATAGTTAAATTTGATTCGTTATACAGTAAAAATATGTCTACCCTAATACAATTGATAAATTTTTATGAGATAGGCTTTACAATAGATTGCAAAATCAGAAGTTAATATTAATTTTAGATATCAAGCTGGCGGTTAATGCCAGCCTTTTATTAATTACTATCGGCAAACATAGAGCTAACCGACTCTTCGATGTTCACGCGTTTTATTGCTTGCGCTAACATATCGGAAAGACTAACAACGCGAATCTTGGAACAGTTTCGCGCATCTTCTGATAAAGGGATAGTATCGGTTACAACCACTTCATCTAGAACAGAATTGCTAATATTTTTTACAGCAGGTCCAGAGAGAACCGGATGAGTAATATAGGCGCGTACCGTTGTGGCACCATTTTGTTTTAATTCTAATGCTGCCGAGCATAAGGTGCCTGCAGTATCTACGATATCATCAATAATAATGCAGTTTTTGTTTAATGGTTCTCCGATGATATGCATTACCTCAGATTTATTTGGACCGCTGCGACGTTTATCGATAATTGCTAAATCAGAATTTTCAATTCGTTTAGCCATTGCGCGTGCACGGACGACACCACCCACATCGGGTGAAACCACCATGATATTATCCAAATCTTGCTTGCTTATGTCTTTGAGCAAAACCGAGGTTGAGTATACATTATCCACAGGCATATAAAAAAAGCCTTGAATTTGATCCGCATGTAAGTCTACAGTGAGTACGCGACAAATACCAACAGAAGCCATCATATCCGCAACAATCTTCGCAGTAATAGGAACGCGTGCGGAGCGCACTCTACGATCTTGTCTGGCATAACCAAAATAAGGTACCACCGCGGTAATACGCGCTGCGGAAGAGCGACGCAAGGCATCAGCCATCGTCAAGAGTTCCATAAGATTATTGTTGGATGGCGCACACGTTGATTGAATGATAAAAACATCACGCCCACGAACATTTTCTAAAATTTCAACCATGGTTTCTCCGTCACTGAAGGTACCAACGGTTGCTTGGCCAATAGGCATTTCTAGATGCGTGGAAATTTTTTGAGCTAATTCCGGATTGGCATTACCGGCAAAAATCATCATTGTGGACATGTGTCAAAAGCCTTAGATTAAAGTCATCATATAACTTAAACACATAGCAGAAGACAGCCAAAAAGATATTATTATTGTTTGAGCACTACGAGAATGCATCCTTTTAGGTTATCTTCTGCTGTCTGTTTACTTGTAAAATTAACAAGAATGGCAGGGGTGCTAGGATTCGAACCTAGGTATGCAGGGATCAAAACCCTGTGCCTTACCGCTTGGCGACACCCCTAAAAACTATTAAGGAACGGTGATAAATCTTCACAATAGGATCAGATTATCCCGCCTTGTGGTGCGTATTGTGCAGATGTTTTGAATCCATGTCAATGTAGGAATGGAGAATTTTTTATAAATTTTTCGTAATAAGTTGAGGAGTTGGTTTCCTGATTATAAATCTGTATTCTTTATAATCAGGGAAACCAACTGCACCTAAGGTTCAATTAAAAAGACCAACTTCTAATGAGCACTTTTACCATAGCTCCGTTCCCTTCAAGACGGACCATTCCCGGTAAAGAAACGCCTTTTACTCGGGTGTAATTACCAAAAGAAATCGTATAGCCGTTCTGTTGTAATTGGCTTAGTTGATGATACTGGTCGTAACGTTCACTACTAACTTTTCCAGGTGCAGGTAAGCCTCTCACCCAATAATACAGATTGTTAACGGGTAGACGAACTCCGGTCTGCTGAAAAAGTAACTGGTCTGCATTCGTAGAATGAACCTGTTTTGGACCATCCTTATACGTTATATTACTTCCTGTTTTATCAATTAACACGGACCCAGCTCCAAGTGGACCCATAAGTCGCAAATGATAACTAGAAGGGCCTCTTTGAACCCAATTCATCGTTGCAGACCATCCTTTGTTGCGGTTTTTAGCAGCCATTGCTCCGCGAATTTCCCATGAAGAAATACTTTTGGCAGATATTGTGGCTGCTTTTTCTGCTCCTGGGACAGATTTTTCTGCCTCCGGTGCCGATTTATTTTGGGTAGTTTGTTGCGCTAAAGGTAGTGGTGATTGTGGTTCAATCATGGTTTTTTGGGTGGCGCAGGCTGTCAATAAACAGGCTGGTATTGCTATAAAACGTTTATAGTTATCCATATTCACCTCGAGTCCATGTAGTTTTTCGATTAACAATACGCTAGACTGCATAATTTCTCTGACAGTCACTAATCATATGAAATCTAGAGCAATATATCCAGGAACCTTTGACCCCGTGACCAATGGTCATGTGGATATTATAGGTCGTGCGGCGAGGATTTTCCCAGAATTAATTGTTGCAGTCGCAAGTAATCAAATTAAACGTCCTTTTTTTCCCTTAGAAACGCGTATTATGTTACTCCAGGAATCGGTAAAAGATTTTTCAAATGTCAAGGTCATTGGCTTTGATAATTTATTAATTGATTTAGTGCAACAACAACAGGCTCAGGTAATTATCCGCGGCCTTCGCGCTGTTTCCGATTTTGAATATGAGTTTCAGCTTGCAGGAATGAATCGTAAACTTTACAAAGATGTGGAAACAGTTTTTTTGACCCCCTCAGAACAGGTAATGTTTATCTCATCAAGCTTGGTTCGCGAAATTACACAATTGCATGGTGATGTATCACAATTTGTTCCGCCTTGTGTCTCCAGGATTCTTGCGCAAAGGCAAAAAGCGGATGATTGATTCGTTAAAACACTCTGTTGGTGCGTTACTTGGTTACGGATTATTCTACATTGCCAGCTCCTGGGGCGCGTCTTCTCTTCCTCCTGGTTATGCTGTTGCTACCGCCAATCCCTTAGCTACAAATGCTGCTTTAGAGATTTTAAATGCGGGGGGTAATGCATTCGATGCCGGAATTGCTGCAGCCGCAGTCCTTGCGGTAGTAGAGCCTTATCATTCAGGTTTGGGAGGGGGTAGTTTTTGGCTATTACATCATGAGCAGGCTCGTGAAAACATTTTTTTGGATGCACGGGAGGTAGCGCCCGCATCTGCTTATGCGACCATGTATCAAGATGAGCAAGGAAAAGTTATTCCTGATGCATCTTTAGACGGGGGCAAAGCGGCCGCGATTCCAGGTCATCCAGCAGCTTTAGTTTATTTAGCGCAGCACTACGGTCGGTTACCATTACATAAGAGCCTGGCTCCTGCTATTGCCCTGGCGCGTGATGGCTTTTTGATTGATAAACAATTGCATCATTTTTTACGTATGAGTGGGCGTACTGAGGCACTGAAAAAATATCCTGCGACGGCTGCAATTTTTCTAAAAAATAACAAACCTCGATCTTTAGGTGAGCGTCTTTATCAAAAAGATTTAGCACGAACCCTCGAATTATTGGCCAGCAAAGGGCGAGCAGGTTTCTACCACGGTGAGATTGCGCGAAAATTAGTCGCTGGGGTTAATGCTGCTGGTGGTGAATGGCACTTGGAAGATTTGGCAAAATATCAGGTGAAAATTCGTGAACCTTTAATCGGTGCTTTTCATAATATGCTCATTATTACGGCACCTCCACCCTCGGCAGGGGGGGTGGCTTTATTGACCATGTTGAATATTCTCGCGCATCATCCATTAACAGAGTTACCCAAAATAACCTGGATTCATTACATTATTGAGTCCATGCGTCTGGCTTACTGGCAACGGGATCAATATTTAGGGGATCCAGATTTTGTAACAATCCCGCTTGAATTTCTTCTGTCGGCGAAAAATGCAACACAGTTAAATAGCCTCATACCCGAAAATAAAGCCATATCGAGCGCCGTATTACAAGGCGGAGCTTCACAATCCACTCGCAACAATAATACTACACATATTTCTATTATCGATGCAGAGGGCAATCGCGTGGCAGCAACGATGACCGTTAATTATATATTTGGTTCTAGCGTGGTTGCTCCAGGAACAGGAGTATTGCTTAATGATGAGATGGATGATTTCACCAGTAAAATTGGCTCACAAAATGTATTTGGATTAGTTGGTTCAGCGCAAAATGCAATAGCTCCAGGTAAACGGCCGCTTTCTACTATGACGCCCACTTTTTTGGAAACTCCCGAACGTGTTGCTATACTCGGTACGCCTGGTGGTAGTCGTATAGCGACAATGGTTCTCTTGGCAAGTTTAGTTTTTCAAGAAGATTTTGGTGCGATCACCATGGTATCAACTATGCGATTTCATCATCAGTTTTTACCCGACATTGTACAATTTGAACCGGATACTTTCTCAGTATCGATACAAGATAGTTTAAAAAAAATGGGCTACCAGTTAATGCCATTAATGCAATATTATGGAGACATGCAGGCAATAACTTGGGACAAAAAAACAGGGGTTTTAACTGCAGCTTCCGATCCTCGTGGTATTGGTCAGGCTGCAGTGGTTACTACGCCAGTGAAAGGTTATGGGGTTAAGTACTGATTACATCATTTCCCATAAGGTTTAAAATCGCCTCTCGTACCTCGGCCATGAGTACCTCTTTATTCTCCAATGAATATTTAGAGGCATCAATAGGCTTGCCGATGTGCACCTCTGCTTTTTGATGCAAGTGCATATTAAAGGATCGTGCAGGTAAAATATTATTCGCACCGCGTATACCCACTGGGATGATTGTGGCTTGCGATTGAATTGCGGTTATAAATCCCCCTTTTTTAAATGCACCTAAACTTCCATCTTTAGAACGAGTACCCTCGGGAGAAATCCAGATAACAATACCGCTTAACATAAGTTCTTTAACTCGTGCAAGATCTTTAATGGCTTCATAGCGGTTTTTTCGATTAATAAAAGGAAATTCAGCTGCAGCCATTCCTTTGCCAAAAATAGGAACATTGAATAATTCTTTTTTTGCAAGCATGCGAATGGAATGCTTCGGAAAAATTTTTAAACTTAAGGGGATATCATAGGCGCTGGAGTGATTACACATGATGATGGTCGCTTTCCCAGGTTGTGGAAATGCGTGGTGCGGATTGATGATTTTATAATGAACTTGAACCTGGTTGAGCAAACGATCAGCCCAGTTTTGTAATCTTTGATCGGTCTCGTGACGTTTAGTACCCCAATATGCGCCCAGAATGCTACAAATACTCTGATAGGCGGTATAAACCATTAATCCAGAGATGATCATCGCAGTTTTAAATTGATTGAGCTTCATGAGTTATTATTTCACAAAAATGGCCAAATATACTCTATGTCGGCATTTATTCAAAATTAGTTTAATTTTGACATTGTGGACAATATACCGAACTTCGCCCACCGATTACTAAACTCTCTAATGGGGTAGTGCAATGAACACACGGTAGCTGATTGCGACCATAAGCCTGCAAGGCTAAACGAAAATAACCTGGTTTGCCATCAAAGCCGTAGAAGTCTTTTAACGTCGTTCCACCTTGAATAATTGCCTCGTTAAGAATTTGTTTGATATAAAAAACAAGAAGGTCGAGTTCTGAATCGCCGAGATCATGTGCACTCTTCGCTGGATGAATTTTAGCGCGAAAGAGACTTTCTGTAGCATAGATATTCCCAACACCCACAACGACTTGATTGTCCATGATGACTGATTTAATCGATTTTTTTCGATTCTTTATTTTTTTAGTTAAATATTGAGCGTTAAATGAGTCCGTAAGCGGTTCAGGCCCTAATGATTTAATGAGTTGATGTTCATTCGGATCGTGCTCTATATAAGTAAATATACCAAATCGACGCGGGTCGGAAAAACGTAATATTAACTGATTTTCCAGGATCACATCGATATGGTCGTGCTTTTGTACGGGAACTGTGTTATCGACAATGCGCAGGTGACCGGACATACCCAAATGAATGATTAAATGTCCGTGACTCAATTGTAGGAGTAAATATTTCGCGCGTCTTTTGACTGCTATTATCTTTTGCCCCGTACAATACTGGGGTAATTGCTCGGGTACGGGTTGGCGAAAACGATTTTCGCGAATAATAACTTTGGCTATTATTCGATTGAGCAGATGAGGCATAATGCCATTACGGGTTGTTTCAACTTCAGGGAGTTCAGGCATTAGGATTTATCATCATGTTCAATAATACGGCCTGATTTCTGTTGCTCTACGTTCCCTGTGTTCTTCGAAGATGGAATAAGTAGATCTTTGATAACCGATATGAGCCACATCACACCACCAATAATCAAGCCCCAAATCACAACGTAAGAGAACATAAAGAGGAGACCTACAAATAAAGCAATGGCGATGCCTGCTATAATGAAAGGAATCAGGGTTTCGAAAATTTTTGATGTATGAAATTTATTGCTCATTGCTTGTCCTCGATTCAGACTAACCTATTAATTATCGACTACATCATGAATTCTTGCAATGGATCGGGCAAAATTGTGTTATGCTTGAGTGATGGCTGCCAATTGAGATGAATTTTCTCGGCGCCTCCTCAAACGTTTATCAGCGGAGTTTTTATGGTCTTCGGCTATCTTAATCTTTCTTTTTGGGGTTATCTTGTTGCAACAATTGTATTAACACAAATCACCATTGCATCAGTTACTCTTTATTTACATCGATATCAAACACATCGTGCCTTGAGTTTGCACCCATTTGTCAGTCACTTTTTTCGCTTTTGGTTATGGCTTACCACCGGGATGATCACGGCTGAGTGGGTCGCTATTCATCGTAAGCATCATGCAACAACCGATGTAGAGGGCGATCCCCATAGTCCTGTGGTGTTAGGAATTAAAAAAGTATTTTGGGAGGGAGCGGAATTATACCGCAAGGCATGCAAGGATCGAGACATGATTGCCAAATATGCACATGGCACACCCACGGACTGGCTAGAGCGTCATGTTTACAGTAGGCATGCAACTAGAGGGATTGCTTTAATGTTCCTTATAGATTTATTCCTATTTGGCGTGCCTGGAATTAGTGTATGGGCAATCCAAATGATGTGGATTCCTATTTTTGCTGCAGGTGTAATTAATGGTATTGGCCACTACTGGGGTTACCGCAATTTCGAATGCAAAGATGCAGCGACCAATATCATTCCCTGGGGATTTTGGATTGGAGGCGAAGAGTTGCATAACAACCATCATACTTTTGCATCCTCAGCAAAATTCTCTGTGAAGTGGTGGGAGTTTGATATCGGCTGGTTCTACATCCGGATTTTATCTTTTTTCCGTCTGGCTAAAGTTAAGAAATTGCCCCCCAAACTGGCTATGGATGCAGGCAAATTAACGGTTGACCTGGATACCGTAAGAGCCGTTATTGCTAATCGTTTTCAAGTCATGGCCAATTATTATAAAAATGTTATTGTTCCTGTATTACAACAAGAGCGTAGTCAACCCGCTGTAAACGAAGAGCATCAAAAGCTGCTCGGTCGCGCCGGTCGGCTGTTACGCCGCGAACAGCATTTGTTAACAGGTAAAGCGAAAGTACGCTTGGCGCGGATTTTAGAAGCCCGCGAGCAGTTACGTGTGGTTTACGCGTACAAACAGTCCTTGCAAAATGTCTGGCTTAAAGCGGCTACCACGCAAAAAGAGCTTGTTGTTGCTTTACAGCAATGGTGTAAGCAAGCCGAAGAGTCTGGTCTTGAAGTTTTACAACAATTTGCGCAACAACTGAAAGGGTACGTACCCGCGGTATAAAACATTATTCTCGAACTAACCTCCTAAAAAAGAGCTTAGTTCGAGATTTCGATTTCTGTCCTATTAATAAATCGTTAATAATCAAGCTCTATAATGTATTTAAAGATTACTTTTTATACATTATATGAAAGCTAAGATTGAAAATATCATTAATGAGATCGATAAAAAAATCAGCGATGCGGATGAAAGCAATAAATCGATTCCTAAGTCTGCGCAAGAACATTTAATATTTTTTAGATCGTTGCTTAAAGATGGATTAATAAGGGAAAAGCCCTTACCAAGTATATTTAAAGATGCAATTTTATACATAGAAAACATAAAGGTTCAATCAGTTAAAGGTACTTTTTTTTCAAAAGCACGGACGATTACCATGAGAGATCAATTAGGCAGGAGCGCCTATTTATCGAATCACGAAGCGCCTTCGCCCCTAATTATTCAAAGTGTTGGTCATAGAATCATGCTTAATGACCCAGAAACCCTCGAGTTTTTTAAAGCAATTTATGGTGATTTAACTCGATTTTATCCGACTAATGGTTGGAATTACACTTATCCACTTGAACAGGGCCAAGTGATGAATCAAGTAATTGGAGATTGGCAAAATGAGATGATTCCAATTAATCCTTCACCAACTTATACCGCGTATCAGGATTTTAAACGAAATTATACGCTTGCGGGAAAAAAAGAAGAGGACGACGAACTGATCACCCGCTCTCTACAAGGATTTATCGAGCAAACGGATTATTTAAATGCACAAAAAGAGACTGTTTTACGATGGATTCAAGAAAATGGCGGTCAGAAATTAAATCGCTTTATAACCGAATTATTAGCCTCAGGAGAATTGACTGGCCACTATTCCGCCCTTGCTGAGGCTGACAGTTTATTAAATGACTGGTCTATTGAGAATGGGCGCATGGTTTTTAATTATGAATGTTGTATTTATTCTTATCTAAATGAAAATAGTTTACTTTTGAAGAATACAGCTACAGGTTCTATTGTCGAAAGTGAAGGTGAAGACAGAAGTTTGCCTCTATTATTTATATGCGCTAAAATTGAACTGGAATGTGTTGAGCAGCGCGTTATACCGATAGTTTCCTATCTAAATGTTTCAAGCTTTAGCCCGGATTTACCACGTCCTGATATCATGGAAAATAACATTAACAACATCATTAAATAATTGCAGTGAGCCCGTTATGGATATCCCAAAAGAATTAATTGGTCACATACTCTCTTTTTTAGATAAAAAAAACTCATCCAGGGTGGCTGGGGTGAATAAATTTTTTCATGAACATTATCATTGGTTAAGACAATGTTTTACAGATAAAAATTGTCAATTGCTTATACAAGATGACCTGACAGCAGATAAGCTTATCGCCGGAGAGATAAATCCTAAAATCTTTTACCAAGCAGTTCAAACGAATAATATTCCCGTGCTAAAGAAATTGTTATTTATTGAGCCTGTTCGTCGATGGATTTTATATATTCCTCTCTATCAATCACGAATCCCTCAAGAATTTCATAAACCTATGGTGCCACGGAAGTTATTTTTAACTGCAGAAAGCGGAAAGCAAAATGTATTAAATACGGATTGTGTCAAACAATGGTTACCTGTATCTGTTATGGTATCAGTCAACGATTTTGAAGGTTTATTTCGTAATCGATATATTGAGTATGCTTGTAAAATTACAAGTAATGATATTATTTACCCCAATGCACCGATAGCGCCTAGTATTTCACCTAGAACAACATCCTAGTTTTTTTATTCCCGTATCTCCTTGTATTTGTTGCCATTTCTTCTATATTAATAGTTCTAACGTAATAACAGGGAGTTGGTTATGTCGAAGAAAGTTGCATTAGTAACTGGAGGTACTGGTGGTATTGGAACGGCGATTTGCCAACGCTTGTCTCAAGACTATCAAGTCGTTGCTTGCTACTTCAAGCATGGAAAGCATGAGGAAGCGAAAAAATGGCAAGTAGAACAAAAAGAACTCGGCTACGACCTCGATATTATCTATGGTGATGTGGCCCAATTTACTGATTGTGAGCGTATCGCTGAGGAAATTATCAAGCGTTATGGTCAAATCGATGTGCTAATTAACAATGCAGGTGTTACACAAGATTGTAGCTTAAGAAAAATGACCCCAGAGCAATGGCAGCAAGTGTTGGATGCGAATCTCACTAGCGTGTTTAACATGACTCGTAATGTCATTCCCCATATGTTGGATTGTAAATATGGACGCATTGTAAGTATTTCCTCCATTAACGGGCGCAAAGGACAATTTGGACAATGTAATTATGCCTCCACTAAATCGGCGCTTTTTGGATTTACTAAGAGTTTAGCGCTGGAAGTGGCGATGAAAGGCGTTACCGTAAATACTATTTCTCCGGGGTATATTGAAACCTCGATGCTCTCAGGTTTACGTCCAGAGGTCCTGGATAGCATTATTGCGAATATCCCGGTTGGTCGTTTAGGGACTCCTGAAGAAATTGCTGATGCCGTAGCGTTCCTTATCGATGAGAAGAGTGGGTTTATTACTGGGGCTAATCTCGATATCAACGGCGGCCAATATATGTAAACGATGTGTGCAATGCTCCCAAAATTTGAGAGTTTTGGGAGTTGTGTCTATGCTTAGATAGCACATTAACAACGAAGAGAATTTTTTATGCACACTCATAATGTCGTTTTGATTACCGGGGGGACTGGTGATATCGGTACAGCAGTAGCCAAACAAATTAATGCTTCCTCAAAGCACGTAATCGCGCTGGATTTAATCAACCCAGAACATGGCAAAGCCTGGGAAGAAACTGTTCGAGAAGAGGGTTTCCGTAATCTTTCTTTTCACCATATGGATGTTTCCAATTTTGCTGAATGTGAGCGCGTTATTCATCAGATTATTCGCCAATATGGTGATATTGATGTTCTGATAAACAATGCGGGCATCACACGCGATGCGGTGTTTACCAAAATGACGAAAGAGCAGTGGGATGAGGTTCTTCGGGTGAACCTGGATGGGATGTTTAACACGACACGTCAAGTAGTTGAAAATATGCGTAATCATGAGTATGGACGGATTGTGAATGTTTCTTCGGTTAATGCGCAAAAAGGACAGTTTTCGCAAGCTAATTATGCTGCGGCTAAATCGGGTGTTTACGGTTTTACCAAAAGTTTGGCACAAGAACTTATGAGTAAAAATATTACGGTAAATAGTATTTCGCCGGGATATGTTAATACGCGGTTAATGAAGGGAATTCGTCCTGACATTTTGGATAATATTATTAATCAGATTCCGGCAAAGCGATTAGCAGACCCAGAAGAAATAGCCTGGGCTATTGAGTTTCTTATCAGCGATAAAAGCCGCTATATCACTGGCGCCAATCTAAGCATTAATGGTGGGTTGCATATGTATTGATCATGGACCCGTGTCATTGGGTCCGTATAAATTGCTGATTATTCTGCTACAATTCATAATAATGCCTATGAGTGAGACCAACAATGACACGCTTGATAAAAAAATATAAAAACCGGCGTCTATATGATACTGAAACCAGTCAGTACATCACCTTAGAGCAGTTACAAGATTATGTTATTAAAGGAATAATATTTAAAGTTGAGGATTCTTTAACTGGAAAAGATATAACCAATATCGTGTTGTTGCAAATTATTGTCGAAATGGAGGCAGGAGCCACCCAATTTTTTTCTTCTGATATTTTGCGACAAATGATTAATCTTGCCAACCATCCCATGCATGCTTCTCATAAAGCCATTATGGAGCAAATGTTTCAGGGCATTATTGAGCCCCTGCAGAATAATCCATATGCCAAAGCGACTGAATCGTGGAATCAACAGATGCAAGATATGATGCAACAATGGCGCTCCCTGTTCAAAAACTGATTTATGCTGCAGTGCAAAAAAAAATTTGATTTTATGTTGACATCTGTGCAAAACCTATACTATTATTAAATTGTGCAATGCAACATGTGGAGAAAATCATGAATCAGAATCATTTTGAAAAGTGGAGTGAAGTGGCTAAGAGATTACAAGAGCCCTTTCAGGCAATTGCAGAGTTAAACGTTAAAACGCTGCAAAACATTCATTATATAAAACCAGAAGAATTAGCTTCAATCAAAAAACCCGAAGAGCTTCTGGAAAAACAAATAAATCTGGCAGTAGAAAATGGCCATAAGGCACTGGATTATATGCAAAAGTCTTTTCAGATTTTTGAAAAAGCAATGCTGAGTCTAGTTGATGAAGCTAAAAAAACTGCTGCAGAAAAAAAATAACTGAAAAGCCGTTGTAAAACGGCTTTTTTTATTCTGATTTGTTAGGAAGTAAATACAGGGTTAAGTAACATAGAAGTTGAAACCCTCCTTGAACCATATGATTTTGTTCTAAATCATACTTCATCACCATTTGATCCGCGATAAAGAAAGCCAGCCAATAACTTAATGAGATGATAAAGGCAATATCGGCTTTTCTCATCCAGACATTGAATGGCTGATTTAGGCTCAAGCTTGCCCAGATAAAGCTTAAGGTTGAAACCAAAGACCAAAGCAAAATTCCTAAGAAAAAAATTAAAGGAGCCCAGGCTGGTAGTGGATACATTGCAAGAGACTGAATCAGGAAGGGCATATTTCCATCAGGAGCCCAGCTTTTATTTAAATAGTGATAATGCGCTAAAAGTCCAAGAATGTCTGTCCATAAAGCGATTAGCCACCAAAGGCACCAAAACAAAATGATAATTTTTTTAAAACTTAGGCGTATATTCTGAAATAGCATCATTAGTCTCTTTACTGTTATTGTTATTTGTCCCAGGATTATTATTTAAATTGGATTGATTTTCACTCAAATTACTTTGGTTAGCCTCACTCAACGGTGGTCGAGTTTTTCTGTTTCTGAATAATTTATGCCCTAAAGCATGCTTACGAGGCTTTTTTCGTTCACAATTCGTATAAGCGTCCTTCTTGCGTATGCTATTAAATCCATCCACCTGATTCGTATTCCTCCGATTTTCAGACTCTTGGGAAGAAAAAGCAATATGACCGTCATATTGCTTTAGATTAAAGATTGTATCTTCTGTTTCACAAAGCAGCAAGTTTAAACGTGCCCAAGTTCGTTCACGCTCACGAGGGTCTAATTGAGTTTTAATTTGCGTGAGTAATTGTTCTGTATCAAAACTGGTTTGATTGATAATAATAATTCTTCTCCCTCCCTGATCGTGGGCATAATTAAGTACCCGAATGAGCTGATCTAAGGAACCATGGGCTATTTTCTTGATATCATTCTGGGAAAACCCAATTAACTCTGTTAGCTCAATGGCGATGGTTTGGTAGGATGTTTTTTCAAATTTTAATGGAATTACTGTTAGATGACGTTCTTGGTAGAATGAATGCCCTACCAGACTACGAAAATAATCACCGCCGACCTCATGAACTTTAAGCCATCGCTTCTGTACGGGACGCAATTGCGTGTAAGCTTCGCATTGGTATGATTCTGTTTTTTTTAGAGATTGTCTAATTGGAGCTAGTTCGGAATCAGTGAAATCAGGAATAAGTTCATGTGGACCTAAGGTAGGTGCTACCTTTTTCCAGGTGAAATCGCTCACGATTGCTCCAATCGATTGCCCAACTTTTCTCGCCCGTAAACTTTCACCGGCCAAATAAAATTGCGTGGACCAATTCAGATATTGTAAAGAATCATAATGATTAAAAGGTGAAAAATGATATTTTTGGTCTAATGTGTAACCATAACAGCCTTCAAAGCGAATCATCTCGTTAGAGGTGATAAAAAGACCTTTGTTTGGGTTATTCACATACCAGGAGTATATTTTTTCCAATAATCCAAATCCACCAACACCGATTAAATTATTATCATCCATAAAGATTACATCTGGATTACTACCCAATAGATTAAGGATTGGCAATTCACAACGAGCAATATCTTCAATGCTTTTGGCTTGGTCTAACCAACCCTTAACCATGACCTCCGAGATCCATACTACTTTTTTTCCTCGAGTAGCCAATTCTTTAGCAGCGC
>JAFKHV010000064.1 GCA_017306715.1 Legionella sp. | reverse complement strand
ATTTGATCATACGCTTTCGCTTCTCCACCAAATTTCTTCGATAATACGGTGGTGATCGCTGCGGTCAATGTCGTTTTACCATGGTCAACGTGACCAATAGTGCCCACATTTAAATGTGGCTTATTACGTTCAAATTTTTCCTTCGCCATTTTAAAATAACCTCATTAACTTTATTGTTTCTTAATAATTGCTTCAGCAATGTTATTTGGAGCCTCTGAATACTTGGAAAATTCCATAGTATAAGTTGCTCGTCCTTGGGTAGCTGAACGTAAGTCTGTGGAATAACCAAACATTTCTGCAAGGGGAACTTCTGCGCGAACGATTTTTCCTGCTGGAGAATCCTCCATCCCCTGAACTAAACCACGTCGTCTGTTAAGGTCACCCATAACATCACCCATGTAGTCTTCTGGCGTAACTACTTCGACACTCATAATTGGTTCAAGTAGAACAGGTTTTGCTTTTAGGGCGCCTTGCTTGAAGCCCATGGAGCCAGCGATTTTAAACGCCATTTCACTAGAGTCTACTTCATGGTAAGAACCATCGAATAAAGTCACTTTGACATCAACCACTGGATAACCAGCTATAACACCATTTTGCATCTGCTCTTGGATACCTTTATCAACAGCAGGGATGTATTCTTTAGGAATAACACCACCAACGATTTGATTGACAAATTCATATCCTTTACCGGCTTCTTGGGGTTCAATTTTAAGCCATACATGACCAAATTGTCCGCGTCCACCAGACTGTCTTACGAATTTACCTTCTTGCTCTACAGGTTGCTTCAGTGTTTCACGATAAGCTACTTGTGGCTTACCTACATTTGCTTCCACATTAAACTCACGCTTCATGCGGTCAACAATAATTTCCAGATGTAACTCGCCCATACCTTCGATAATGGTCTGACCCGATTCTTCATCAGTATGTACTCGAAACGATGGATCTTCTTGGGCCAATTTACCCAATGCGATACCCATTTTTTCCTGATCTGCTTTAGTTTTTGGTTCAACAGCAACCGCAATAACAGGATCTGGAAAATCCATTCTTTCAAGGATTACAATATCATTTGCATCGCAGAGCGTATCCCCTGTAGTCACAGTTTTCAAACCTACTGCTGCAGCGATATCGCCTGCTCTTACTTCTTTAATTTCTTCACGTGAATTAGCATGCATCTGCAATAGACGACCAATTCGCTCGCGCTTACTTTTAACTGAGTTATAAACTGTATCACCACTCTTCAGAATACCTGAATAAGCTCTAAAATAAGTTAATGTTCCTACGAAGGGATCCGTAGCAATCTTAAAAGCCAATGCAGAAAAAGGTGCTTCGTAACTGGTTTTACGGGTAGTTTCATCGCCATCTTCAGTAACTCCTTTCACATCTGGAATATCTGTAGGAGCGGGCAAATATTCGACTACGCCGTCCAAAACAGCTTGTACACCTTTATTTTTAAAAGCAGAACCGCAAAATACTGGAACAACCTTATTGGTAATTGTCAACTCACGTATTGCTGCTTTAATTTCAGCTTCAGTTAACTCTTCGCCTTCAAGGTATTTTTCCATCATTTCTTCGGAAGCTTCTGCTGCTGCCTCAAGAATTAAAGCGCGGTATTCTTCACATTGTGCTTGCATATTTGCAGGGATTTCTGCATATTTAAAGGTCATACCTTTATTTTCTTCATCCCACTCAATGGCCTTCATTTTAATCAGGTCAATAACCCCTTTGAATTCTTCTTCAGCGCCAATTGGTAGCTGAACAACAACAGGGTTAGAACCCAGTCTTTGCTTAATTTGACTGACAACACGCAAGAAGTTTGCGCCCATTCGGTCCATTTTATTGACGAAGACTATACGAGGAACACCATATTTATTTGCTTGACGCCATACGGTTTCAGATTGTGGCTCTACACCAGATACCGAATCAAATACAACCACAGCGCCATCGAGAACCCGCAGAGAACGCTCTACTTCAATCATAAAGTCAACGTGTCCAGGGGTATCAATGATATTTACACGATGTGCCTCAAACTGCTTATCCATACCGGACCAGTAACACGTCGTTGCTGCTGAGGTAATGGTAATGCCGCGTTCTTGCTCCTGAACCATCCAGTCCATCGTTGCAGCACCGTCATGCACTTCACCGATTTTATGAGACATACCAGTATAATACAGAACACGCTCAGTAGTTGTTGTCTTACCAGCATCTACGTGTGCTGCAATGCCTATGTTTCTATACAGTTTTAATGGAGTAGCCACGGATTACCTCTCTATTAATTCCATCTAAAATGCGCAAACGCTTGGTTAGCTTTTGCCATTTTATGCGTATCTTCACGTTTTTTGACTGCAGAACCTTTATTTTCTAAAGCATCCATCAGCTCCCCGGCCAAACGTAACATCATGCCCTTTTCACCTCGAGCACGAGCAGCTTGAACAATCCAACGCATTCCCAGTGCCGTACTGCGATCTTGTCTAATTTCGACAGGAACCTGATAAGTGGCTCCACCTACACGGCGTGAACGCACTTCAACACTTGGTCGAACGTTGTTAAGCGCATCTTCAAAAGACTTTAATATCGAAGCAATACCGGTGCTTGAGCCAGAATCTCCTTCGTCGTCTTCTGCTTTCTTAACTTTTTTGAGGCGTTCTTCCATTACAGCCAGAGCACCGTAAATAATTTTTTCAGCAACAGATTTCTTGCCGCTAACCATCAATACGTTAATGAATTTTGCTAATAACTCACTATGATATTTAGGATCTGGTAATATTTCTCTTTTGGGGACTTCTCTTCTTCTAGGCATTTCAATTTCCTACAATCAGTTATTTTTTATCTTTAGGTTTTTTGGTACCGTACTTAGAACGACCTTGTTTACGATCATTGACACCTGATGTATCTAAACTACCTCTTACTGTGTGATAACGCACACCCGGTAAGTCTTTTACACGGCCACCACGAATCAGAACCACAGAGTGCTCCTGAAGGTTATGACCTTCACCACCAATATATGATGAGACTTCAAATCCATTAGTTAAACGTACCCTTGCAACCTTACGCATCGCTGAGTTTGGTTTTTTTGGTGTAGTAGTATAAACGCGAGTACATACTCCGCGTCTTTGTGGGCAAGACTCTAGTGCAGGCACGTTACTTTTCTTTTTTACGTCCACACGAGGCTTTCTTACTAACTGATTAATAGTAGCCATATTGTACTTAACTCCGATCTATCTCTTTCTGATTATTTCGAATGCATAAGGAGGCCGGATTCTATATAGATATGGCAGATTTGTCAAGTTTTAATCTGCCATAGCTTTTGAATCACAACTTTAGTGCTCTTGATTATCTGCGTTTAAAGCTTCACTCAACGCATGTTCAACATCACTTGCAGTTACTGTATGAACGGAATGCTCTCCAGTTGCTGCCTTAGCTCTTTTTGCCTTACGGCTTTGATGATAAGCGTAGCCAGTTCCCGCAGGGATCAGGCGTCCAACCATCACGTTTTCTTTTAACCCTCTCAAGTCATCAATTTTGCCGCTAACTGCTGCCTCGGTTAATACTCTAGTGGTTTCTTGGAAGGATGCAGCAGAAATAAATGACTCCGTTGCTAAAGATGCTTTGGTGATTCCCAATAAAATTGGCGTACCACGAGCAGGCTGCTTTCCTTCAGCAATTAATCTGTCATTTTCTTGTAACATTACGCTTTCTTCTATTTGCTCACCTGCAAGAAACTTAGAGTCACCTGCAAAGGTGATAATCCGTTTGCGTAGCATTTGTCTTACGATTGTTTCGATATGCTTATCGTTAATTTTTACACCTTGTAAACGATATACATCCTGCACCTCATTAACAATATAATTCGCCAAAGCGCCGACGCCTAGTAAACGTAAGATATCGTGAGGGTTCAGAGCACCTTCTGCTATCATCTCACCTCGCTCGACATGCTCCCCTTCAAACACCGAAATGTGACGCCATTTAGGTATTAATTCCTCATGGCATTGGTCTTCGGATACGTTGATAATTAATCTACGCTTCCCTTTGGTTTCTTTACCGAAATTTACTATTCCCGATACTTCCGCCATCACCGCAGAATCTTTAGGTTTACGCGCTTCAAATAAATCCGCTACGCGTGGAAGACCCCCGGTGATATCTCGGGTCTTAGAACGTTCTTGAGGAATACGTGCAATAACATCCCCAATGCCTACCTGACCGCCGTCTTCGAAATTAACTATGGCATCAACTGGTAGATAATATTGTGCAGGAACATTCGTACCCGCAAGGTAAATATCTTCCCCATCAGAGGTTACGAGTTTCACCATAGGACGTAAATCCCGACCTGCTGAGCTTCGTTGTTTCGCATCGATAATAACGATGTTACTTAAACCGGTAAGTTCATCGGTCTGACGATTCATGGTGATGCCTTCAATCAAATCAACAAACTTTAAATATCCAGCTACTTCAGAAATAACTGGGTGAGTATGCGGATCCCATGTAGCAATCACTTGTCCAGCTTCAACAGGCGCACTATCGTGAACGGAAATGACCGCACCATAAGGTAACTTGTAACGCTCACGCTCACGACCAAATTCATCGACAATAGTAACTTCTCCTGAACGAGAGACTGCTACCAGGTTCTGATTTTCATGAGTAACTGTTTTAATGTTATGTAACCGGATAAGACCTTTCGTTTTAATCTGAATGTTATTGGCCGCAGTTGCTCTTGAAGCAGCACCTCCAATATGGAAAGTACGCATGGTTAACTGTGTTCCAGGCTCACCAATTGATTGCGCGGCAATAATTCCAACCGCTTCTCCGATATTAACCAAATGACCGCGAGCCAGATCACGACCATAACACATCGCACATAGACCAAAACGTGTTTGACAAGTAATTGGTGAACGCACCATAACTTGATCGACACCTTGCTTCTCTAGTTTTTCAACCCATTCCTCATCTAATAAAGTTCCTGCTTCAACCACTGGTTCAGATTGATTTGGGATGTAAACATCTGCAGCAACCACACGACCTAGGACGCGTTCATGTAATGGTTCAACGATATCGCCACCTTCAATCAAAGGTTGCATTAATATACCAGTATCAACACCACAATCTTTCTCAGTAATTACAACATCCTGAGCCACATCTACAAGACGCCTGGTCAAATAACCTGAGTTTGCCGTTTTTAATGCCGTATCTGCCAAACCTTTACGCGCACCGTGTGTAGAAATAAAGTATTGAAATACGTTTAGTCCTTCGCGGAAATTTGCGGTAATTGGTGTCTCAATAATAGAGCCGTCTGGTGCTGCCATCAATCCACGCATACCAGCAAGCTGTCTAATCTGTGCAGCAGAACCCCGTGCACCAGAGTCCGCCATCATGAATATCGGGTTAAAGGATTCTTGTCGAACATTTTTACCTGACCTATCAGAAACCTCTTCAGTCGCTATTTTTGCCATCATCGATTTAGCCACTAGCTCATTGGTGCGTGACCAAATATCGATAACTTTATTATAACGCTCACCATTAGTAACTAAACCTGAGCGGAATTGTGATTCAATTTCACGCACTTCATTATCGGCATGTTCAATGATATTCGCTTTATCATCGGGTATCTCCATATCTTCGATACCAATGGAGACGCCAGAGCGAGTAGCATATTTAAAACCAGTATACATCAAGCGATCAGCAAAAATTACAGTCTCTTTCAAGCCATAATTACGATAACAACCGTCAATAACTTTTGAAATGACTTTTTTGGTCATCGTTCTATTGATAGTGGAGAATGGCATACCTTTTGGTAAAACTTCAGCAAGGATAGCTCTTCCTACGGTTGTTTCTACTAACTGATATGAACCATCATCATTCAGCATACGAATTTTAATTTTTGCATGGATATCGATATGACCTGATTCATAAAAATTCTGTGCTTCTTGAGCACTAACGAAAATCTTGCCTTCACCTAAGGCGTTAACTTTTTCACGAGTCAAATAATACAATCCTAAAACCACGTCCTGGCTGGGCACAATAATTGGCTCACCATTTGCAGGAGAAAGGATGTTATTCGTCGACATCATTAATGAACGCGCTTCTAATTGGGCTTCCAATGTTAATGGAACATGGACCGCCATTTGGTCACCGTCGAAGTCCGCATTATAAGCTGTACACACTAAAGGATGCAGCTGTATTGCTTTACCTTCAATAAGTACAGGTTCGAAAGCTTGAATGCCCAATCGATGGAGTGTTGGCGCACGGTTAAGCAGAATAGGATGCTCGCGAATAACATCGTCCAATATATCCCAAACTACAGACTCTTCTCGCTCAACCATTTTCTTAGCAGCTTTAATTGTTGTTGCTAAACCACGAAACTCTAATTTACTAAAAATAAATGGCTTAAATAACTCAAGAGCCATTTTTTTAGGTAAACCGCATTGATGCAATCTAAGAGTAGGTCCCACTACAATCACAGAACGACCAGAGTAGTCTACCCGTTTACCCAATAAGTTTTGGCGGAATCGTCCTTGCTTACCTTTAATCATATCAGCAAGAGATTTTAAAGGACGTTTGTTGGTTCCTGTGATTGCGCGTCCACGGCGACCATTATCAAGTAGAGCATCTACAGATTCTTGAAGCATCCGTTTTTCGTTACGTACGATGATATCAGGAGCATTTAGATCCAAAAGACGTTTCAAGCGATTGTTTCTATTGATAACACGGCGATACAAGTCATTCAAATCGGAGGTGGCAAATCGTCCACCATCGAGAGGTACGAGTGGTCTCAAATCAGGAGGCAACACTGGCAATACATCCATGATCATCCATTCGGGCTTGTTACCTGACTCGTAAAATGCTTCAAGTAGTTTTAATCGTTTGGTTATTTTTTTAATCTTAGTTTCAGAGTTTGTTGAGGGTAACTCTTCACGTAAATTACGGATCTCTTCTTCTAAATTAACTTGTCGCAATAGATCTCTAATTGCTTCAGCACCCATTCGCGCATCAAACTCATCGCCATACTGTTCCATGGCATCAAGATAAGCTTCGTCATTAAGCAATTGTCCTCGTTCAAGCTCAGTCATCCCAGGTTCAACAACAACAAAAGCTTCGAAATATAGAACACGCTCTATATCTCTTAGGGTCATATCCAGCAATAGACCTATACGAGACGGAAGTGATTTTAAAAACCAAATATGTGCAACAGGACTAGCTAGTTCAATATGCCCCATGCGCTCACGACGGACTTTAGCAAGTGCGAGTTCAACACCACATTTCTCACATATTACACCGCGATGCTTTAAGCGCTTGTATTTACCGCAGAGACATTCATAGTCTTTGACTGGACCAAATGTTTTGGCACAGAAAAGACCGTCTCGCTCAGGTTTAAATGTACGATAGTTTATGGTTTCCGGTTTTTTAACCTCACCATATGACCATGAGCGAATTAGTTCAGGTGAAGCTAGAGCAATTTTAATAGCATCAAATTCTTCGCTTTGACCTTGCTGCTTAAGTATACCCAGTAAATCACTCATTACTGGGGGCTTTCTCATAGGCTCATTCATCGGATCGTCGTTTAGAGTACTCAAGTCTATGTCTCCAAAAATGTTAAATCAGTTATATTGGATGATGGTTAGTCATGATCTAGTTCAATATCGATTCCTAATGCTCGAATCTCTTTCAGCAGTACGTTAAATGATTCGGGCATTCCAGGATCCATACGATGGTCACCATCCACAATATTTTTATAGATCTTTGTTCTTCCACCAACATCATCTGATTTTACTGTCAGCATTTCTTGTAAAGTATAAGCAGCACCATATGCTTCGAGTGCCCACACTTCCATTTCTCCAAAACGCTGTCCTCCAAACTGTGCTTTACCACCTAATGGTTGTTGCGTCACTAAACTGTAAGAACCAGTTGAACGTGCATGCATTTTATCATCAACTAAATGGTTCAATTTAAGCATGTACATGTAACCAACAGTGACTGGATTATCGAATTGATTACCAGTTCGTCCATCAATCAGTACGGTTTTTCCGTCAGCAGGCAGATCTGCCAGTTGTAACATATGTTTAATTTCTTCTTCTGATGCACCGTCGAATACTGGTGTTGCCATGGGCACCCCGGCACGTAGATTATCAGCTAATCGGAACAACTCTTCCTCGTTGAGACACTCCAGGTTTACTCGCTGTATACCATCATGATTGTATATTTGCTCAAGAAATGACTTAATGTCCGATGCCTTCTTTTTAGTATCTAACATTTGAGCAATTTTTATACCCAATCCTTTAGCTGCTAAACCGAGGTGTGTTTCAAGTACCTGACCAATATTCATACGTGAAGGTACACCTAGTGGATTTAAAACAATATCCACAGCAGTTCCATCTTCCATATGAGGCATATCTTCAACCGGTACAACTATAGAGATAACCCCTTTATTACCATGTCTACCTGCCATTTTATCGCCAGGTTGAATTCTTCTTTTAACAGCGAGATATACTTTAACGATTTTTAATACACCTGGAGCCAGATCATCACCTTGTGTGATTTTTTTACGGCTATCGTTAAAGCGCTTTTCCATCTCTTTAGACAAGGTCTCTAATTGCTTTGACAATTGTTCTAATTGTTGGCTTATCGCATCATCTTCTAGACGTATATCAAACCATTTTTGTCGATCTACACTATCGAGATAGGTTTGTGTTACTTTTGAACCGGGCTTGAGATTCGCTGGTCCACCCGTAGCTACTTTTTCAGAAATTAGATGAGCAACACGATGGTAAATGTCTTCTTCGCGAATACGTCGTTCATCAACCAAGTCCTTACGAACTCGTGCCAGATGTTCTTCCTCTATACTTTTTGCCCGTGCATCCTTTTCCAAACCATCACGTGTGAAGACTTGAACATCGATAACGGTTCCATTCATACCGGACGGAACTCTTAATGACGAATCTTTAACATCAGAAGCTTTTTCACCAAAAATCGCTCTAAGTAATTTTTCTTCGGGTGTCAGCTGAGTCTCACCCTTGGGCGTCACCTTACCTACGAGAATATCACCTGCTTTTACTTCTGCGCCTATGAACACAACTCCTGATTCATCTAAATTTGATAGAGCCGATTCACCTACGTTTGGAATATCTGCGGTGATTTCTTCAGTACCGAGTTTGGTATCACGAGCAATACACGTTAACTCTTCGATATGTATCGTAGTGAAACGGTCATCCTGCACAACACGTTCAGAAATTAAAATGGAGTCCTCAAAGTTATAACCATTCCAGGGCATAAATGCTACAAGCAGGTTTTGTCCCAACGCTAATTCACCCATGTCTGTACACGGACCATCAGCTAAAATATCGCCTCGCTGTATAAGATCACCGGTTTTAACTATAGGGCGCTGATTGATGCAAGTATCCTGATTGGACCGAAAATACTTAGTTAAATTATAAATATCAACCCCAGTTTCACCCGCAGTAGTTTCATCATCATTAACTCGAACGACTATACGTGAAGCATCTACCAGATCAATGATACCACCACGTTTTGCTACGACAGATACTCCAGAATCTGCAGCAACGATACGTTCCATTCCTGTTCCAACCAGAGGTTTCTCTGACCGTAATGTTGGTACCGCTTGACGTTGCATGTTTGAACCCATTAATGCTCTGTTCGCATCATCGTGCTCGAGGAATGGGATTAAAGAAGCAGCTACAGAGACTATCTGTTTCGGCGATATATCCATGTAGTTGATTTTATCGGGTGTTGTTAACGAAAATTCATTCTGATGTCTGCATGGTACTAGATCAGCTAATATATTACCGGCATCATCTAAATCTACATTTGATTGAGCAATATACTGATCGACTTCTTCAATAGCAGATAGATATTCAATTTCATCTGTTACACGTCCATCGATAACCTTGCGGCATGGTGTTTCAATAAAACCATAATCATTAGTTCTTGCATAAACAGATAAGGAATTTATTAGACCAATATTTGGCCCTTCAGGAGTCTCAATAGGACATACTCGACCATAATGAGTGGTATGGACGTCACGCACCTCAAAACCTGCACGCTCACGTGTTAATCCACCTGGGCCTAATGCTGAAACACGGCGCTTATGAGTCACACCAGATAACGGATTGACCTGATCCATGAATTGTGACAATTGGCTTGAACCAAAAAATTCTTTTATTGCAGCAGATACAGGTTTAGCATTAATCAAATCCTGTGGCATCAAATTTTCAGACTCAACCAGGCTCAGTCGCTCTTTTACCGCACGCTCAACACGCACTAATCCAACACGAAATTGATTTTCTGTCATCTCACCTACGCTGCGGACACGTCGATTACCTAAATGATCAATATCATCGACCATTCCGATACCATTACGAATATCGATGAGTGTCTTAATTACCGAAAGAATATCTTCTTTCGTTAAAGTGCCAGGGCCGTCATCATTTTTTCTGCCCACTCTTCGATTAAATTTCATGCGACCGACCGCAGATAAATCATATCGTTCGTCTACAAAAAACAGATTTTTGAACAATGCTTCCGCTGCTTCTTTCGTAGGTGGTTCGCCTGGCCGCATCATCCGATAAATTTCAACTAAGGCCTCTAGCTGACTTGAAGTTGGGTCAATTTTTATTGTATCTGATATATATGAGCCATGATCAAGATCATTCGTGTAAATCATGTCAAATTGATGAATTCCGTGAGAGGCCATACTATCGAGCAGCTCATCGGTAACTTCATCATTGGCTTGAGCTATAATTTCTCCAGTTAAGGTATCAATTATATTTTTTGCTAGAATTTTTCCGATTAAATAATCTCGGGGAACAACCAAATCCTGCATCTGGGATTTTTCCATTTGCTTGATATGACGTGCCGTGATACGTCGTCCTTGTTCAACTATCAGCTCCCCAGTTTCAGGAACAACAATATCAAACGACGCGATTTCACCTCTTAATCGTTGTGGGATTAAATCGATATGGTATTCACCATTTTTGAGCGAGCAGCTCGTTATTTCGAAAAATTCATTTAAAATATTTTCAGTTTCATATCCTAATGCGCGGAGTAGAATACTTACGGGTAGTTTGCGGCGACGATCAATTCGTACATACACACAATCTTTAGGGTCAAATTCGAAATCAAGCCATGAACCACGGTAGGGTATAATCCGTGCTGAGTATAAAAGTTTACCCGATGAATGGGTTTTTCCTTTATCATGTTCGAATATAACACCTGGTGAGCGATGTAACTGTGAAACAACAACTCGCTCTGTTCCGTTCACAACAAAAGTACCTACATCGGTCATTAAAGGTATCTCGCCCATAAATACATCCTGTTCTCTGATGTCTTTTATTGGCTTCGGTTCCTCGGACGCATCCTTGTCTAACACTACTAATCTTATTTTAACGCGCAAAGGCGCAGAATAGGTTAAACCACGTAATTTACATTCACGCACATCAAATGCGGGCTCGCCAAGTTTATAACCTACATACTCGAGTCGTGCATTACCTGAAAAACTTTCTATTGGAAAGACTGATGAAAATGCTGCATGTAATCCTGTATTAAATTGCGCATTTAATTTACTATCTGCTTGCAAAAAATCTCTGTATGATTTTAGTTGAATTTCAAGCAGATTTGGTATCGCCATTTTGTCGGCCTGCTTCCCAAAGCTTTTGCGAAATCGTTTTTTCTCAGCATGCGAATATTGAGGTTTAGCTTCTGCAACGGCCATGGTGGTTCCTCTGTAAATTGTTGATGACTTCAAACACGTAAACCCAGCCATGAAAACATGGCTGGGTTTAATCTTACTGAACTTCTATAATTATTTAACTTCTACAGAAGCGCCTGCTTCTTCGAGTTTTTTCTTGATATCGGCAGATTCGTCTTTAGATATACCTTCTTTAATTGTCGAAGGAGTACCTTCTACCATATCTTTAGCTTCTTTTAAGCCAAGACCGGTAATTTCACGAACTGCTTTAATGACGTTTACTTTGTTAGCGCCAAAACTGGTCATCACTACAGTGAATTCAGTTTGTTCTTCAGCAGCAGCAGCTCCAGCACCAGCGGCAGGGGCAGCAACAGCTACAGCAGCAGCGGCAGCAGAAACATTAAATTTCTCTTCCATTGCTTCGATTAGCTCAACAATTTCCATAACAGTCATGTTTGATATGGTATCTAGAATTTCATTTTTTGACACAGCCATTAATAGCTCCTGATTAAAAAAAATAACGATTAAAGGGTTTATCCTGCTTTAGTATCTTTTATTGCCGCAACAGTTCTGACAAGTTTTGCGTGTGGCTCAGCAAGCGTCCGCACAAACTTCTCAACTGGTGCTTTCATCACATACATTAACTTAGAAATCGCTTCGTCTCGAGTCGGTAAGCTTGCAACAGCATCAATTTGATTTGCTGCGTAAATTTTTCCGCCAACTGATAAAGCTTTAACTTCCAGTTTGTCAAATGTTTTTGTGAAATCTTTAAGCAACCTTGCTGCATCACTAGGAGCTTGCAAAGATAAAGCAATCAGTAATGGCCCAACAAGCTTTTCGCTCATGCATTCAAAGTCAGTGTTTTGAAACGCTCTTCGAGTCAATGTGTTACGGACAACACGAAGATAAACACCCGCTTTGCGTGCTTCACTACGCAATTGAGTCATTTGATTCACAGTTAAACCACGATAATCAGCAACTACTGCCGAAATAGCCTTGGAAGCAACTTCAGCCACTTCTTCGACTATAGCTTTTTTTGCAGCTAAATTTAATGTCACGTTACTGACCTCCTAAAAATACAAATCTCAGGGATTTGCCAGTTATGGTGGCCGTCTCTTTAGGGGAGCCGGTTCACCGTCTGCGCAGGAAATTAAGCATTAAGCACCTGCGGTCTTCGACGGCATGGAACCTAATCTATGCCGTGAATTCTTGAAATGGGTGAAGATTTTACACTGGTAAAGAGGAAATATCAATAGCTAATCCAGGACCCATTGTTGTAGATAGTGATATCTTTTTAAGGTATTGTCCTTTAGCAGAGGTAGGTTTAGCTTTTCTTAAATCAACAATTAATGCCTGTATATTTTCAATAATTGCTTGAGCAGAAAAGTTAATTTTGCCTACGGTACAATGAATAATACCATTTTTGTCAGTACGATATCTTACCTGTCCTGACTTGGCATTTTTAACTGCCTCAGCGACGTTAGGTGTTACAGTACCAACTTTTGGATTCGGCATTAATCCACGAGGACCTAATACCTGACCTAACTGTCCTACAATTCGCATTGCATCTGGTGTTGCAATAACAACATCGAAATCCAATGAGCCGCCTTTAATCTGTTCAGCAAGATCTTCAAATCCCACTAAATCTGCACCCGCTTCTTTTGCTTTTGTTGCATTTTCACCTTGAGCAAATACAGCAACGCGAACTGTTTTACCAGTACCATTAGGTAAATTAGTTGATGAGCGAACAACTTGGTCTGATTTTCTTGGATCAACACCTAAGTTGATGCTTATATCAATGCTCTCAAGAAATTTTTCAGAAGCGAATTGCTTTAACACTTCTATCGCATCGGTAGCAGCATATTGTTGACCTGGTTTTACTACTTCTGAAATTCTTTTTTGTTTTTTTGTTACGTTGGACATGGCGACCTCTTCTACTCTAAACCTTCAACCTCAATACCCATACTACGCGCAGTACCTGCGATAGTGCGAACAGCTGCAGAAAGATCTGCGGCGGTTAGATCGGGCTCTTTAGTTTTTGCTATTTCTTCCAGTTTACTAACGTGGAGTTTAGCAACTTTCTTCGTATTAGGTGTGCCACTACCACTTTGAAGGCCTGCTGCTTTTTTTAATAAAACCGAAGCAGGAGGTGTTTTAGTAACAAACGTAAAGCTTCTGTCAGTGTAGACTGTGATTACAACTGGAGTTGGTAAACCCTGCTCCATTTGTTGAGTCGCAGCGTTGAATGCCTTACAAAACTCCATAATATTTACACCACGTTGTCCTAATGCAGGACCAACTGGTGGGCTTGGGTTTGCTTTACCTGCGGGAATTTGCAGCTTTATATATGTATCTACTTTCTTTGCCATGTTTACTCCTTATGGGTGCAAGCGCTAATTTTACTGTGGCAGTTAATTAGCTCCCCTGTTACAAAATGCTCATAGGAACGAGGTTCAAATGAGCGCTTACTTAGTTAGGTCTTTTCTACTTGACTAAACTCTAACTCCACTGGGGTTGAGCGACCAAAGATTAAGACTGCTACCCTTAACCTGCTTTTTTCGTAATTTACTTCTTCTACAACCCCATTAAAGTCAACAAATGGGCCTTCTTTAACTCTAATTACCTCACCGGGTTCAAAAAGTATTTTTGGCCTTGGTTTAGTTACGCCGTCTTCAACTCTTTGCATAATTGCTTGAGCTTCTTTATCAGTAATTGGAGTAGGCGTTTGGCCTGTGCCACCAATAAAGCCTAAAACACGTGGAATTGCCCGAATCATATGCCAGGTTTGATCATCCATAACCATGTTTACCAATACATATCCCGGAAAAAATTTACGAGTACTTTTTCTTTTTTGGCCAGACCGCATCTCCACAACTTCTTCTGAAGGTACGACGACTTCACCAATTTTATCTTCGACGTTATGGTGAACAGCTCGTGATTTTATCTCACGCATTACAAAATTTTCATAACCTGAATAGGCATGTACAACATACCATTGCTTCGATTTTTGCTCTTCCACAAAGCTCACCCTAGATGTGTTATTTTAGCAATTGTCCATACCATGAGGGAGTCAATTCCCCATAATATAAAACCAGTTACAGTCACCATGACGATAACTATGGTCGTAGTTTGAATTGTCTCTTGACGGGTAGGCCACACTACTTTTAATAGTTCTATCTTTGATTCTTGCGCAAATTGGAATGCTTTTTTTCCGAGGCTTGTCAGATAAGCTAAAAAAAGTGATAACAGGAACCAGCCAAGCCAGACCATAGCCATAACAGGACCTGATAGAGAATAATAATAAGTACAAAAAAAGGCAGCTGCAGTTAGCATCACTACAGCTGTCCAATTAATTATATCTTTTGTTTTGCTTTCAGTTATATTTGAATTTTTCATCTTAACTTGTAGTTGGCAGGCCAGGAGGGAATCGAACCCCCAACCTGCGGTTTTGGAGACCGCCACTCTGCCAATTGAGCTACTGGCCTAATCTTTTTTGGCATAAAAAGATTTTAATCTATTTATGCCAACTTTTACTTACTCGATAATTTTAGCGACAACACCGGCACCTACTGTACGGCCACCTTCCCTAATTGCGAAACGTAAACCTTCGTCCATAGCAATCGGTGCGTGTAAATTGATAGTCAATTGTACGTTATCACCAGGCATTACCATTTCTACCCCTG
>JAFKHV010000063.1 GCA_017306715.1 Legionella sp. | reverse complement strand
GCGCCACTAATTAAAGCCGGTAACTTTACATTTTTTGCATTATTTTGTATCTCATCGAGTTCAATGTGCAAACCGTTATAATATTCCAGGGGAACCAGACGCACCCCCTGATCCGTAGGACCTGTGGTTATATCTAATAATTCCTCCACCGCGACAAAGGAATGCTCCGTAATCGCGGCCAATGTTTCCTCCTCATTACGCTCTAATAAACGACGTAATACCGCAGGCTGAAAGCAACTTGATTTTTCGTATTCATGATTTGTAATGACGTCAATTAGCTCTAAATAGGATTTTCCCTGATGTTTGCGCGTGGTAAAGACTAAACGGTCACGACGATTAATGCGGATGGTATAAATTTTAAACCCTGGAAGTTTTTTTAAATCTAAATCAGCGGATTTGTATTGACCTGATAATATTTTTTCGAGCGTTTTATAGTATTTCGCAAATATATCTTCATTAACGATAACACCATGCCAATAATATAAAATATGCATAAATCCACTTCCTGGCAATTAAAGAGCATGTTGATTATAAAGAGATCAGAGGAAAATAACAAATTAATCTAATTTGTGAATCATAAACAATTAATTCTTATTGGTCGGATTCTTTGATGTAAACACCGCCAGACCTTGCGCACGAAACCAGCGGTCATCATTTTGTAGCAAGAATTTTTTTATTGCCTTGAGTTCGGATAAATTGTGCCCATGCAATGTTTCCAGATAGCGTTTACCAAATAAGTAAAAATCTCGTGTCGTTTGCGAGGGTGTAACTAAGATTACTCCACAAGGGATTTGCTTTATCAAATTATAAATAAAATCAATGACATCCGATTGCTGCTCTATCCCATTTTTTACTCCCAATAAGTAAGGGATAAAGGCAGTATCATATTCTTTTCCTGAATGAATAATTTCTTGTAGCGATCCCGTATGGAAGGTTAAATCTGCCTCCAATTCATAATCGGCGGAATCCTTATCTTTTAGCGCAGTTTGCGCTAGGTGGACGAGATAATGAACATAGGTGCGCCGTAAAGCATTGGGACATAGTGCGTGTTTTATCCAATTAAGGTGATTTCCTTGTGCTAATCGCAACCGAGGTGGATACCATTGCGTCAATGCATCAAGAAGTTCTCCTATTGAAGGTAAATTTTTAGCTTCCCGAAAATGGTAGTACTTTTTAAATACTTTCATCCAGGCAATCGTGACCGGATCTTGATCGTAAGCATGGATAGAACGGGCTCCTGCTTGGGCAAAAAGAAAACTGCTATTGCCATGAGCCGGTATGGTCAGGATATTTTTACCCCGGATTGCTTCCTGAATGGGATAAAATTTTAACTGCTGCTGCTTAAGACATGAGGAGAGAAAACGCTCTGCCCCCATGGGATAAATTTGCACCTCTTTGTTATCGGTCAGTCTTAGCACTTGCCTGTTCAAGACCCAATCCCGTTCGGATTGACTCACTAGGGTCGTGTTCATATTGATTTAATCCTGTTGATTAATTGCTGCGAGTACAACACTTGCGTATTTAATCGCTTCTAGATAAGAATCTAACAAATCCTGCGCCTCAAATGATGATTGCACCGCATGATGAAAATGTCCCTGTTCATAACTTATTACACTTCCTAGTAGCTCTCCGAGTAAACCTTGGTGATGTATCAATGCGGTATTCAGCGTTTCGGTTAAATCGATTTTACATAATAATTGGGACAATGGTTCATCCAAAAACAAATTAAGGGTAGATAAAATACCTACGGTATAAGCCTGATGAGGATCGGAATAACCTATTTTTTGCGCAAGCGCTTCACACATTTTAGCGCGAATTAAGGTTCGCTCCAATAATTCGGATGAGGGTTCATCCTGCGAGGAAATCAGAAATAAACTTAACCAATTACGAATTTGGTTAAGACCTAAACGCCTTACTGCTTCTAGTAGGGACTCTATTTTACGACCCCGATAATGAGTCGTTGAATTGGCTAGCCGTAAAATTCGATAACTCAATTTAGGGATATTTAATAATAAACGCTCTACCCTCTCTATCGAAATATTTTCATCATTTAATTGACTGAGTAAACGGTAAAGTACCGCCCTACTTTCGGTCAATAATTGCCCTTTAAAAGATGAAGGCCTATTTAGGAAAAAACCTTGGAAGTAATGAAATCCCAAATCAATACAATCCTGAAATTGTTCTGGGCTTTCTATTTTCTCTGCCAATAGTTTTCCTTTAAAATTATTTAAAGGCGCCAATTGCTGAGCTATTTGTCTTTTATTTTGTTTTAACACATCAATTTTAATCACATCAGCAATTTCAATTAAGGCCGGAGAATCCTTAGGATGGTAAATAAAATCGTCCAAAGCAAGCTGATACCCCTGATCTTTAAGACGATATACGCATTCCAGAATAGGTTTATCTATAACAATATCTTCAAGAATTTCTACAACTATTAGTTCCTTGGGAAGCAGAAGAGGCACATTCCATATCAGATGATTCCGGGTAAAATTAATATAGGCCCGCTTGTTATTGAGAATGGTTTCTATATTTAGGCTACTAAAAAGCTGGGTAATGACATGGGAGGTTTTTTCGTCACCCGAAGACTCACCCTGCCTATCTTCAGCAGTGCGATAAAGTAATTCATAGGCATGCACAGAACGATTAATGTCGTAAATTCTCTGACGTGCAAATAGGGTGGCTTTTTTATTCACAAAAATATTCTATAGTCTTTAACTCTTTAAATTATAGCGCAGCAGGTGATTAAATTATTGTTAAGTAATATTTTTTTATAATCAGGAGTCTTCAAGAGTTTTGCATTTACCGCGAAAACACTTTAATCTTTTAAATTCAAGAGCCCTGGATTGCCTCTGATGAATTTAATGCATTTTTGTCTCATTCTTCTGTCTTTATTAGTTTTATCAGGCATTTTATCACGCCTTCTTTACTTTATTCCTACGCCGCTTATTCAAGTGTTGGTGGGTATGCTTATTGGAATTCTCTTGCCCCAGTTTCATCAGCTGTTTAATCCTGAACTGTTTATGCTTTTATTTATACCTCCCTTGTTGTTTAGCGATAGCTGGCGTTTTCCTAAACGAGAATTCATGGCTTACAAGCGTCCAATCATTTTACTTGCTATAGGACTGGTATTGTTTACTGTTTTTGGGATAGGTTATTTATTTCACTGGTTGGTTGCAGCACCTCTGGCAGCATGTTTTGCTGCTGCCGCGGCACTTGCACCTACCGATGCTGTGTCGTTAAAATCGCTCACCGCTCATTCGGGATTACCTTCTCGTTTAACCCATATTTTGCAAGGTGAGTCTTTACTGAATGACGCTTCAGGCCTGGTGGCCTTTAAATTATCTGCAGCTGCGCTATTAACGGGTTACTTCTCATGGACCGAAGCCAGTGTAAAAATGATTATCGTTAGCTGTGGTGCATTATTTGTCGGGGTAGCCCTCACCTTCCTTTTTGTTTTAGCTTTGGGTCAAATTAGCAGCAAAAACCATAGCGAAACATGTACCGAAAATCTTTTTATTATTTTGCTGCCCTACGCTGCCTATATTAGTGCAGAATATTGTGGTTTTTCCGGAATTATCGCAGCGGTAGCAGCGGGATTTAGCTTAGACTGGGCAGGATTTATGGATAAAACGTTAATGACGATGCGCATTGAAGGATATTTCGTCTGGGGAATGATCGAAATGGTTCTTAATGGTATTGTCTTTATTTTGCTCGGTCTTTACCTGCCACACTCACTCGAGCTTATCAGCAACACGGGCGTGAGTATTGGTCAGTATTGGCAATGGGTTCTCATTATTACTTTAACTCTTGCGGCATTAAGAGTTCTTTGGGTCTACCTGACACTGCCCTTTGAAGCATTGCTTGCTCATCACCGCAACACTGAGCTCTATATCCCTAATCTTAAATTAGTCCTAACGCTTGCTTTTGGTGGTGTACGCGGAACCATCACCTTAGCGGCTATTCTCTCCTTGCCTGTTTGGATGCCTGATGGTGCCCATGTTCCACAACGTACTTTATTAATTACGTTAGTCGTTGGGGTCATCTTTTTTTCCTTACTTCTTAGCGCTCTTTTTTTAACGATCATTACCCCTTTTCTACAAAACATGATTGAAAAACTTCCAGCGGAGGAGGAGCAATTTGCACGAATAGCTGCTGCCAAAGCCGCAATCAAAGCCATCGAAGAAAAAATGCATCGATTAAGTCGTGGTCTGAATCAGGAAGAAGAAATTTTATGCATTGAGACCGGCAATAACTTGACTGCTTCATTATCCTATTTCATTAATTCCGGTATTGGGAATAAAAAACAGCGCGCCCTGGGGCGAAAAGCCCTCTATTTTGAAAGGACCTTACGAAATGCAGCGTTTGAGGCAGCGCGAACCGAATTAAGAAACCTCATCAAAAGCGGTGAAATAAATAATCACACGATGACGCAAGTCATGCACATCCTTGACATCCGGCAACTATCCATTAACTCAAGTTTTATCAATCGGCAACCATAATCGTTTAAGGACAGCAACGATTACCGAATTCGAGTAACTCTTGATCAAAGTCATCTAGAATGACTTTCTTCAACTGAGGAAAGTTTTTTTGCTCGATTATATTTAAGATTTGATCCAATTTTATTGGTTGTCCAGACTGAAAAAAACAATGCGTTTTACACTGCTTGAATAATCCTGTGTTCCCAGTCTGATAGAGTTCATTAAACAAATGAAGCTCAGGCACTTCGAACTGAAGCTTTTTCGCATAAATAATAAGGGCTTTAATCACGACAAAATTTTCGAGCTCAATTGCTTTAGTTAACGCTTGATTCATTACCTCACGAACACCCAAAGGGGAGCGTAGCAAAAGTTCATTTACAAATCGGTCATCTTCATGAAATAAGGCATAATACAAAGCAGGAAATTCATTTTTTAGCGTCCCGCCTTTTTTACGGCGAATCAACGCCTTGTGCTCCAACAGATACATCATATTCTCATACGAACCACATTTAATCGCCACTTCCAAGGCCGTTAAGTTATAGGCTACCAGGTTTATTTTTGCACCGGCGACTAATAAATCGCGTAAGTATTCAGGTCGATTAAACTGTGCAGCGACCATAAGGGGAGTCCATTTTTGTGCATTTAATGCATTAACTTCATCAGGGGTAGAGTTTTGCATAAGTTCCAAAAAACAGGCGCGGTGCCCCCATGCTATTGCTTGATGCAAATTAACCGGCTTCTTATGCTCATCAGTTAAAAAATAATGCATCGCCAACTGACTATGCATTTTCCTTTTGTTTAAAATAATTTGAAAATAATCCAAAGTATTATTAAATGCTCGGTTATAAGCTGCCTTTTGCTGCGTATGCAGTAAATTAAAAATAAATGAGTCGGGACTAAAAATATTAACCTCAAAACTCAAAGCCGATGGGGGCCACATTTTTTTTGAAATAAGTAATTTAAATACATCGCCCACTTCTGTAAATGAATGACCACCACTGTTATAGACAATCAAACCCATTAAATTAGTTAGTACTATATCCAAAGTGTTGCTGAAAAATGATTTTCCCAATCGGTTTGCATAGATCAAATTGCGCAGAAAAGCCAACGTTGTACTGGAGATACCGTTGACATAGATTTGGGTTTTACGAAAAAATAAATCGCATACCGCTCTGTTTTCACCCATAGGGATCGCCTGATCAGCTGACCGTATAAAAGGAGAAAACTCACTCGACTCCGGATTAACTAAATCATCATAATAAGGACACGGACTGTAAGACTTCATTAAACCCTTGGCCGAACTGTGTACACTTTTGTTTTCTCCTTTGATAATGCGCCCACGCCCGTCCATTCCCATTTCAAAGATATAATCCGTATAGAGATCAAGTGGCAATTCTTTATCCAACTGCGTGAGCAACGTAGCATAACTAATACTCAGTGCGAGTAACTCCAGGTTTTTACACGCTGTTGCCGAGAGCTCGTAGAATTTTTGTTGTTGGAGTTTATAGATTAACTCAGCGTACTCTAATTGATACTTGTCGAGTAAGTTACTGTCCTGAATCCCATATTTAATTGCTTTCATCTTTTGATGATGATTTTTTATATTGACGAGCTGCTGAAGTCGCTCTTCTAAATCATCAACAAAGTTTTGTAATTCATTAAAATCTAATTTTTCTGCATTATGCTGAAGAAGGTAGTATGCAAGGTGGGTTTCAAAATAGCGTCTGCAAGCATCCTCATTATTAGCCAAAAAGTCACGGTTCACACGATAATTTTTTTGTGCCAATAAAACTTCAAGCTGCGCGCACGTTTGATGCTGTTCTGATGAAATACACCCAAGCAAATAAATTTGATGCCAAAAAATATATTCGGATTCTGTCATCACGGCTTGTGCTGCGGATAAGAGCAATAAAATACTCTCTCCTGGTGTTAAGACAATTTCCTGTTGCAATGCATTCGTAGGGATTTTCCTTACCCAACTCTCGATATCCATTTCATTTTTCCATGTAAGTTTATCCGAACAGCAGCTTGATTAATCTCAACTTCCATGCGGAAAAAGGAAGATATTTTAACGGGGGTTCGAACCAGGTAGTTCTTTTTAATATACCTTTATAATGGCTAAATGCTTTGAAACCTGCCTCACCATGATAACTTCCCATGCCACTATCTCCGACCCCGCCAAAAGGTAATGTTGAGCTCGTAATATGCATTAAAACATCATTAATACAGCCTCCTCCAAAAGAAACCTCACGGATAATTCGTTGCTGAACGGATTTATCTTTAGTGAATACATAAAGTGACAGTGGTTTGGGTAACGTCTTTACTTGTGCTAAAGCTGCATCCAGGTTATCAAAAGGAATAATAGGTAATATAGGGCCAAAAATTTCCTCCTGCATAACGGGATCAGTAAAATCGACATCCTTGAGCAAAGTCGGTTCCATATAGTTTTTTTCAACAATAGAACGACCGCCATACGCTATTTTTTTAGGGTCCAACAGATGAGTTAAACGAGCTAAATGCCGCTCATTAATAATGCGTAGATAACTTTCGCTCTCAACTGGATTATCGCCTAGTACTTTGGGTATCTGTTCTATCAAGGCGCGTAATAACTGGGAGTAGGCTGTGCGTTCAACAAGTACATAATCGGGTGCAATACAGGTCTGTCCTGCATTTAAAAATTTCCCCCAAATAATTCGCTTTGCCGTAACGTCTATGGGCGCATCTGCAAAAACAAAACAGGGACTTTTACCTCCCAATTCCAAAGTGACCGGCGTTAAATGTTCGGCTGCCGCTTTCGCAACGATTTTGCCGACATGCGTGCTCCCGGTAAAAAAGATTTTATCAAAACGATGTTTGAGTAGTTCTTGTGTAAGCTCTGCGCCCCCTTCCAGCACATGTACATAAGCGGGATCAAAATTTTGATTTATGAGCTCTGCAATAACTTTCGATGTATTCAACGGTAATTCGCTAGGTTTAATAATCGCCGTGTTTCCTGCGGCCATAGCCGCGATTAAGGGCGCAAAGGTAAGTTGATAGGGATAATTCCAGGCACCAATAATCAGCGCACAACCAAAGGGCTCGGGAACAAGCAAGCTTTTTCCGGGCATATTGAGCCAATCTGTTTTCACTTTTTTAATTTTGGACCACCGCGCTGTGTATTTAATAGCATGAGTTAGTTCCCGATGAAGCATCGCCAGTTCAGTTAAATAGGTTTCGAAGGAAGATTTTTTAAAATCCGAATAAATGGCTTCATTAATCCGCCTTTCTTGTTCGCGCAGCAGACGCTGCAGTAATTGCAATTGATGGATTCTGTACGATATATCCCGGGCATAACCTACCTCCGAAAAATCTCGTTGCCGTTTAATTAATTCTTCAATATTCATGCTCAGTATCCCTCTGCGCTAACAATAATAAATATGATTTATAAATACCTTGTGTTCGAATAATTGCTACATCAAATTGCAACACATAGGTGGTTGATCGTCTCGACTCTTCTTTTTTTTCTCTTCTATATTTACTCCAGAGCCTGCAGAAGCTTCGGGCACTATACTTCCTGTTCCCTTGGTAAAGAAACCTGGACTTGAGGTGGACTCATCAAGTGGAACTTCTTCAAACTCATCATCGCTGATGTGTAACGTATCTGGCATGATCACTCCTTTGAATGGTGTCTGATGTCCTGATGCAGTTTTATGGCTAGGGACTATGCTTGCTTGAAACAAATAATCGTCTATACATGATCAAATGATAGGCTAAACTACTAAATAATAGAAGAAAATTGATCAAAGGTTATGAGCCATTTATTTCACATATTAAAACCCGGGCTCCAAATCCAAATTGCGAAATTTTATATATCGATATATGTTTAAAGGAGTGTATAACGATAAGAACAGATCCAATCTATGTAATTAAGAAGGTAGCACCCGATTTACCCGCAACTTCTCAAGTATTTTGCTTTATTTTAGAACTCAACTATGTTTAACAGAGGCTGTTTATAAAATAGCTTTCAGGAGAGGCGCAGTATGGCTCAAAATGACTATCAACTCAGTGGTAGACTATCTGCAGAAAATCGCTTTCTATTATCACCCGGATTGTTATCATTCCTGGTGCACATGGAGCGTTTTGCTCGCCCAAAACGTCAGCAAATCTTACACGCACGTGAAATAAGACAACAACAATTTGATGCAGGACACTTTCCTCACTTTTTAGAGGAAACAGCCGCGATAAGAGTCCAAGATTGGACCATAAATCATACCCCAGAGGATTTAGTTGATCGTCGCGTCGAAATTACAGGTCCTGTTGACCGCAAAATGATTATTAATGCCCTCAATAGTGGTGCCAAAGTTTTTATGGCAGACTTTGAGGATTCAAATTCGCCTACCTGGGATAATTGCCTTAATGGTCAAAAGAATTTGTTTGATGCCGTGCGCAAAGATGTTCGTTATGAAGATCCACACTCAGGCAAACTATATCAACTCAAGAACCATACTGCAGTGCTCATGGTGCGTCCACGCGGATGGCATCTGGACGAAGTCCATCTTCAGGTAGACGATGCCCCGATTTCTGCATCTTTGTTCGATGCACTTATTTTTTTATACCACAACGCTGAAGAATTACGCGCTCAAGGCACGGGAGCTTACTTTTATCTCCCAAAACTTGAATCACATCATGAAGCAAAATTATGGCAAGAGGTATTTACAGAAGCATTAGACTATCTGCAATTACCCAAAGATTGCGTCAAAATTACGGTATTAATAGAAACCATCACTGCAGCTTTTGAGATGGATGAAATTATTTATGAGTTACGTGATTATATCGTAGGATTAAATTGTGGACGCTGGGATTATATTTTTTCTTACATTAAAAAATTTAGAAACCATGCCGATTTTTTACTTCCCGACCGACAGCAAGTGACCATGACCAGTCCGTTCTTGAACGCTTATGTGCACTTATTGATTCATACCTGTCATCGTCGCGGCATTCATGCAATGGGTGGCATGGCGGCACAAATTCCCATCAAAGGAGATGAGGCCGCAAATAATGCCGCTATGGAGCGTGTTCTTGCGGATAAAAAGCGTGAGGTATTAGCAGGTCATGATGGTACTTGGGTCGCACATCCTGGTTTAATTCCCTTAGCGATGGATGTATTTAACCAATACATGCCTGAACCAAATCAGATTCACAAAGGTCTCGAAGAAAATTCCATTTCCGCTAAAGATTTATTAGAAGTCCCGAAAGGTGACATTAGTGAGCAAGGTGTACGTAACAATATTACGGTCGCCCTGCTCTATTTAGAAGCCTGGCTCAAAGGTAATGGATGCGTGCCTATTCGCCACTTAATGGAAGATGCAGCCACTGCAGAAATTTGTCGTGCTCAATTATGGCAGTGGCACCACTTTTCTGCGTCATTAAGTGATGGGCGGTCGTTATCAACTACTTTACTCCAGCACTGGGTCGATGAGGAATTAGCAACACTTCTCGCCCAGCCTGAATACAAGCACTCTCCAACACTTCAACAAGCAAAAAAATTATTAGAAGAAATGGTTTTCTCCGATAAATTCGACGAATTTTTAACCATTAAAGCATATCCCTGTTTACTGTATATCACCCAAGAGGAAGGATAATCATCATGAATACCGACGAGCAAATTAAGCACTTAAGCGATGACTGGAAAAAAAATCCCCGCTGGGATGGCGTATCGCGAAACTATAGTGCTGAAGACGTGGTGAAATTAAGACCTTCCTTAAAAATCTCTTATTCTCTTGCTCATCATGGAGCCACCAAGTTTTGGGAATTGTTAAAACAAGATGAGCCTGTTACCGCTCTTGGTTGTCTTACCGGTAATCAGGCCATTCAGGCGGTCCAGGCTGGACTTAAAGCGATTTATTGCTCTGGATGGCAGGTGGCAGGCGATCATAACTCAGCTGGTCAAATGTATCCAGACCAAAGCTTATATCCAGTTGATTCTGTTCCTAAGCTTGTACAAACGATTAATAATGCGCTCATACGTACCGATGAAATATATCGATTGAACAATGACTCTTCTATGGATTGGTACGCACCGATTATTGCCGATGCAGAGTCAGGTTTCGGTGGTAACTTAAATGCCTTTGAACTCATGAAGCACATGATTCAGGCAGGAGCTGCGGCAGTGCATTTTGAAGACCAACTGTCTTCAGCTAAAAAATGTGGTCATATGGGGGGTAAAGTATTAATCCCCACATCGGAAGCTGTGCATAAATTATTAGCCGCTCGGCTCGCAGCCGATGTGATGGATGTCCCAACGATTATTATTGCGCGTACGGATGCAAATGCGGCAAACCTTATTACCAGTGATTTTGATGAAAATGATCAAGTGTTTTTAACCGGTGAGCGGTCCAATGAGGGATTTTATTACGTAAAAGATGGCCTTGAACAAGCCATCAGCCGCGGTATTGCATATGCACCTTATGCTGATCTAGTCTGGTGTGAAACCGCCAAGCCGAATTTAACGGAGGCGCGTGAGTTTGCAAATGCCATTCATCAAAAATATCCGGGTAAGCTTTTATGCTATAACTGCTCCCCTTCTTTTAATTGGCAGGCCCATTTATCAGAAAGCGAGCTGCGTCATTTCCGCGAAGAACTTTTCGCCATGGGTTATAAATATCAGTTTGTTACTCTTGCTGGCTGGCATAGTCTTAACTTAGGCATGTTCGAAATTGCACGAGGGTACCGTGCTGAAGGGATGTATGCGTATTCACAAATGCAACAACGCGAAATGCAGCAGGAACAACACGGCTTTAGAGCAACAAAGCATCAAAGCTTTGTAGGCACAGGCTATTTTGATGCAGTTCAAAATACGATTATGCAGGGTCAAAGCACGACTACAGCGTTGAAAGGAAGCACAGAAGATGAACAGTTCCATGAAAAGGAATAAATGTCCGTGCCCCATTGTTTAATAACAACGCATTCTTACCGTTATTGACAATAGGACACAATCCAGAGTGGCTTTGTAATTCTGCAGCGCTCTGGATTTTTTCATCGGCTCTCAAAAAAATATATTGATGTTAAAGATGCCTTGATTGTTTGTTTCGTGGGCCGGCCTGATCTTCGTCATGCTTACGCTTCTTATTATTAAATAAATTCGGCTGCACCGCACTGCGGCTGATTAAGGCATAAGAAACTTCATGCTCCTTCTTTAGCGCTCCCAACGTTTTAAAATAATCCTCGCCCCAGGCATTGTATGCACTAATTACATCAGGCCAGTTTGTTTTTATAAAATAGTAATTTAACGAAGTTAAGTTACTATCCTGCCAGTACGTTAAATAATTAAGTTGTTTATTAAATTCTGCAACGGATATTTGCAACTTAAGCGCTGCTTCAAGAACTGTACTACTTTCTATAATAATCTGATGTAACTCGCTAAACGATCTCGCCTCAACTTCTACATATACAGGACGCATGACCTGTTCATACGCTGCGCCGTAAGCATATTTTCCATGGTTCATTGAGGGGAACAAAGATTTAAAATTGGTAAAGGATAAAGGTACATTGTACATATCCACTTGAATATAAAGATAGCTTAAGAAAAAGTTTAAGCACTGTGCAGGGACACCGAGCATACTTTCCGCTGTGGTTACTTCATCACTTGCTAAAATAGCTTGATGGATTTCGGCAACGGAAAATCTTCGATCATTTTCAACTTCCATTATAGGCAAATAATAGGCTAAACCCCATGCCTCAAGGCACTCAGCAACACACATTCGATAAAGTTGTTGGTAGCTACAGAAAAATGAGCTATGCATAAACACCTCAAATTCTTGCAGCGGTATGTTTAAAAAAAGACAAAGATCTGCTTTGGATTCGGAGCGAAGAATCAACTCATGTAACTCAAATAGTCGATAATCTTTTAGTGGTTTAGCCTTAGAGTAATTACCGACAAAAGGTAATTCATGATTTGCTAATTTGCCTAGAAAATGTCGTATACTGTCAAAATGTTTTTGATGTTGCCACGGACTTCCTGAAATCATTAATATTTTTCTTAAATAGTGAGATAATCGGTCAGGCGAACCCAAGCCTAGACTTGCGACTTGAAATGATTTTGACTGAATCAACGTTTTAAAAATAGTTTCCTGGCTGCTACCTATAAGATCACTTATTTGACTGCATTCATTAACAAAGAAAAAAGATCCTTGGGGTTTGGGCGATAAAACGTTTTTTTGTCTTACAAATTTATTAACAATTACCTGTTGTTGAATATCCGTATCTAAATGCAATGCTTTTCTAAAAGCAGCATCATCATCTAGGCTAAGCAAAATCTCAAAATTTAATGTTTGGGCCTCATTATTTAGGTGCACCGTAAATCCTTCAAGATATTTTTTCACTTGGTTTGGAGTAAGCTTTAGGTGGATTGCCAATGATTTAAAGGATTTAATTCCTGAGGCTCCATGGATTAGTTGGTGTAGAGCAAATAGATTTAAAGTCTTTAGATCCCCTTGAACTTCAGGTACCGTTTGATCGTATTTATCTTTCCAAAAATTTTCTCCTGCGGCTGTATCTTCCCAATGCTCCTTGATCTCATCATATTTCAGATTTAAGTATTCACCTGTTTCGGGATGAGGCAAATAATAGAGCAGTAATTCGATGTCATAAATAGATACGTTAAGGTGCTTACTTGCCTGAGTAATGTTCTCTGCTGAAAGAATTGTTTCGTGAATGTCGCGCAGCTTTAAAGTAAATATTCGTTTCGTCATAACGTTTATTCATCGATGGCGTAATAATTAATATAGCCACATTGCCAATCTCTTTTCAACTAAGCGATTTAACGATTATCACTTCCTGCGACGCTGCATAATCGCGGCAAAGAACTCGGGCTTATTTAAACCGATGGCCGCAAATATTTGCGGTACCTGTTCCCAAGAGCCTTCTTGCTCAATACTTGCAACAACGAGCTCAAAACCTCCCTCTTTATCTACAGGCACACCCCACCCATTTATCGCACATAATCCTTTCAATCTTTTCGCTTCAATATGACTTAATTTAATTGCAGCGGTAAGATAGGCATGGGCTTCTTTATATAACTCTTGCAGCTTAAGCTGATTTATCTCACTTTTAAAAACACCCTCTTGTTGTAAACGCTCCCGATACTTGGCCTCGTCTAAGTTTAATTTTCCCAATTGAAAATTGGCTTGTGCATCATTTAAATCAGCAGCAGCACGCAGGCTTTCCTCATGCATAATCTGCGCATAAGGTTCCTTTTTATAGCCTTTAAGCGATTGATAGAGATGAGCAAGCTCATGATAATAGGCAATTTCTTTATGTAAAATTTCGTCAGCAGGCTGATTATTAACGCGATTCGCCTGCATTGCTTTAATTTTCTTAGTAAGACGTTTAATTTTCCAATGGTTTAACATAAGCACTCCCTGCTTTCGTTATTGAATTGTCGACTGCGCACAATACTGTAATAAAAATAACGCAATAACAATAATAATCATTAATCCTAAAATTTTACCACCAAAGCTTGCTGATTCTTTAATTTCACGCCGGATTTCTCCTGGGGCTCTGGGCTCTTCATAGATTGGTGGATTTTCAATGCCGTAAACCTCCCGGTCCAACCAATGAGAAATAAGATACGAAATAAATCCCGTAATTAACGAAGGGATTAAAAAAATAAGCCATACTAAGAACTTACTCATCGCTGGGCTGTAGCCATAATCCTCTTGAAATTTTTCAACCATATCCAAGATAAAACCAGGAATATTGTAAGCCCATTCCCATAGAAAAAATGGTATGAGATAGAGACTAAATAAAAACAGTCCTAAACTTAAGACCATGCATGCCATACCAAATAGAAACAGTTTATTATTGCCGCGAAGATTATTTTCCATAGTCAAAAGTTCCTGGTTATATTAATTAAGATAGCTGATGAACTGCTTTCTGTACATCAGCTGGAGCTGAAAGTAATTTCATTCTAGAATGGGATATACATAATTATGAAAGGTATTACAAATGAAGCGTCATGTATTTATGCTCTCTGATGGCACCGGAATCACCGCAGAAACCTTAGGAAATAGCCTCATTAGTCAATTTGATAATATTGCCTTTGAACGACATACCATTCCCTATATTGACTCGATTGATAAGGCACGGCGCGTTATTGCTGAGATTAACCAAGTGTTTTTACAGGACAATGTGAGGCCTCTCGTGTTTATGACTTTGGTTAATCAAGAAATCAGGCGTTTAATTTTTCAAGAGAGCCAGGCTTCGGTATTTGATCTTTTCAATACCTTTATTGACCCGCTGGAACAAGAATTAAATGAAAAATCCTCCTACACGGTCGGCCGCACCCACGGCGTTGTTGATAATAAGCTCTATTTGCAGCGTTTAGAGGCTATTGATTTTGCACTCGCTCATGATGATGGCGTTAAAACACGGGGTTACGAAAAAGCGGATATCATCCTCATCGGTGTATCCCGCTGTGGCAAAACACCCAGCTGTATCTATATGGCCCTGCAATATGGAATTTTAGCAGCAAATTATCCGTTCACTGAGGAAGAAATTGATCACTTTCAACTACCGGATGTTTTAAGAGCGTTTAAGAATAAATTATTTGGTTTAACGATTGAAGTTTCGCGGTTACAACAGATTCGTCAAGAACGGCGTCCCAATAGCCGTTATTCTTCTTTAGAACAATGTCGTATTGAAGTTCAAGCGGTTGAAGCAATGTATTTACGTGAACAAATTCCTTACATTAATTCAACAAAATATTCGATTGAAGAAATATCAACAAAGATTCTGGCCAGCTCTGGCTTAAGAAGACGAATTTAAAGCACTTACGCATGTGTAAGTGCTTCTCTGGTTAGGGACTGTTGACAATTCACCTACCGCCTACGTGCCGCGGCTTGTCCGCGGCATCCAGTAGATGGTCAAATTAACATTTGTTTTTTCTAATTCATTATCAATAAAAGCAAACTCATAATATAACGGTTCTGATAGCAAGTATAAAAGGAATGATGATGCGACCATCTTATGTTTCTATTCTTGCGAGTCAACGCAACGGCACTCTTTATGCAGGCGCTACGTCAGACCTCATTAAGCGCGTTGGGGAGCACAAAAATAAATTTA
>JAFKHV010000126.1 GCA_017306715.1 Legionella sp. | reverse complement strand
ACATCAAACTGCAAAATCCCCACAGCACCAAGTATTAATTGATTACTATTTAAGGGTCGAAAAACTTGGGTTGCGCCTTCTTCGGATAATTCAATTAACCCTTTGAGGAGCGCTTTACTTTTTAAAGGGTCTTTTAAGCGTACTAAACGAAATAACTCCGGAGCAAAATTAGGAATTCCAGTGAATTTTAGCTGCTCTCCTAAAGTAAAGGTATCACCGATTCGTATCGTGCCGTGATTGTGTAAACCGATAATATCGCCAGCTAATGCCGTCTCTGTGTGGGAACGATCCCCGGCCATAAAGGTTAATGCATTGGAAATCTGGATATCCTTTGCCAAACGCAAATGATTTAATTTCATTCCTTTTTTGTAAGCACCAGAACAAATACGTAAAAAAGCGATGCGATCGCGGTGCTTGGGATCCATATTCGCTTGTATTTTAAAGACAAATCCTGAAAAAGACTCTTCATCAGGTTGTACTAAACGTTCTTGCGCTTGGCGAGCTTGGGGGCCTGGAGCGTAGCGAACATAGTCATCTAAAAGCTCTTTAATTCCAAAATTGTTGATCGCTGATCCGAAATATACCGGCGTCATCTTCCCTGCCAAATACTCATCAGCATCAAATTCGTGGGAAGCTCCCTTTACTAATTCGATTTCATCACGCAACTCTTGCGCTGTATCCCCTAGCAACTCATCCAATTCAGGATTGTGCAACCCTTTAATTTGTACGGCTTCTTGTTTTTGCGCATTTTTTCCGGGCTCATATAAGTACACGGTATCTTCGTAACGATGATAAATACCTTTGAAACGTTTCCCCATACCCACAGGCCAAGTGATAGGCGCACATTTTATTCCAAGAACTGACTCAACTTCATCCAATAGTTCAATCGGCTCACGGCCTTCTCGGTCTAATTTATTGATAAAGGTCATAATTGGAGTATCACGCAAACGGCATACTTCCATCAGTTTTACCGTTCGATCCTCAACTCCTTTAGCCACATCGATTACCATAAGAGCTGAATCCACCGCAGTTAATGTGCGATAAGTATCTTCGGAGAAGTCCTCATGACCGGGAGTATCCAATAAATTCATAACATGCTCATTATGAACAAATTGCATTACGGACGTGGTAATCGAAATACCCCGTTCTTTTTCCATTTCCATCCAATCAGAGGTTGCATGACGGTCTGCCTTACGCCCCTTGACCGTACCGGCGAGCTGGATTGCCCCCCCGAACAACAATAGTTTTTCAGTCACTGTGGTTTTTCCCGCATCGGGATGGGAAATGATGGCAAACGTTCGACGTTTATTAAAATCCTGATAAAAATCGGACATAAAATTCTCTACTATAATCTTTGCAGCGAATTTTAAGACATTAGCGAGCAAATAGATAGACCGTGGATCGTGAAGATCCACGGCATGAACGAACTAGTTTTGACATCCTATCCCATCAAAACCAATCACCTCACAGAATTTGTAACTTGAGGTTTGCAAGCGATAACGAACCGCTCCATAAATCGCATCAATCGTACCGTCAGCATTTTGTACTATGCGTGGGTGTTGATAATCATTCAAATTTTGACATCCCTTCGTTATTTTTTTCCAGGAACTGTTTTTAAATACCAGAGTATCGTCAGTTGCTAAGCTTGAGCTATTACCGCAGGGTGATGCTGCCATATCTGCAAACTTAGGTGCAGAAAATAAAACATCATAATGGGCTAAAGTTGCTTTTACCGCATTTTGGGCATCTAAAATACCATGACCGCAGGGAATGTCGCCCACACAGGAATTATAGGGATTCGTACTTTCACCAAAAT
>JAFKHV010000062.1 GCA_017306715.1 Legionella sp. | reverse complement strand
GGGGGACATTTAGAAATCAAATCTGCAATATCATCAGATGAAAATTGATGAAGACTTTGACTCATGTGAGGAAGGTTATGCGTCGAATAGACGCTTTTACCAATGACGATTAGTTGTTGTTTATTTAAACCGAGTGAAATGAGCACTTCGATATAATGGATAAGAAAACTTAATCTCTCTGAGGCATAGGGTTCGATAATCAACTCTATTATATCTGCCGTGGTCAACCCAATTTGCCTAAGCGCCATTTGGTAAATGCTAAATGCGACAAAACTTTGCTCACCGCCCTTTTTGGCTATGTTCATTATATCACTTGGTGAAACAGTATGAATAAAAATTTCATGCCATTTAATTAAAATTGCGTAATGGTGTGGTGCGTGTTCGTTGGATAAGAATTCTACAGCTAGGGATTGGTTATAACCTAGTTTCAAAAGTTGCTGCAATTGTGGATTTACATCCAAGCGCCTTTTTTTTGCTAATGGATATTCTGGATTAGAAGAAGGGCGCTTATTTTTAAGTCCGGATCGGATGTATGTTAAATAGCTCATGCACTCAACAATAACCTGTTGAAATAATTGCGTTTTTTCTGGGTCGTTATTGTTTTTGTTTATTTTTTGCAGTAGGGCTGCGAATGATTCATTAAATCGTATTCTTGCGTCTACAAAATTATAATTGGTTATCTCAAATATTTTGAGATAATTATTCCTAAGGTCTGTAATTTCTTTTATATCCCAATCAAGCGGGTTTATACTACCCCCTTGAAGAGCTGATAAAAATTCACTGAGCGCCTCCTCAGTGGAGAGGGCATTTTTAAATTGTTCGACCAAGGACATAAGAGATTCTTCCGGACGAGGGTACTAAATTATACTATAATGTTCATTTTTAGGTCAATTATTCGCGGGTGACCTGATGAATCACTTTCGAAATAGGAGCGTCTATGGGGCAAATGCAAGTAAAGAAAATCCTGAACGGCATGTTAGTCCGTGAAGGTGCTGGCGTTAAGTTACACCGCTACATTGGCCAGCAGCATACCGACGAGCTTGAGCCCTTGTTACTGCTGGATTTTTTTAATAGCAGTGATCCGCTTGATTTTATGGCGGGTTTTCCATCACATCCGCATCGAGGTTTTGAGACCATTACCTATTTATTCTCGGGCAGTATTCAACATAAAGACAATCATGGGCACCAGGGCACCATTGGTCCTGGGGATGTACAATGGATGACTGCGGGCAAAGGAATTATTCACTCAGAAATGCCCGATGCAACCCAAAAGCCATTAAAAGGACTCCAACTATGGCTAAACCTTCCCGCAGCGGCAAAAATGAGCCCGCCTAAGTATCAAGAGTTAGCTCATGAACAGCTACCGCTTGAGCACGATGGTGGGGTAAAAGTCAAAGTTATTGCGGGGACAACCGCTAAAGGCACGAACTCACCGATTCATGGGATTGCGACGCAACCCCTTTTTTTTGATGTGCAGCTGGAGGCGGGTGTTATCTGGACGCAGCCAATACCGGATGACTATCAAACGATCCTTTTGCTGGTTCGGGGTGAGGTGATGATCAGTGGGGAATCGGTATCCGAATTACAACTGGCAGTCCTTGATGAACAATCATCCTTAACAGTAGTCGCGACTCAGGCGAGTCAGTTTATTTTAATTGCAGCTAAAAAAATTCACGAGCCGATTGTGCGTCATGGGCCTTTTGTGATGAATACTGCGGAGGAGATCAGGCAAGCCATGATCGATTTTCAGCAAGGATTATTTTAATCCATTAATTCCCATCGCTGGTACCGGCGACTGGATAAAAAACGCAAACATCTGGTGCATTTTTAAGTCATTATGATAGTATTGTGTTTTTTGTGGATAATTTTATGATCAAAAAATATTTGGCGCTGTCCCTTTTACTGCCCTTAAGCATTGCAAAAGCAACAAGCTTAGTTGAATTAAACCACCAACCATTAACAACAATTAAAAATTTTACCTTGGTCGATGAACACCATAAATCTGCCCGTGCGGCCCTGCCGGAAAACAGTCTCTCTCTGGTGCGTAAGTCACAAAGCTCAAAAGGTCTGGTTAAGCGTTATCAGCAATTGTTTCATGGAATTCCGGTAATTGGCGCTCAGGCAATAGTGGTCACCTCAACCCCTGCTACCAGTGCCGCACCGATGGCTTCAGGACAAGTGAATGGGCAACTCTGGGAAGATTTACAACTATCTACCAAACCTACCATCAGCCAACAGGATGCATTACAACAAGTTACACACCTATGGCAGGCAGAGCATCCACAAGCACCCATGAGCAAGCAAAAGGCTGAATTGCAAATCCGCGTGGACGCCGAACAAAATCCCAAATTGGTTTATTTAGTATCGTTTAAAAGCGCAGACGGGCAAAAACCCGCGTGGCCTTTTTTCATCATCGATGCTCATAATGGGGAGACATTAACTCAATGGGATAATATTCAACACTATACGGATAGTGGTGCTGGCGGTAATGAGAAGACCCATGAGTATTGGTATGGTAAAGATGATTTACCCGGATTGGATGTCGCACAAAACGGTACAAGCTGTACCATGGAGTCTGCTCAAGTTAAGGTCGTTAATTTAAAAAAAGCATGGGATTGGTCGGGAGAGCAGACCGATGCTTATAGCTATCCCTGTGATAACAATCAGGAAGATCGCATCAATGGTGCCTTCTCGCCGATTAATGATGCTTATTATACCGGTCATGCGGTGGTCAACATGTATCAACAATGGTACGGCATTCATGCCCTGGAAAACAAAGATGGCACGCCTGCCAAATTAATCATGCGCGTGCATTTTGGTGAAGATTTCGATAATGCCTTTTGGGATGGGCAATATATGTCTTTTGGCGATGGCGAAGACTTTTATCCCTTGGTCGCTTTGGATGTGGCAGGACACGAGGTTTCTCACGGATTTACCGAGCAACACTCAGGGTTGGAATATCATGATGAAGTTGGGGCGCTGAATGAATCCTTTTCGGACATGGCCGGACAGGCAGTTCGTGCACATAGCTTGGAACAAGCGCCCAAGCTTTATAATAAAATGTACTTAACTCCTGGAAAAGTTAGTTGGTTAATTGGTGAGAGTATTATTAAAAAATCAACAGGAGAAGCATTACGATTTATGGATACACCGTCTAAGGATGGTTATTCTGCAGATTGTTATAACAAGACATTAGCCAATAGTCAGGGTGGGAATTGCAAAATCAGCTATTCTGAGCTCTTGCAAAAAGCTAAAAGTATCCCGGATCAAAGAGAGCGTCAGAGTTTTATCGTTCATACTGCAAGTGGCATATTTAACAAAGCCTTTTATCTCCTTGCAAATGAGATCGGAATAAAACAGGCATTTCGTTTAATGCTGAATGCAAACACGAGCTACTGGACACCAACGACTAACTTTATGCAAGGTGCCTGTGGCGTAATCCACAGTGCGCAGGATTTAAAAGAAGATCAAGATTTGGTGAAAAAGGTTTTTGGTCAGGTGGGAATCGATACTTCACTGTGTGCATAAGAGTAGATCATACCGCAAGCTAAAAAACTTGCGGTATCTTTTACTTTATGTGCTCACATAATGCATTACGTTTTTATTTTAATCTACAACCAGATACGATATAATCCTGCAATAAAAAGCATGACTGCTGATTTATAGACATTTTAGTGTGGTTGGATGCCCCGATGATCTTGATATGCCTCGTTTCCTTAATAATAATTTTAGGCTTGTTTTCTCTCTTCATGATTGGGGTCAAGTTACAGCAGCAGCCTACCGCTAATCTTACCTGGAAAGACTATCTAACATTATTTTTAAGCGGTGTACTTGCCTTTTTTGCTGATACCCTTGGCCTTGGAAGCTTTGCTGTGAATCGCGCTTTAACACGGGTAATGGAAACATTTGATAAAAATGAAATAGCGGCAGTGAATAATATCGCCCAAGTGCTTCCTGGAGTTTTAGAAGCCTTATTCTTCGTTTATTTGTTCCCGGTCGATTTAACAACCTTACTGGTCTTGGTTGCCGGTGCGGGTATTGGGGGAGCCTTAAGTGGGGTAATGATCCGTTATGGAAGTCACTATTCATCTTTACTTATTAAAGCCTCCTATTTGTTTATTATCTCTTTACTCGTACTTCATCAATTTCGTTTACTGAATTTAGGCGGCGATCTAGGGGCACTATCGACGATGCAACTATTTCTAGGCTTTTTTGCGATGATCGTATGTGGCGCATTAACGGCTGTAGGTGTTGGATTATTTATTATGGTGCAGGGCATTCTCTTTTTAATGAATTTATCCCCCATGTTCGCTTTCCCTATTATGACGGTAGCTGGAGCAGTGCAGCAACCGATTACTTCATTAATTATTCTACAAAGCACGCCGAATATCCCTTTAAAAAAGACCATGATTTACAGTCTCTCCGGCTGCTTTGGTGTTTTGGCGGCCATGTATCTATTCACCCAGATCACGGTAACCTGGTTACATACACTGGTCTTTTTAATTCTTATTTATAATTTATTTGTGGATGATTCTGTGAATCGTAAAAAACCTTGTATATCTAAAAAAGCCTGTATCGGATCGCTTCGCTTAATACACTAGCTGGAGCAATGCTATTCCAGGCAGTAAAAAGCATGTCATTTCGAAATTCCACGTCATTCAAAGCCCTCTCGTCATTCAAAGCGCAGCGAAGAATCCTGCAAAATACCACGATCTTATCTTTAGAGGATGTAATTAAGATAAAAAACAAAATTACGAATCGCAGACCGCTTTGAGATTCCACTATATTGCAGGAGGCGCTCTGAACGACGGGGGAGTATGGAGGCTCTTCGCTACGATCTGAATGACGCGGGGAGTACGCTATTTTCATCACAATGGTACTCGCGGTGGCGGCTCGATAAGTATCTATAGTATACTGCTCTTTTAATTTTACATGTTGTACGCCAATGGATGAACCCATTAGTAAATCACAAAAGAAACGCGATGCTGATCACTTACAGAAATTAGGGGTGCAGTTTATTGATTTGAGTTTAGAAAAGTTAAACCAGCTACCGCTCCCAGAGAATCTTTATAAAGCAATAATCGAGGCGAAGAAAATCAAAAGCCACGGTGCACGCCGTCGTCAGGCGCAATTAATAGGGAAGTTAATGCGTGCTGCAGATCACGAAGAAATTATTGCCGCCTATCAGCTTATGCTTGATGAAGAACAAGGAACGACCGCTTCCTTTCATGAGGTGGAAATGTGGCGCGATCGCTTGTTACAGGGCGACAAATCAGAGCTAACGGAATTCATTGCCCAGTATCAACCTGAAGAAGTACAACACTTGCGCCAATTGATTACTAAAGCCCGCGCTGATGCTGAAAAAAATAAGAACACTGGCGCGGCGAAAGCATTATTTCGCTTTTTAAGAGGCTGTATCCAATGAATTATCCGTTATTTATTAGTTGCCCGCGGGGGTTGGAGTATTTGTTGGAAGAAGAAGTACGCACGCTAGGACTTAAAGTAAGTCATGTTAATCCGCAAGGGGTATATGGCGAAGCCAATCATGCGGTTATCTATCGTATTTGTTTATGGTCAAGACTTGCTAATCGTGTACAACTGATTTTATTCAGCGGTTTTGCCAGCAACGATCAGGCGATTCGTAAATTATGCAGCGAGTTTCATTGGCAAACGGTGTTTACTCACGATAAAACTATTGCGGTTGAGTTTCATGGCTCATCCGAGCGTATTCGTAATACCATGTATGGCGCCCAGGTGGTCAAAGATGCCATAGTGGACCATTTTCGTCATCATCGGGGGGTAAGACCTACGGTAGATAAAGAAAGTCCGCAAATTCTGATTCATGCCTATTTAAAAAAAGAAGAACTCACTGTAAGCCTGGATTTGACGGGTTATAGTTTGCATCAACGAGGATACCGTACTCAAGCGGGTAAGGCACCTTTAAAAGAAAATGTTGCCGCCGCTTTACTGATGCGGGCAAAGTGGCCCGCGCTTGCGGCACAGGGATATGCCTTACATGATCCTTTTTGTGGCTCAGGGACTTTGGTTATCGAGGCGGCTTTAATGGCTGCATGCATTGCGCCAGGGCTTTTGCGTACCGATCAAGCGCTACAATACTGGGCCCAGCATCAACAATCGTTATGGTTAAAATTACGAGAGGAAGCGTTACAACAGGTGCGCCCCCTACCGATGACGCTGGTAGGGACCGATAACGACCCGCGTGCCATTGAATTAGCCAAAGCGAATGCACAACGCGCCCGAGTAAGCCAGCTTGTGCGTTTTGAGCAGCAGAATATTGAGCAATTGTCTGCAGCAGCAGCGCCTGCTGCCCAGGGTTTAATGGTGGCCAATCCTCCCTATGGGGAACGTTTGGGGGAGGTGACGCAGCTGGTACCGGTTTATCAACAGTTGGGGCAATTACTTCATGAGCGTTATCAAGGATGGAAGGCTGCAATCATTACCTCAAGTCCTGTATTAGCAAAAGCGATCGGTTTGCGCTCGAACAAGCAATACACTCTCTATAATGGGGCATTAGAGTGCAAGCTCTATCAGTTTGATGTTGTGGCTCATAATGAACTGAAAGGCACGACACCTACTGAACTTTCAGGTCCTGCACAAATGTTACGTAATCGCCTGGAAAAAAATTATCGCCATTTAAAAAAATGGGCGCAAAGACAAAACATAAGCTGCTATCGTATTTATGATGCCGACTTGCCGGAATATGCTTTTGCTATTGATGTTTACAATGAATATGCGGTATTACAAGAATACGCAGCCCCCGCGAGCATCCCGCAACATAAAGTCGAAAAGCGTAGTTTAGAGGTAATGCAGGTGGTGCCGCAGGTATTAGGTATTACTCCAAATCATCTGGTCATTAAACAAAGGAAGCAACAGAAAGGATCCAATCAATATCAAAAAATGGGACAAAAAGGCCAGTTTTTGGTGGTTACTGAAGGTTCTGCGCAACTGAAAGTCAATCTTTTTGATTATTTAGATACGGGCTTATTTCTCGATCATCGCCCCTTGCGCTTAAGCTTTGCCCAACTTACTCCCGGCACTCGCTTCTTAAATTGCTTCTGCTACACGGGAACAGCAAGTGTGCATGCCGCTTTAGCTGGAGCGGTGACTACCAATGTGGATTTATCTAATACGTACCTACGATGGGCAGAGGAAAATTTTACCCTAAACCGCCTGGATTTATCGCGACATCAATTCATTGCCGCTGATTGTCGTGAATGGCTGCGCGTCACCCGCGAGCGTTTTGATGTGATTTTTTTAGACCCGCCCAGTTTTTCCAACTCTAAGAAAATGCAGGATACTTTAGATATACAACGCGATCATAGCTCGTTAGTCCATGCGGCGATGCGGTTGCTTAATCCCGGGGGTATGTTGTACTTTTCAACTAATTTTCGTCAATTTAAGTTAAATCCGGAATTAAGCCAAAAATACAGCGTACACGACATGACCGCACGAACCATCGATGTGGATTTTAAACGCCATCATAAAATTCATTTCTGTTACAAAATGATGCATCCGCAGTGGGGTTAGTCCGCTGCGGTTAATTCAGATTATTCGTTAATAATATTGGGAGTACCGTAAATTTCCAGCTGAAGATTTTTCATAAATCCTGCCATGAAAAACAGCTCGGCGACCAGAAATAAAGGCGCTACTAATGCTTGGGAGAGATTATCCAGAAAAGCGGGTCGTCTCCCTTCAAGAAAGTGACCGTAAAATTGTAAAGCCCATCCGGCGATAAAGGTGATAATAAAAGACCAAACGCCCAGGGTAGTGGGTCCTGCAGCACTTAACCAATCCGATATCCACAAGAGAAAAAGCAGTATGGGCGTGATCGCCAGGGCCAGTTTCCAATTTAGGATAAAGTAGTAAATTAACAAGGCTAAGGTTGCAAACCAGGCTAAAGTACTCATGAAAATTCCGGGCACAATGATTTTTACGAACCCTAAGAGGATCATAAAAGACAAAATAACCAGGGGAACGCCTGCCATATGCGTAAATCGTGTTTCAGGCTTGCGGTGGTAGGCAGCATAGATTTGCGCTTGTTCAATAAATGATTTCATAAAGAGTCCTTATTAATTCATCATCTTGAAAACATAGCACATAATCGTTAAAAAAATAATATCAAGAATCAAAGGTATAGGTACTCACCAGATACAAAACATTCCCATTCGTTGAGGTGCCTGGAATATATGCGGCTTTAAGCGCGAGCTGTTTTACAAAAACCCCTGCCCAGGGAACAGCCCCCGGAAAGGGAATGTTATGAAGAATATCCGGACGTGCGGTGACTAAAACGGAATAACCGAGACCTGCTTTAACTTCGGGCGCTAATTTAGCTACAAAAAGATGTGCATATCCCACGACCGGTTGCACATTTTTATGAGAATCCAAAAATGCAAATGCATACAGTCCCGACCAATTGCCCTTAATATCAAAGTAGCCTTTACCCAAACCGCCGCCCCAAGCCAATTCGTTATAATGTTTACGGCGAATACGTTCGCGGCTGTACGTAAAACGGTTATGCCAGGCATATCCAGAGATGTAGAGATCAGTATGTCCCTCGTTCCATATTTGCTGGACATGATGACAAAAAGGTCGGAATAAAGACAACCAATGTTGACACTGTTCTGATTGATTGGTAACCGAGGCTACTGCTTTACCCCAGAATATTAGGCTTATCATAAAAACTTTTATGAAATCGCGATTACTCATTCTTTTCGCACTCTTAAAACGCCAAAATTTTTTCATGGCGCGCGGAACTTGGGAATTGGCAAATTTCTTGCTTGATCATTGACAGCTGGTAAACGGGGCATACTAACATGGACTTGTTTCGCAAAAAAGAGCTTGGGGCAGACGACAATAAGAAAAGTGTGCTTAAAAAATGCCTGACCGCCCGAGATTTAACCTTAATGGGAATCGGGGCCATCATTGGCGCGGGGATTTTTGTGCTCACAGGGATTGTTGCGGCAACTCATGCCGGCCCGGCAATCATTCTTTGTTATATTATTGCCGGTTGTGCTTGTGGATTTGCCGCATTATCCTATGCCGAGCTTGCCGCAATGATTGGTGGCTGTGGAAGTGCCTACGGTTATGCCTATGCAGGTTTTGGTGAATTAATAGCCTGGATTGTGGGTTGGGATCTCCTTTTAGAATATACCTTGTCTGTTGCGGCGGTCGCGGTCGGATGGAGTAGTTATGCGGCAGATTTTTTACATACCATTAAAATTCATCTGCCTCATGAGCTGTTAAGTAGCCCCGCCAAAGGAGGCTGGATTGATCTTCCAGCAGTAACAATCATCGTCCTTTTGACCACCTTGCTTATGATCGGGGTACGCTCTACATCGCGTGTGAATGGCATTATGGTTGCCGTTAAATTATCCGTGATTTTTTTGTTTATCGTCATTGCTACTTTTGAGATAGATGTGGCCAATTGGCATCCTTTTTTTCCCTTCGGTTGGACCGGTGTAATTCAGGGGGCGTCACTAATCTTTTTTGCCTATATTGGTTTTGACGCAGTCTCAACAGCAGCAGAAGAGGCTCTTAATCCTCAGCGCGATCTCCCCATTGGCATTATCGGTTCCTTAATCGTATGTACGGTGCTCTATATCATTGTTTCTGCCTTATTAACCGGTATTGTGCATTATTCATCTCTTGATTTAGGGTCGCCGATAAGTAACGCATTGCTAACTTTAGGATTTAAATTAGCGGCGGGCTTGATAAGCATCGGCGCGGTGGCGGGCCTCACCACGGTTATGTTAGTGCTTTTTTATGGGCTTACGCGCATCCTGTTTGCGATGGCGCGTGATGGCCTGCTTCCTGCCGCAATCGCCACGACGCATCCGCGCTTTCATACACCCAGTCTGATTATTGCTCTTTGCGGTTTTTTAATCGCCTGCTTGGCTGCGTTTGCCCCGCTGGATTTATTGGCTGAACTGGTTAATGTTGGTACTTTATTTGCCTTTATCATTGTGTGCAGTGGTGTTTTATATTTACGGTATCAAGCCCCTGAATATCATCGCCCCTTTAAAACACCCGGGATGCCGTATACCCCTATTTTAGGCATACTGAGTTGTCTTTATTTAATGATTAATTTACCAGGAATTACATTACTTCGCTTTGTATCCTGGATGGCCGTGGGCTTAATTCTGTATTGGGCTTATGGGTATAAGTACAGCAATCTAGCGCTTAAATCAAAAAAAACACAGAATTAATGCCGCCATTAATGCGGAAGCGGGTACGGTTAATAACCACGAGCAAAAAATAGTGATAATAATACTCCAACGACTCCCGTGAAAGCCATGAATTAAGCCCACTCCAGTAATTGCTCCGGTGACGGTATGCGTGGTAGAGACTGGGATGCCGAACCAGGTCGCAATAAAGAGTGATAGCGCCGCTCCCGACTCCGCAGCACAGCCTTTCATCGCATTGAGTTTGGTAATTTTGGTTCCCATAGTATGCACAATACGCCACCCTCCAGCCAGAGTTCCTAAGCTAATTGCGGTTTGACAGGTTAAAACCACCCATAAAGGTACATGAAAAGCGCCTTGTAATACGGAGTAGGAAAACAAGAGCATTGTAATAATGCCCATCGTTTTTTGCGCATCATTACTTCCATGAGAAAGGCTAAGCATGGCTGAGGTAATCAGCTGTGACACACGGAAGATTTTTTGCAAACGCCGTCGTCGATAGCGCAGCAAAAGTTGCTTTAACAAGTAGGTGAGCAATAAACCAATACACAAACCCAGGATAGGCGAGATAAAGATGCCTGCGATAACTTTAAGAAATCCCGAGAGTTTTAAGGCGCCAAATCCACCTTTTAAAAGTGCGGCCCCAGCTAGACCGCCAATCAAAGCATGAGATGAGCTTGAGGGTAAGCCGAAATACCAGGTAAGCAGGTTCCACAAGATCGCGCCGCAAAGAGCAGAAAGAATAAATGGACCATCAATAATTTCCGGTGCGATGAGCCCCTCGCCAATGGTATGGGCTACGGTAAGATTAAATACCAGAAACGCGATAAAATTAAAAAATGCAGCCCAAAAAACCGCTTGTCTTGGCGTTAAAACTTTGGTGGTAACAATGGTAGCAATCGAATTTGCGGCATCATGAAAGCCATTGATGAAATCAAAAACGAGGGCGATGAAGATAATGAAACACAAAAATAAAGTCATAGACTCCATGTATAGCCTTCAACTCGGAGAAAAAATCCGTAGTTTGGAGTAGCATACTATATATGATAGCTGCTTTTTGTCATAATTTTCGACACCATCCGCATGAATAGCGTTATCGGGAAGGGCAGTGCAACGCCCCCTGCCTGCATCGCGCTTTGTGCATGTTGCGCTTCATCCTGTTGCATCTGCGCTAATATTTTTTGTGTACGGACATCGTGTGGGGGTAACTTTTCTAAATGTTTATGCAAGTGTTCGCTGACTTGTTTCTCTGTTTCGGCAACAAAACCTAAGCTCAATGTATCACCAGCCCAACCTGCAAGTGCTCCAAGAATGAAGGAACCGGTATACCATAAAGGATTGAGCAAACTCGGAGCTGCCGCAAGCTCTTCCAGACGTTCTTCACACCAGGCAAGATGATCAACTTCTTCAGCTGCCGCTGCCGCCATTTGTTGCTTTACGTGCAGCAAATTTGCAGTTAAACCCTGACCTTGATACAAGGCTTGCGCACAAACCTCACCGGAATGATTAACGCGCATTAATCCGGCTACATGCTTTTTTTCTTGGGCAGTTAATTGTGCATCCGGAATCGATTCCGCCGGTGAAGAGCGAGCGCTCGTTCGTTGGGATGGGGGACAAAGTGTGCGTAAAGCAGTATCCACTTCATGGATGAATGTATCTAAAAATGAAAAATGACCCATTTCGGTTACCTTGAATATCCGTGAGGCTAAATTATGTGCTCTTTAAGTCTCGATTTAAGGCGATGCTGTCGATTAAGAAGAGCGCATTGCCTGAGTAGTCTAATTAAGACTTTTTATATTTAGAGTATACTGTATTGATAGGCTCAAAAACATATTTATCGATAAATACAGCGGATAATTATACATCAGCATCTGGGTGATTTATAATTAAAGATAAGCTGTTGATAAAAGGATGGTTCATTGACAATCACTGACACGCAACTTAATTTAAGCCATTTATCATGGACACCACCCACTACGGTATATTATGACTTTACCTGATCCTGTGAGTGAAAAGCCACGGTTTTTGTTGGTCGAAGACAATCGTATTGCTTTGCGTACTCTGGAAAATCTGGTGCTGCAGGCAGCATGTCAATTTAAAAGTGTTATGGATGCGGAAACCGCATGGACGTTATTGGTTGTTGAAAATTTTACCTTGATGATCACGGATTTGGGCTTACCGCAAATGTCGGGAATAGATTTGACCCAAAAACTTCGAGATTGGGAGCAAGCAAATCATATTCCCGCATTGCCCGTAATTGGTCTAACTGCCCACTCTCGTGAAGGAATTAAGCGTAATTGCCTTGAAGCCGGGATGAATGCGGTATTCACCAAACCCATGACTTTAGAAATTTTACACCAGTTAAAGCAAGATTATGGACCAAGTTCTCCTTTGTCTGCTCCGCAAAGGAATGTAAGTCGTAGCACGACAGACATCGGGTTAAATATCGAAGCAGCAGACGCGAAATTATTTCACTTAAATCATTTAGCTGTGTTTGATGCGCAACAAGCCTTGGCTAAGATGGGGAATGATTTAACTTTGTTTAAAAATATATTAAAAACCCTTCTCCAGGAGACACCCAACGATTTATTAAAATTAGAACAAGCACATCGTCAAGAAGATTGGCAAACAGTTATCATAGTTCTTAATCGTTTAAAAAATGGATATATTTATTGCGGTGCGCAAAAGCTCATTCATGCATGCCAGCTTTTGGAACGATATCATAAAACCGGACATACCAATTTATTGGAACAACTTTATCAGCAAATCCTCCAAATTTTAGATGATACTGGTCGCCAGTTAGAAAATTGGTTAATTACCCATTAATCTTTACTTAATCTTTCTGTAGTAAAATGCTCATATATTTACCATAAACACTATCACTTTTTGTGAGGGATAAATTGTTCCAACTTAGGTTATTTGGATGTATTTTCGATTATCTTATATAATAGTGTTAAAAATTATACAAACTGTAAGGAATATATAATGCCATTGTTTCCTCCCGATGCTAAAGACATAAAAATCCAACAAGGTAATACTGGTAATTGTTTCTTATTGGCTTCAATTCATAGCCTCATCCAATATCCCGAGGGCTTTAAAAAACTCAAGTCCATGTTTACCGAAAATCCCGATGGCAGCATCACCGTGCGCATCAAACGCTCAGAGCGTAGTGAGCGTTTGGAGCCTAAAAAAATGGAGGGGAAATATGATTATGTGCATGATGAACAAGCTGGCGAGGATGTGTTTACGGTAAAGCCCGACAAAATTGCGGAAATTCAGAAAGCCCAAATCGGAGTCCAAACGGAATGCTTACCCATAAAAATCATCGAACGGATAAGTTCTTATTATTACTATAATCAAACCAGTATGCCGGGTGAGCCCAATTTCAGTGTCGCGATGCATAATAATCGCGATTCAACAAAAGACCCCTCAGCAGCTTTTGTCGCCAATATTTTTGATTTATATCCTAAAGATAATCTCAATATATCCCAAGTGATTGCGCTAAAAAAAGCGTTTCCTAACTTTCCCGTTTATCTGAGCATGGATTATGATCATGCTCGACATGCCTACTCTGTGAACGCAGTTCGAGAAACAGATAAAAATCTAATGATTCAACTAGTTAACCCTTGGGATAACACCGCAACGGAAGAGCATTCCTATGCTACGATAACGAAAAAACATGGGCGCTGGTGTTTTTTTGCCCCCACCCTCACCAGTTATCACCTGGCAAATTGGCTAATAACTCGTTCGGACGCACTTTTTTCTTCATTGATTGAAGAACCCCATGCACTTGATTTCCTTGGTGAGGTTTTAAGTCACAACCCCCAGCTGGGATGGAATCTATTGAATAAAGCACAAGAATTAATAAAAAAATCCCCCCCAATACTCGCTTATTATACCAGGCTTCAGTCCCCACAACGCGAAGCCTTCGCTGCCTATATTTCCGCCCATTTAAATTCGGCTTTAAACGTAAACCATGATGACCCATCAGTTGAACGCGATGCTGCATCCCTGGAGACCCCCAAGGGTTTTTTAGAGTACATAATTATTCAAGCTGCGTTTGAAAAACAAATCAATGGCATGAGTAATGATGCCGCCCTAAGTTATGTACGCGGCACGCTTATTGATTACCATTTTTTTGAAGGTCTGCAAAATTTAACTTCAGCAGGTTCTTTAAGGAGTTTATTTACGGGGCGTCTTGCAGTTTTGCCCTCAAAACTTATTCTGGAGGTATGCTCATCGAGAGATTTACACCTGAGAGCATTGAGTTATTACTTTATCAACAAAGAAAATAGTAAGGCTGCCCTCAAAGCAGCTGAGCCTATTGTGCTTGATGCGTATGAGTGTCAAAAGTTACTCACCATGCATGAGTGCCCCAAAGAGATGTTATTTGACTCTATCTATAAAATAAGTAAAGAAAATCCTCAGGTCGCATTACAGCTCGCGCACTATCTACTTGAGCATAGTCAAGAGTTCTATCAGTGCTCGCAGGCAGAGCTAATCACCCGCACGAAGCTGCCCGCAGTGGACGAAGGTTTTCGCTCATGGTTTGACGTGGTTCTTCAGCAGCCCCTACATTTTGAAAAACCAATTATTGAATTGAATACGGTCAGTTCATTTATTGAGGGTATTACCATTGATTACACGGATATGGATTTAGAACAAATAGCCCGACACCGAGATCAGTTAATGTCGCAATTGAAGAACACCCTCTGCCGTGATGCGGAATCTCAGGTTCGCACCATAGAGGAGTTAATGTCCCAAAAGCATCCTGATGCTGAGATGAAACAGATATACACTACAAAAAAGAGGCAAATTGAGAATAGAGCGGCAAGTCGCATACTCCATGCTGCCATCAGAGCATTAAATGCGGTGAATTGCCGATTAAACGAATACATTACTTTAAGCGAGCTGGAGCAAGCCGAAAAAGGTCTCTCTGCGCAAATAAATGCTATTATAGAGCATCCGGCCGTTGTGGCTGCGACAAAAGTTAAAGGACTCGCTCAAGATTTAACCCTGTTTGAAAAGGCACAGAGACGAGTTAAAAATGACCTTAAAGAAGCAAAAGAGACACAGCAGAATCACTTGACAGAAATTGAGGCGCGTGCGACATCCCAAAATAACATGAGAGCTCTAGAACATGCAATTGTACAGAAAAACCTTCTTTTCTATAGCTTGAATCGAAAGCTGGTTAGTGATGCTGAAGTTTTATCCTTGGTTAAATCTCGTCCCGAATTAAGAGATAAGATTCTTGCCCTGGAGCTTGATACACCGCCTGTCAACCGGCAACTGCTGCTGGATATAAATCGCCTTTCCAATCCGCACGCTCAAGCCCATTTAGGGACCGAATTGTTAAAGCAAATAATTCAGAATGCAAAATTAAATAAACATATAGCAGGCAAAATAGAATTGGTTAAAGCTGTTGAGTATATAAGAACGGTATTAGTCGGTTACCAGCTGGGCATGAACCCAATGACCCGATCAGGAAATTTACGAGATTATTTTGATGAGGATACACCCCTGTTTACTCGTGAGCAATTAAATGAAATAAACGCACCAGAAGAACTCGATTTTCACGCAGTTAAATATTTTTTTACGGAAACTAATCGAATAACTGAGGCCGTAGAAAAGCGTGTGCAGGGATTGCACCTCTTTAAAGAAGAACTTTATCCTGAAATATTTGCCCAGATCAACCTTATGGTAGTACCCAATTTTTCCGCGATGTTTTATCTAAGTAAATATAATCCGCACCTGGCTCAAAGCTTGGCGCAGTATGCCCTTAAGCATGCGCAATCCTTGTATGGGCTGGACGCTGAGCAGATTGCGGCAAAAATTAATGCTTCTGTAGATGGTGCGCTAAGCGCCTGGTTTAAGCAGTTAACAATAAAAGAGCAGGGGCAGCAACAATCAGTACCGCAGATTGCTGCACATAATTTACAGCAAGAAAGAAATAACATGAACTCGGTATTGAATGAATTATCAGCTATTATCGAGCAACAAGCCCATGAAAA